>NZ_JBPODZ010000002.1:0-361014 GCF_052060015.1 Arhodomonas sp. SL1 | reverse complement strand
TGGAACCGCATTCCTCATCGCCTGGAATCGCGTTCCTGTTCCCGTGGAACTGCGTTCCTCATCGCAAGGATTCCACAACGACATCATGCGCATCCTGAACTCCGCCTTCGACCGCTGGGGCGACGCCTCCGTGGACTTCTACCCGCCGTCGCGGCGGGCGGCCATCGACGCCCTTAACGCCGAGATCCTGCCACGGGTCTGCGCGGGGGTGTATAGGGCCGGATTTGCCCGGACGCAGGTCGACTATGATCGCAGCGTGGGCGAGCTATTCGAGACGCTCGCGGAGCTCGAACAGCGCCTCGGCCGCCAGCCCTACTTGCTGGGCGAGCGCATCACCGAGAGCGACTGGCACCTGTTCTGCATCCTGGTGCGCTTCGACGCTGCCTATCATGGGGCGTTGCGCTGCAACCTTCATCGGCTCATCGATTACCCAGCCCTGACCGCCTTCACCCGGCGCATGTATCGGGTGCCAGGGGTTGCCGAGACAGTGCGCCTTGATCACATCAAGGCGCACTACTACGACGAGCTGGGGGAACTGGATCCGACCATCGTGCCCGCCGGCCCCGCGGTGGACTTCCGTTCGGTTTGATCGCAGCCCTGAAGCCGGCCGCCCAGGGGCGGCCGGCGCCTCGGTCGGCCGGTCCCTGGGCCCGCGCTGGCGCCGCGAAACCGCCCGCAGCGAGTCATACGCCCCCGTTTCGGGGGGCGGGAGCGTTCCGGCATCACTGGACGTCGACGCGAACCTCGACGCTCACGGGCTCGAAGGCGGTCCCGGTCTCGGCGTCCGCGCCGCTGAAGGTGATGGTCCCCGTGTTCAGGCCATTCTCAAAGCCGCTACAGGTGAACTCGGGCTGATAGCTCGCGGTGCCTTGGGTGGTGGCGGTCGAGGTTGGCGTCACGGCAAGGAATCCCGCGCTGACCTCAGCCGAGACGCTGGCCTCGCCCGACCCGCCGCCCGTGACCTCCACCGTGATCGGTTGCCCCGGTGTGGGGCAGGGCGAGCCACCGATGGTGTGCTCGATGAGCTGACTCACCGGGCTCGCGTCGACCTGCGGCGGCTCTTCCGGGGTGGAATCCACGATCTCAAGGGTGCCGGTCGCCGTGCCTTCGTAATTGTCGTCCGAAACCGTGGCTTCCACCTCGTAGGTGCCCACCGCACTGGGGGCCTGCTCGCGACCGTCATAGGTGATCGTCGTGCTCAGGCCCTCCGGGCTGGTCAACACCGTTACGGGCTTCGGGTCGCCGTCGAACTGTTGGATCGTTTCCGTGATGAGGATCCCTGCCGAAGCCTTCTCGATGGCCAATGTCGCGACCGCTTCGCCCATGAAGGCGTCGTCCTGAACCGTCGCGACCACGTTATAGGTACCCGCATTGACCGGAGGCTCGGGGCTGCCGTCGTAGGTGACCTCCACGTCGAGCCCGCTCGGATCCGTGGAGACCGTGACCGGCTTCGGCGAGCCGTCGAACTCCCGGGTGGTGTTGCTGATGAGGAGCCCGGCTTCCGATTCCGGCTCCCCGGACCCGCCACCACCGTCGGCAACGTCACCCGACGTGCACGCGACGTCCGTTGTCAGGATGGTCTCGCGCCCGCTGAAGGCATAGACCAGTCGGGTTTCGCCCTCCGCGATGCACTCGTAGGTGAATGTCTGGCGCGATGTCAGGCCCGGACTCAGGTCGCGAACGACCGTGAACACAGACCCTTGTGCGGTATTGAGCGGAGTGGGCCGGAGGTCACGGGTGTTCACATTCGAGGACGCCAGCGTCGGCGGGAAGCTCACGACGCCGGGTTTCGTCGTGGTGATGACGGTGTCAACGATGTCGACCGGCTCATTCACCTCCAATTCGGCCTGAACCTGGAATAGCTGACTGACATCGCGACGGATCGCGCCCGGGGAAAGTGCGGCGAGCAGATCCTCGTCGGCAGTGAGGGCCGATTGCGGGGCGTCCGGGTCGAGGCAGAAAACCGCCTGCCGCAGACCTACCGAATGCGGGACGTCTCGCCGATCGGGTTGGTTGATCGGAGTAAAATCCACAGTGGGCGTATATTCCTGCACTCCTTCATCCCGGCATCGGTACTCGATCTCGGCCCGCACGAGCCGCACTTTCTCGGGTGGCGGCTCGGCCGGCGAGGTCAGGGCGATCTCGAACTCGGGTGTCTCGGGAGGCACGATCCGCGCATCACCGGCCACGTCGTCGCGATAGCGAGCTTCGCGGATCCCGATCGCCTCGTCCGCGAACGGCTCCACGGCCACCGTTACCTTCGCCGTGAACGTCTCCCCTTCGACCATCGTGTGGGGCACGCCGGAGATGGTGACCACGCCGCTGCCGAGCGTGCTGGTGATCGTACTGAAGTGCCGGAGTGTGCCGGTACGTAACACGCCATCGGGCGTCAAACGGGTCTGCTGATCGGGGATCGGCGTGGCGGTTCCGTTGCCCTCGGTCAGCAGTAGCCCCGTGGGGGCCTCGAGGGTGCCCTCGGCATTGGCGGGATCGGCCTGCGTGTCGAAATGCACCCGCACCGGCTCGTCGAACGACAAGCCGTCGGGGCCGAGCGCGTACGCGCTCTCGGCCTCGACCCCCTGGAACTCCGAGGGCAACTCGCCGGTCGGGAGCCGCTCGATGGTAATGGTGTTCTCGGTCGGCAGCGCGCCTTCCGGGAAATCGAGCACCAGGCGACCGTCCGCCGATGTGACGGTGCCACCATCCGGGCCAATGGCCCGGCTCGCGGTCATGTCGCCATCGTCGCCTGAGCCGTCGCAAGCCCCGGCGAGGAGCGCTATCACGGCCGCGACCGTCAGCATCGCCGCGCTGCGCCCCGCAGCGCGTGTCAATCTGTTTGCTGTCCCCATCTGATTCGTCCCCCGTCGACCGGTTGACGCCTAGCGTCAATTATAGTCGATGGCCGAAGTTGCCGCCCTACGCCGAACGGCGTAGCTTCCGGTGCGGCGCTTCCTGATCCGGGCGCTGATTGCCGGTCACGAGGGGGTTTGGAATGAATTGTAGCGTGATACGGATCAGTGGTAACCCGCCTCCCGCAGGAAACCCGCCACCGCCTTGACGAAGCCCCCCGGATTATCTTCCTGGGCGAAATGGCCGGCTCCGGCTACGTACGCCAGGCCCGCACCGGGAATGGCGTTGGCCAGGACCTCGCCCATTGCGGGTGGCAGCCAGGCGTCGTGCTCGCCCCAGAGCACGTGTACCGGTACGGCCAGCTCGGCGAGCCGTGGCACCAAGGGCCGCGCCAGATGCTCGTCGTAGCACTCGACGGCGCGCCAGTAAGCGGCCACGCCTTCGGCCCCACGCCACGGCCACAGGTAGCCCTCGAGCGCCTCGGCGGCCATCGGCCGGTGGGTGGTGCGCTCGATGTGCGCACGGATCATCCCCTCGGCGATGTGCACCGGCAGGCGCCGGAAGGTGCCGATGTTCTCCCGCGCCTGGCGCGAGAAGTCGGTGACGAACGGCGGGATCACGGCGGCGTCCGCCAGTACCACCGGGCCCAGTGCCAGGCCCTCCATCAGGTGGGCCCGGAGCGCGAAGATCGGTGCGAAATCGAAGGCCACCACGGCCGGGCGCTCCAGCCCCCAGTAGTCGGTTAGCTCGACGAGGCGCCGGGGCTGCTCGTCCCAGGAAATGTTCTGGTCCGGGTAGCGGTCCGAGCTGCCGAAGCCCGGCCAGTCGAAGACGTAGACCGCGTAGTGCTCGGCGAGCCGCGGCGCGACGTTGCGCCAGATGAACGACCAGTTGGGTGTGCCGTGGAGCAGCACGAGGGGGCGGCCGCTGCCGAGGCAATCCCAACGGATGCGGCCCTGCGGGGATTCAAAGACGCGCGAGAGCTGCCAAGTGTCCATGATGACCTCCTGTGGTCGTCTACAGGCCGTTGTCGCCGGAATGCCCCGGCACATCTCCCTGCTGGTTCTTGCCCCGGTGGTCCTTGCAGCGGCTGTCCCGGCGCGCGTGGTTGCTGCGCAGCACTGCACGGATGTCGTCGCGGCGGACGCCGATGTCGTGGAGCATGCGGTCATCGAGGGCATGCAACGCGGCCTCGGCGCGTTGGTGCATGTACAGCTCACGCAGCGCCCTCAGTGGCGAACGCACGGCACGGCCCGTGATGGCGGCTTTGGCCGACCACCGTCGGCGCACATTGGGGCATGCGGATTCGTTCATGGCATATCCTCCACGGTCGTCGTACTCCGGGCGTGCCGGGGCGTTCGACCCGCCGCCGGCACTGGCAGCATCCCCGTCAGCGACTCCGTGGCGGAAGAGCCATCCGCGCAAACGCCGTTTGCACCGATGCAATCGCGCCCTTTCTCAATCGGCGAGGCGCCACGAGGTGGTCCCTGGCGTGCGAGGGGTTATGGCGTCCAGGTTGGTTGGAAACAGTCTTATGCAGTGATTAGTACAAATACGGATTGTCCGGATACGGACTAATTAGTAGGCTACTCCTGTCCTTAGCAACCAAGCCATTGAAAGGAGTACAGCCATGAGGCACATCATCTTTGCAGCCACGTTCGCGATCGCCGGCCTCGGTAGCGCCCAGGCCGATACCGACGGCGCCGTCCTGGGGGGCAAGCTCACCGCGGCCGATATCCAGGCCGCCGAAGGCAGCGGTGGCAACGTCTCCCTGGCCGAGCACTTCCGCGGTGATGCGGCAGCCCTGCCGGCGCAGCGGTTGGTGCTCGGGGGCCACGTCCTCCAGCCCGCCGGGACCAGCCGCACGGAGGCCGGATCGGCAGCGGTGGCGACCAGCCCCACCGTGCCCCAGGTGGGCGAGACCCTGTTCGGGACCCTGAGCACGGTGGAGGTGAAGGGCTCCAGCTGAACGGGGACTTCATCCCCTATGACCCTACCCGGCGCCGTCCCGAGCGGCGCCGGTTCTTCCCTGCCTGACTTATTCGAAGCTGCTGCAGACCGGCGCCTGCTGATCCGGGTTGTGGGAGACCTCGATCTCCACCGGGCCGTCGACGTCGATGAGGGCGACCCGCCACTGATGGTCGACATCCACCGGGTCGCAGCTGCCCTCGCTGCCCTTGCCGAAGTTGGAGTCGATCCAGTAGTGCACGTCGTAGAGTCGGCCCTCCTCGAGCACCCCGGAGAAGGTGAAGGAGAAGGCGGGATCCTCCATGCCCGCGACGGTTCCCGAATCCGAGGCCACCACTTCGCCGGCCGCCACGTCGTAGACGGCCACTTGGATGCCCTGACCGCCGTGCGGGGTGTTGAAGGTGCCGTCGCCGCTAAAGGTGAGATCCTGGCCTTGCTGCGCGAGTGCCGGCCCCGCCGCCAACAGCAGCGAGACAGCCAGCAGGTGAAGCGCCCCGTCGCCGAGAGTCCTCAACTGCTTCATGGCATACCTCCTGACGTCTGCCCATCAACGGAAGCCACTTACGGGCCTGGTTAACAGCATAGTCCAGGCTAGGGCAACCGGCTGACGCGGGTACCGAGCCGGAGGAGGTCGTCCCGAGCGGATGGCCCCACAGCTGGGGGCATTTGGGGCACTCCGATCCGGCACGCCGCACCGCGCCCCCTCTTTGCCGAGCCGCCGCGTGCCGGCTATTCTCGCGGGCGGGGGTCTTTCCATCATGCTCAACCGCCTGCAAAAGCTCGTCGAGAGCACTACGCGCAAGGTGCTGGAACGCCGCGCCCGGGGCTGGACGGTGCGCGGCCTCTCCCGTGTCTCGCGGAAGGCCTTTCGCCAGGCCTTTCATCACACCCGGGGCCTGCGGCGGCTGAGCTACGGCGGCGCCATGATGGGGCTGGGGGTCATCCTGGTCCTGGTGACCCTCTATGATCGCGTCAAGGCCGCCATGCAGCGGCACTTCGAGTTCGTGCGGACGCACTTCGACCAGGCCGCACGGGGCTGGAAGCGCCAGCCGGAGCTCCAGGGGCCGTTGTTGCAGCAGCGTTTCTGGCCGCTCTACGCCCTGGCCCTGGAGTCCCGGGACCGACCGCCGCCCTACCAGGATGAGGAATCCTTCCTGGCGCAGGCCCGGCAGGCGCTGGCCGCCGACGCCAACGTGCTGGAGGGCTTGAACGCCGAGGGGGAGCCGGCCCGGATCCCCTTCCGCCAGCCCCAGAAGCTGTTCTCCACCCCGCCGCTGTCGGCGGCAAAGAACTCGGTGAACGAGCTGCGGTTCTCCTGGTACCGGGAGCTGCGCGATCGCCATTTGGGCTGGCGGCGTTTCCTCGCCCATCTCACCGAGTCCAATCCGTTCGAGAACTACATCCTGCTCGGCCTGCGTCGGGACGTGCTCACCTACGTGGCCCGCGGCGTGAAGGCCCACCAGGCGGAGGTCCGGCTCGAGGATGTCCTGGGTACCTCCGACGATCGCTTCATCCCGGAGGAGGCGCGCCGGGCACGGCACCGCATCCGGGCGTACGTGGGGCGCAAGCTCAGCCGCCGTCCGGGCTGGCCCCGCCAGCGCATCTATCTCGCCCTGGAGGATGGCCTGAACAACGCCGTCCGGGCGCTGGTCCGCGGTGACCCGGAGTACCTCACCGGTTTCGGCTACCGCAGTGACCCCGAGGGCGGCTTCCAGCGCCGGCCGCTGGGGTTCAGCCTGCGCGAGGATCTGGACGGGTTGCTGGCGGACTATGGCCCGGTCAAGGGCCCGCCTGCCCTGGACCTCGAGCGCCTGGGGCGGGAGGCACACCGTGCCGAGGAGACCGCGGAGGCCTTGTTGGCCTTCCTGGAACGCCATGACCCGGGCGGCACAGTGATTGCCGACGTCGGCGACCTGCGGGCGGCACGGATGGCGTTGCAGCTGGATGGCGGTCTGCGTCGGGCGCTGGGGAAGGGCCGTGACCCCGCCCACGTGCTGACCCGGCTCGGTGAGGTGGTGGCCCGCCAGGCAGAGTACGACCGCGCCCTGCTGGAGCTGCGCGGCGTATACCACGGCGTCTGGGCCGACTTCGGGCTGTACAACCGTTTTCTCGTGGAGAACTTCACCCGTTACGCCGACGAGCACCCCGAGGTCGACTACGATCCGCTGTTGCTGCGCTGGGTGCTGCCTTTCACGGACCCGTTGCGGCGGGGCTACCGCCGCCTGCGCCAACGCCTCGCAAGGCTGGTGGGCTAATCCCCCAGGGCCATGTTGCGTAGGGCGGTGGCAAAGGAGATCGCCGGGCTGAGGATGGCGTCGATGACCAGGACGCCCGCCACCACCCAGTGGTAGAAGGCCGGGACCTTACCGGTGGTGGTGATGTAGTAGGTCAGCAGCGCGGTGGCGACGATCAGCGCCACGATGGCCGCGACCAGGTCGACGATGAAGCGCACCATCTTGATGTCCGCCGACTTGGCCACCTCGATGACCAGGACCACAGCGGCCACGACCACCATGGTGTAGTCGATGGTGGTGCCGCGGATGTTTTCCGTGAACACCTCCAGCACCAGTGCGATGGCGATGAGCAGCAGCGTCCACGGGAACATGCTCGAGAAGTGCCAGATCCGGCCCAAGGTTCCTCCTCCCTTCCTGGCGTTGCCTTCGGAAAGCACCTGCCCCGCGCCTGCCTCCGGGGCGGCATCCTGGGGATTGTCGTTCGCCATCGCTCGGCTCCCTCTAACCGGTCCGGGGCAGGGGCGGCCCGCGCGGTGGTCACTCGCCGGCGGGGGCCCTACAGGACTCTGGGTGGGGAGTTTGGTCCATGGGATCCGGCCTGTCGAGTCCGCACCCGTTACGCCTCGGTCCCTGTTGCGGCGGGGCGGGGGGCGGCCTCCCGGGTGAGTTCCGGGCGCCAGCGCCGGCCGTTGGTGAGGGTGCCGAGGATCTCGCGCAGGCGGTCGCGGACGTGGCGGGCGGCGATGGACAGGGGCCGTTCCGCCACCCGGGCGAGGTAAATGCTGCGCTGGATCTCCGGGTCCCGGATGGGCAGGGTCTGCAGTTGATCGCCCACGGCCCCGTGCCGGGCCAGGCGCGGGGAGAGCACCGTGTAACCGGCGCCCTCGGCCACCAGGGCCTTGATGGGCTCCAGGGCGTCCATCTCCAGGACGATGTCCAGGCGCGCGGCCCGGCCCCGGGCGGCGGCCTCTAGCTCCTCGCGCACGCCGTGGGGTCGACCGGGCATGATCAGCGGCACCCCGTCGATGGCGGCCAGGGGAACGTTGCCCTCCGGGCCGCTGGCGAGCTCCGCCAGTCGGGGGTCGTCCCGCGGGCCCACCAGGTGCAGCTCCTCGGTGGCGATGAGTTCCATGGCGAGCCCCGCCACCTTTTCCGAGCCGAACACCAGGGCCAGGTCCAGGCTGCCCTGGCGCAGCCACTCCAGGGTGTGGCCGGACAACCCCTCGGCGATGCGGAGCTGCACCTTGGGCAGCTCCCGGCGCACCTGCAGCGCCAGGGGGACGCTCAGCAGCATGCCCAGGGAAGTGGGGATGCCGATATCGGTGGGGCCCGCCGGGGTGGATTCCGTCTGTTGGATATCGTCGCGGATGGCCTGGAAGTCGCTCAGGAGCTTGCGGGCGTGGCTGAGCAGGCGTGTGCCGGTGTCGGTCAGCCGTACCCCGCGGACGCTGCGCACCAGCAGCTGGGTGCCGAGCTCCTCCTCGAGCTGGCGCACGTGCTGGCTGAGCGCCGGCTGCGCCACATCCAGCTGTTCTGCCGCCCGGGTAATGGAGCCCGCGTTGGCGATGGCGGCGAAGTAGCGCAGCTGGCGGATGTCCATGGCATGCCTATGTCATAGCGATGGGGAATTGGTTTCAGTATAAACCAATGTTAAATGTATGGACAGCCGCGGGAGGGCTCAGCCGAGCCGCTCCGCCACCAAGTGCCCGGAGACCCCGCCCAGGCCCGGGCCGGGATGGGTGGAGGCGCCGATGTGGTAGAGGTCACGCACGCAGGTACGGTGACCGTCGCCGTCGTTGAGCGGGCGCCACAGCAGGAACTGATCCGCCTGGCAATCGCCGGAGTAGGGGTCCCCGCCCACCAGGTTGATGTTGAGCCGCTCCAGGTCCGCCGGTGAGAGCACGGCGCGGCCGAGGAGCGCCCGGTCCAGGTTCGGGATGTGCCGGCGCAGCCGCGCCATGATCCGTTCGGCGTAGGCCTCGCGGGTGGCCTCGTCCCAGGCCCCGTCGGCGGGGGCGGGGATCTCGCCCGCGGCATCCCCCTTGATGTGCCGCGGCAACTCCTGGAGCTGGATCCAGAGGATCCACTGTCCCTCCGGCGCCCGGGACGGGTCCAGGGCGGCGGGCTGGGCCACCACCACCGAGGCCTCCGCCGGCAGCAGGCCGCGCTCGGCCTCGTTGACCGCCCGGGAGACGCCGTCCAGGCCCGGCGTGAGGTGCAGCATCGCGACGTCGCGCAGGGCCGGGTCTGGCCACTGCGGCGGCTCGCTGAGGGCCAGGTGGACCTGCATGTCGCCACGGCCGTAGCGGTAGCGTGCGGCGTCCTCGCGCACGCGTTCCGGCAGCTCGGCGTCCCGCAGCAGCCGGCCGTAGAGCTGGGTGGGCGTGGTGTTGCAGATCACGGCCTTTTCCGCCCGGTACCGGCTGCCGTCGGCGGTTTCCACCCCCCGGGCGCGCCCGCCCTCGGTGACCACACGATCCACGTCCGCCCCGGTGATGAAACTGCCGCCGTGCGCCTCCACCACCGCGCGGAAGGCGTCCACGATGCGCTCGCTGCCGCCACGGACGACGGGCATGCCCGCCGCCTCCAGGGTGAAGGCGATCAACCGCAGCATGTGCCCGCCCAGGGCGCTGTCCGGCCCCAGGCCGGTATGCAGGATCCAGGGTGCCAGGCAGGCGCGGGTGAGCTCGGAGTCGAAGGTGCGCTCCAGCCACGTGCGCGCGCTCTCCATGCTCTCGCCGAAATAGCGGATCAGGCCGCGGTGGCCCTCGCGGCGGCCGTGCCGGAACAGCGTCTTCGCTACCCCCCAGCTCTTGAGCTCGCCGCCGAGCAGGGTGAAGGTGGTCTCGGCGTTGGCTTCCAGCGCCGCCATGGCGGCGTCGAAGCGGTCGCCGTCGCCGGCGGCCAGGGCGTTCATGGCCTGGACGTTCGCTGCCCGGTTCCGGGATAGGACGAAGTGCGTTCCGTCGGGTAGGACCACAGCGGTGGGCGTATCCGAGTTGGCGTAGTCGAGCCCCTCGGCATGGAGGGACTCGCCGAGGGCGGCATACCCCGGCGAGGTCACGAACAGCGGATGGAAGCCGGAGAGCACGTCGTGGCGGAAGCCCGGCACGGTCAGCTCCTCGGTGCGAATGCACCCGCCCAGGCGCTCGTTGCGCTCCAGCACGATCACCCGCCGGCCCTTGCGGGCGAGCTGCGCGGCGCAGACCAACGAGTTGATGCCGCTGCCGACGATCACGCAGTCCGCGTTCCGGTCACTGGCGGTTTCGCTCACGGTCGGGTCTCCTCGTAATGGGGCTCAGAACGGGATGGTAGCGATCACCCGGAAGGTGGTGCCCTCGGGTCGGTGCTTACTCTCGTACTCGTCGTAGATAGCGGCATCGAAGGCCATGCCCAGCGACTTGGAGCGATAGGTCACCTGCCCGCCGATGGCATGGACCTCGTCCTTGGGGGTGGGCACGCCGGCGGGCGCATCGTCGCCCTCGAGCTGCCAGCTGTCATAGCCCACCAGCCCCAGGGTCAGCGCCGGGTTGACGTCGTAGCTGATCCCCCACTCGGCGACCAGGTTGTCGCCGGGCTCGATGTCGCTGCCCTCGATCTCCGAGGCCAGGGTCTCGTAGCGGTTCAGTAGCGAGAACGCCCAGCGCCGGTCCTCGGTGGGATACCACGTGCCGCCGAAGGTGAGCATGACGTTGGAATAACCCTGCCCCGCCGAGGACGCCGCCGCCACCGGGTTGTCGTCGTAGAAGTCGCTGAAGGCGTCGGTCCAGTAGCCGGCGGCGAAGACCGCGTCGTATTGCTCGCCGTGCCAGGAGAGGATCAGCGGGCTGAGGAAGACGTCGCCGAGGCCGCTGTCGCTCTCGCGCACGCCGCCGACCTTGACCTCCTTGTCGAGGATCGGGGCGATGAGCTCCATGCCGTAGTCGGCGCCGAGGAACTTCTGCTCGGTGATCCAGATCGCCCGCGGCACCACCGCGAAGACCTCCGCGGAGCTGTCCACCGGCAGGTCGCCGTCACCGCTGGGGGTGTCGACGCGCACCGTGTCGGAGTCGTAGTAGACGCCGTAGGTGCGCAGATAGAACCCCGGCGGCGGCACCGAGGCGGCCTTGTT
Organism: Arhodomonas sp. SL1; assembly: GCF_052060015.1. Lineage (NCBI taxonomy): Bacteria > Pseudomonadati > Pseudomonadota > Gammaproteobacteria > Chromatiales > Ectothiorhodospiraceae > Arhodomonas > Arhodomonas sp. SL1. The sequence goes on along the minus strand of NZ_JBPODZ010000002.1, from coordinate 349,851 downwards.
GCCCTCCACGCCGGGCACATAGTGCTGCACGGCGTCCGCCAGCGCGCTCGCCGGCAGGGCGAAGGCACCGGCCACCAGGCCGGCGCCGAGCCATCGCGGGTCCATCTTCATTGCTGTTCTCCTCCGTCGAAGGAACCGAAGCGGCCGTTCATGTAGAGCAGCGGCGCCTCCGGATCGGTGGCCACCACCTCCTTGACCTCGCCGATGAGCACGGCGTGGGTGTGGGTGACCAGCATCTCCTCGACCACGCAGTCGAAGCTCGCCAGCGCCCCGTGCAGCATGGGGATGCCACGTGCGGAGGTGTCCCAATTGGTGACCTCAAAGGGGTTCGACCCGGGCTCGCCGAGCATGCCGGCGAAGCGCTTGGCGACGTCCTCCTGGTCGCGGCCGAGGACGTTGACCGACATGCGGCGGCTGGCGGCGATGAGCTGGAAGGTGCGCCCCGAGAGGTTCACGCAGGCCAGCAGCCGCGGCGGCTCCGCGGAAAGCGAGGTTACCGCGGTGGCGGTGAGGCCGTTGCGCTCGCCTTCATGGGCGGTGGCGACGATATTAACGGCGCCGGCAAGCCGGCGCATGCCGCCCTTGAACGCGTCCGCCGGCGCGATGAGGTCGCGGGCGAAGGCCGCCAGGCCCTCGTTGGCCGGCGGCGGGAAACTGTGACTGTCCGTCATGCGGATGTTCGCGCTGGCCATGGTTGTGGCCCTCCGTTGTTGGTTCGTGCTCAGGCGGCCTGCAGGGACTTCAGGTATTCGTCGGCGGCGCCGGGCTCCATGAACCAGGGGAAGTAGTCCCGCGGGTCGTTGAAGCCGTTGGCCATCCGCCGGGCGAGTTCCCGGTTCCCCTGGGCGGCACCCATGAGCTCCAGCACATGGGGCTGGGGCGGCTGCAGCAGGGCGTTGGTCCAGTCGACCACGTAGCGGGCATAGTCCCAGTACGTCTCGAAGGTCCCCTGCATCCACTCGCTGTCGAAGGGGCCGTCGCCGCGCTCGAGGATGCGCTGCAGGTAGGTGGCGGCGCACTTGGCGGCGTTGTTGGAGCCCTGGCCGGTGACGGGGTCGTTGAGCACCACGGTGTCCGCCATCCCCAGTACCGCCGCGCCGGAGGGTAGCCGCCCCACGGGCTTGCGGATGGTGGGGGGGAAACGGCCGGCTAGGATGCCCTGGTCGTCGGTGAGCTCGACGTTGCGGCAGCGCGCTGCCTCCCAGGGGAGGTAGGTCTCGAGGATCTCCAGGCTGCGCGCCAGGTGCGCCGCCGGGCCATCCACGTCGCCCCAGCAGTCCATGGGCCCGCCGGGGACGCCCTCGAAGACCATGATCTCGCAGGGGCCGCTCAAGGTGAGCGCGGGGAAGACGAAGTACTCGCCGACGCCGGGGATGAGGTTGAAGCACACCGCGGAGTGCTCCGGCCGCGGGGTCATGCCGTGGACGTAGGTCAGAGCCAACGCGCGCTGGGGCTTGTCGAAGGTGGAACGCTCGGCGTCGCGCTCGAAGAGCTTGCCGATCTCGCCCTTGCCAGAGGCCACCAGCACCAGGTCGTAGTCCCGGGCATAGGCCTCGAGCTCCTCGATGCCCGCCTCCTCGATGCGCAGCTCGCCGCCGCGGCGCTCGAGTTCCTGCATCCATACCGGCATCTTCACGCGCTGGTCCACGGACTGGGCATCGCGATCCAGTCGCCCCGCCCACTCCAGCTGCTTGCCCCCCTGGCCATCAGGGACGGTGAAGGAGATCCCCTCCACCGGCGGGCAGCTATCCTCCCAGAAGTTGGCGCTGATGTCGCGCTCGTGCTGCAGGGCGGCGTCGAACATGCACTGGCTGGACATGACACGGCCTTCCCGGATTTGTTCCGGGGTGCGGTTGGACACCACGGTGACTTCGTGGCCGTGGTCCAGCAGGCCCATGCCCAGTTGCAGGCCCGACTGGCCGGCCCCGATGATCATGATGCGGCTCATGGTTCTTTCCTCCTGATTCGTTCGTGGATCAGCCGAGGCGGGTGATGGCCGCCGCGGCCTGTTCGGGTCCCATGGCGGTGTAGCCACCGTCGACGGCGTAATCGGCGCCGGTGACGAAGCTCGCCTCGTCGGAGCAGAGGAAGCGCACCACTTGCGCCACCTCATCGGCCTCGCCGAGCCGGCCCGGGAGGTGATAATCGGCGGCCACGCGGTCGGCCTTCTCCCGGTCGCCGCCGGCGAGGGCCTCAATGACGTTCGACCAGGTCCACCCGGGCGAGACGCTGTTCACGCGGATACCGTCGCCGGCGAGATCCAGCGCCGCCGAACGGGTGAACTGCAGCATGGCGGCCTTGGTGGCGGGGTAGAGCCAGCGCCCGGACTGGGCGACCTTGGCGCTGATGCTGCCGAAGTTCACGACGCTGCCGCCGCCGCGTGCGAGCATGTGGGGATGGACGGCGCGCAGCATCATCACCGCGCCGATGAGGTTGACGTCGAAGGCGGCATGCCAGTCGGCCCGGTCCGAGACCATGCCCTCGTCCACGTAGCAGCAGGCGAGATTGACCAGGATGTCGATGCCGCCGTCGGCGGCCGCTGTTTCCACGCACTCGTGGATCTGCGTATCGTCGGTGACGTCGGTGGGGATGAAGCGGGCGCGCTCGCCGATGGCCGAGGCCGCGGCCTCGCCGCCGGCGCGGTCGATGTCCGCAAGGGTGACGCGGGCGCCGGCGTCGCAAAGGGACGCCGCCACCGCCCGGCCGATGCGGGTGGCCCCTCCGGTGACGATGGCGACGCGGTCGTCGAGTGGGCTCATGGCCTGCTCCTCCTGTTCGGTGCACGCATTGACGTGATGAAATGGTCGTTGTTTTATGTCTTAACTATTCCAACGGCAGGGAGCGCCGACAATCCGCTTCGCGCATCGGTTATCCGCAATGCGTGAATCTTTCGAAGGGGAGGTACAGGTGCCATGTACGAGCGGCCCGATCAGGCCCTGCCGCTGGCGGGCTACAGCCTCTTCGAGACCGGCGACGTGGACGAGGCCCGCGAGCAGGTGGGCCGGGTATTCTCCGACCACAGCCTCGCCCCGGTGCGCGGCCGCGTGTCCCTGGACGCCCACCACAACCGCGTGGACCTGGGCGGGCTGAGCGTCAACTATCTCCACTACGGGGCGACGGTGACCATCGACCCCGGCGAGCTCGGCTCTTACTACCTGCTCCAGCTGCCCCTCGCCGGCTCGGCCCAGGTGGCCTGCGGGGACCGGGAGATCATCGCCGATCCGGGGCGAGGGAGCCTGCTCAATGCGACCGGTCGGGTGCGCATGTGCTGGAGCGGCGACTGCCGCAAGCTGCTGGTGCAGGTGGACCGCGACACCATGATCGACTACCTCCGGGCGTTGACGGGCCGGGAGCTCCGCAGTCCTCCCTGTTTCGAGCTGGCGGTGCCCCTGGCCGGCGGGCCGGGGCGGTTACTGCGCGATACGGTAGGCTTCGTGGTGGAGCGCCTGGAGACCCTGCGGGACGCGGCGGGCAATCCCCTGGTCGCGGCGCAGCTCCGACAGATGCTCTTGGGCACCCTGGTCCATGCCCAGGCCGGGGAGGCGAGTGGGTTACTCGCGCGAGCGGAGACCGAGCCCTGCCCCCGCTACGTGCGCCGTGCCGAGGAGTACATCGAGGCCCACGCCGACGAGTCCCTGACGCTGGAGTCCATCGCCCGGGCCTGCTGCATCAGCGGGCGGGCGCTGCAGCAGGGCTTCCGTCGCCACCGCGGCACCACGCCCATGGCCTTCGTGCGCGAGGTCCGGCTGCGGCGGGTCCGCGAGGCCTTGCTCGCCGCCGATCCCGGGGAAACCGTGCGGGTTGGCGAGGTGGCCCTGCGTTGGGGGTTCGGCCACTTCGGCCGCTTTTGCCAGTACTATCGGCAGCGCTTTGGCGAGACCCCGACCCAGACGTTGGCGCGGGGCTGACAGGTCACCACCGCCGCGCTCCCATTCGCTAGAATGGCGCCTTTTCAACGCCAACGGACGGGGGAATCATGCGCATCACCATCTTCGGGACGGGGTATGTGGGGCTGGTGACCGGTGCCTGCTTCGCGGAGGTCGGCAACCACGTGGTCTGCGTGGACGTGGATGCGGACAAGGTGGCCCGGCTCAACGCCGGCGAGGTCCCCATCTACGAGCCCGGCCTGGAGACCCTGGTGACGCGCAACCGCCGGGGCGGGCGGCTGGAGTTCACCACCGACGCCGCTCGCGGCGTCGCCCACGGCGCCTATCAGTTCATCGCCGTGGGCACGCCCTCGGACGAGGACGGCTCCGCCGACCTCCAGTATGTGCTCGCCGTGGCGCGGACCATCGCCGAGCATATGGAGGAGTATAAGCTCATCGTCGATAAGTCCACGGTGCCGGTGGGCACCGCCGACCGGGTCCGGGAGGCCGTACGGGAGGTGCTTGCCGGGCGCGACGTGGCCCCCGACTTTGAGGTGGTCTCCAACCCCGAGTTCCTCAAGGAGGGCGCGGCGGTGGAGGACTTCATGAAGCCCGAACGGGTCATCGTGGGTACCGACGACGAGGCCGCCGGCGAGCGCATGCGTGAGCTCTATGCCCCGTTCAACCGCAACCACGACCGGCTGATCACCATGGACGTGCGCTCGGCGGAGCTCACCAAGTACGCCGCCAATGCCATGCTCGCCACCAAGATCAGCTTCATGAACGAGCTCGCCAACCTGGCCGATCGGCTGGGGGCGGACATCGAGCGGGTGCGGGTGGGTATCGGCTCCGACCCCCGCATCGGCTACCATTTCATCTATCCCGGCGCCGGCTTCGGTGGCTCCTGCTTCCCCAAGGACGTGCGCGCGCTGCTGCGCACGGCCAACGATGTGGACTATCTCCCGCAGATGCTCCAGGCGGTGGACGAGGTCAACGAGCGCCAGAAGAGCTATATCTTCAATCGCATCCGCGAGCATTTCGGCGGCGAGCTGGCCGGCCGCACCATCGCCTTGTGGGGGCTTTCCTTCAAGCCCAACACCGACGACATGCGCGAGGCCGCCAGCCGCCGGCTCATGGAGTCGCTGTGGGAGGCGGGGGCGGCGGTGCGTGCCTTCGACCCCAAGGCCATGGAGGAGACCCGTCGGATCTACGGCGAACGTCCGGAGCTGAGCCTCTGCGACAGCCCCGAGGCGGCCCTGGACGGGGCCGACGCCCTCGCCATCCTCACCGAATGGAACATCTTCCGCAGCCCGGACTTCGAGACCATTCGCGAGCGACTCGCCGACCCGGTGATCTTCGACGGCCGCAATCTCTACGACCCGGCGGCGCTGCGCCGGCTCGGCTTCGTATACCATGCCGTGGGCCGGCCGGTGACCGACGGGCGGTGAGCCGTCCCGCCCGTCGCGCCGCGCGTTTACCCCCCATGGACGACCTAGTATTCTTGACCGATAGTTGTGAGGGTAGCGGGTCGCGGCGCAAGCGGCTCCCACACAAGGGTTCGAACCGATACCGCGGCGTCGGCGCCGCGAATTCTGCAAGGCAATGACGGGGTTTATGGCACCGAAGGTCTACGTCCACACCCACGGCTGTCAGATGAACGAATACGACTCCGCCAAGATGGCGGAGGTGCTCGCCGCCGAGCGGGGCTACGAACGGGTCCGCGAGCCGGCGGAGGCGGACGTGATCCTGCTCAACACCTGCTCCGTGCGCGAGAAGGCCCAGGAGAAGGTCTTCTCCCAGCTCGGGCGCTGGAAGGCGTTGAAGGCCGAGCGTCCGGGGGTGCTCATCGGTGTCGGCGGCTGCGTGGCGAGCCAGGAGGGCGCCGCCATCGTCGAGCGCGCCCCGTATGTGGATCTCGTCTTCGGCCCCCAGACCCTGCACCGGCTGCCGAGCATGGTGGACCGCGCCCGTGACAGCGGTCAGCCGGTGGTCGACATCAGCTTCCCGGAGATCGAGAAGTTCGATCGCCTCCCGGAGGCGCGCGCGGAGGGGCCCACGGCCTTCGTCTCCATCATGGAGGGTTGCAGCAAGTACTGCAGCTTCTGCGTGGTGCCCTACACCCGCGGCGAGGAGATCTCCCGGCCTTTCGAGGACGTGCTCGGCGAGTGCGCCGAGCTCGCCGAGCAGGGCGTGCGCGAGGTCACCCTGCTCGGGCAGAACGTCAACGGCTATGACGGCGCCATGGAGGACGGCACGCCGGCGGACCTGGCGCTACTCATCCACTACATCGCCGCCATCGATGGCATCGACCGTATCCGTTTCACCACCTCCCACCCGCTGGATTTCAACGGTGCGCTCATCGAGGCCTATGCGGAGGTCCCCGAGCTGGTGGGCCACCTGCATCTTCCCGTGCAGAGCGGCTCCGATAACGTGCTGCGGCTGATGAAGCGCAACCACACCCGCGACGACTTCCTCGAGCTCGTCGCCCGGCTGCGCGAGGCCCGGCCGGACCTGGTGTTGTCCTCGGATTTCATCGTCGGCTTCCCCGGTGAGATGCGGCAGGACTTCGAGGACACCCTGGCGCTCATCGAGCAGGTCGGCTTCGACCAGTCCTTCAGCTTCGTGTTCTCCAGCCGTCCGGGGACGCCGGCGGCGCAGTTGCCCGATGCCACGCCCATGGCGGAGAAGAAGGAGCGCTTGCAGCGCATGCAGGCCCTGCTCAACGCAAACGCCCGGCGGATCAGCAACTCCATGGTCGGTGGTGTCGAAACCGTTCTGGTGGATGGGGTGTCGAAAAAGGACGAAACGGAGGTCGCCGGCCGCACGGAGAACAACCGTGTGGTCAATTTCCCCGGTCCGCGGCGGCTGATCGGCCGCTTCGTGCGGGTGCGCATCACCGAGGCCCTCGCCAACTCCCTGCGGGGCGAGTTCGTGGGCTTCGACGAGGCCCTGGAGCCCGATCTCGCCGCGGCCAGTGCGTGACAGCAGCGAGGTGAAGCACGCCTTGAGTGACAGTCCCGAAGCCATCGATTTCACCCTCGATCCCCCGGACAACGACCGCCTCGCCAGCCTCTGCGGGCAGTTCGACGAGCACATCCGTCAGGTCGAGCGGCGCCTTGGTGTGGAGATCAAGAACCGCGGCCACCGCTTTCGGGTCATCGGCGAGGACCGTGCCGCCCTGGCGGCCAGCGAGGTGCTAAAGGCCCTCTATGACGTCTCCAGCCAGGAGGTGATCAGCGCCGAGAACGTCCACCTCTATCTCCAGAAGGCCGACGTGGACGCCCGTACTGAGGCGGCGGAGCACGCCGGTGTGCCCCGGGAGGTGGTCATCCGCACCCGCAAGGGGCAGGTGCAGGGGCGCGGGCCGAGCCAGCGTCGTTACCTGCACAGCGTCATCACCCACGACCTCAACTTCGGCGTCGGGCCGGCGGGCACCGGCAAGACCTACCTGGCGGTGGCCTGTGCCGTGGATGCCCTGGAGCGGGACCTGGTCCAACGCCTGGTGCTGGTGCGCCCGGCGGTGGAGGCCGGCGAGCGCCTGGGCTTTCTCCCCGGCGACCTGGCCCAGAAGGTGGACCCGTACCTGCGCCCGCTCTACGACGCGCTGTTCGAGATGCTCGGCTTCGAGCGGGTGAACAAGCTCATCGAGCGCAACGTCATCGAGGTGGCGCCGCTGGCCTACATGCGCGGGCGGACGCTGAACAACGCCTTCATCATCCTCGACGAGGCGCAGAACACCACCGTCGAGCAGATGAAGATGTTCCTCACCCGCATCGGCTTCGGTTCCACAGCGGTGGTCAACGGCGATGTCACCCAGATCGATCTGCCGCCCGGCAAGACCTCCGGGTTGCGGGATGCCATCGACGTCCTGCGCGATGTGGAGGGGGTGAGCTTTACCTTTTTCAACGCCCGGGACGTGGTGCGCCACGACCTGGTGCAGCGTATTGTCCAGGCCTACGATACCCGCACTGGCAGCGAATCGGGATGAACATCGAGCTCGATATCCAGGTCGCCTCCTCGGTTCCGGATATCCCGGAGGACGCGGCGTTCCGGCGCTGGCTGGCGGTGGCCCTGGCGGATCACCGGGAGGCCGCGGAGGTGAGCCTGCGCATCGTCGACGAGGCCGAGGGCCGGGAGCTCAACGCCACCTATCGCGGCCGCGATTACGCCACCAATGTGCTCTCCTTCCCCGCGGAGCTGCCGGAGGGGGTTGATCATCCCGTGCTCGGTGATCTGGTGATCTGTGCGCCGGTGCTCGAGCGCGAGGCCGATGAGCAGGGTAAGCCGGTGGAGGCCCACTGGGCCCACCTGGTGGTGCATGGCGCCTTGCATCTGCTCGGCTATGACCACATGGAGGACGACGAAGCGGAGGTGATGGAGGGCGCCGAGCGCGCCATACTCCGTGCACTGGGGTACGATGATCCCTACGCCGGGGAGCCGGTGGAGACGGAAACCCGCGTCGATTAGGCCGGGATTGGTTAGCCGGCCGCCGGGGCCGGCTAACCAATCCATGCATTCGACGATTTCCGTGGCAACCATCGAGAACCTGATGAACGAGGACCGATCCGGCAGTAGCAGCCCCCACCCCGACCAGAACGGCCACCAAAGAAGCTGGCTGGAGCGTATCGGGCAGGCCCTTTCCGGCGAGCCCAGGGACCGGGATGATCTGATCCAGGTGCTGCGTCACGCCCAAGGGCGGGGCATCGTCGACTCGGACTCCCTGGCGATGATCGAAGGGGTACTCCATGTCTCGGAGTTGCAGGCCCGGGACATCATGGTGCCCCGTTCCCAGGTGGCGGTGCTCCAGCGCAGCGACCGCGTCTGGGACCTGCTGCCCACTATCGTCGAGACCGGCCATTCCCGCTTCCCGGTCACCGGCGACAGCCGGGACGACGTCATCGGCATCCTCATCGCCAAGGACCTGCTGCGCTTCCTGGAGCCGAATGGCCAGGGGGAGTTCAACCTACGCGAGTTGCTGCGGCCGGCGCTGTTCATCCCTGAGAGCAAGCGCCTGGACGCGCTGCTCAAGCTCTTCCAGGACAGCCGCAACCACCTGGCGGTGGTGGTGGACGAGTACGGTGGGCTTGCCGGCATCGTCACCATCGAGGACGTCATCGAGCAGATCGTCGGCGAGATCGATGACGAGCACGATGACGAGGACGACGGCTGGATCCTTTCCCGGGGCGACGATGGCTGCTTCGTGGTCAAGGCGTTGACCCCCATCGAGGAGTTCAACGAGCACTTCGGCACCGGCTTCAGCGACGACGAGTTCGACACCGTCGGCGGGCTGGTGGCCAACGGCTTCGGCCACGTGCCACGGCGCGGCGAGGTCCTCGACCTCGGCGGCTGCCGCTTCGAGGTGGTACGCGCCGACAGCCGCCGGATTTATCTCCTCCGTGTCAGTCGCGTGCCGGTGGAGGCCGCGGTGGAGGAGGAAGACCGGCCCCGCGCCCACTAATCCGCCCATGGAGGCAGTGCTCGCCGGTCGGGCCGGTCCGGTCCTTGCTCTCCTGGCCGGCCTGGCCATGCCACTGGGCTTTGCGCCCTTTGGCTGGGGCTGGCTGCCACCGGTGGCACTGGCCCTGGCCTTCGCCCAGGTCGCGGCGGCGCCGTCGTGGCGCGCCGCCCTCGGCGCCTACCTGTTCGGTCTGGGGTATGCCGGGTTCGGCGTTTCGTGGATCTTTATCTCGGTGAGCCGCTACGGCGGCGGCACCCTGGCCGCATCGGTCGTGACGCCGCTATTCATCGCCTTCTTCGCCCTCTATCCCCTGGCCGCGCTGTGGCTGGGCCGGCGCCTCGGCGGCGGGCGGCCGGCGCTCACCGTGCTGGTGACGCTGCCGGCGGCCTGGCTGTTGATCGAATGGGTGCGGAGCTGGCTGTTCACCGGGGCCACCTGGCTGTCGGTAGGCTACACCCAGGTGGACACACCCGCTGGGGCGGTAGCGCCGCTGTTCGGGGTCTACGGGGCCACGGTGCTGGTCTGTGTGCTGGCGGGGGGGATCGCCTGGCTGGCGCTGCGTCCACGGCCGGGGCCGCTCGCGCTGGCGGCGGTGCTCATCGCCGGCCATGTCTGCGCCGGCCTCCTGGGGCAGATCCGCTGGAGCGAGCCCGCCGGCCCCGCGATAGGGGTGACCATGATCCAGGGCAATGTGCCCCAGGACGAGAAGTGGCTGATGGACAACCGCATCGCCACCCTGCGCCACTACGCCCAAGCGAGCCGGGCGCAGTACGGCACCCCACTGATCATCTGGCCCGAGGCGGCGGTGCCGGCATTCCGGGACAGTGTGGCTGAGAACTTCCTGCGGCCGCTGGCAGAGGAGGCGACGGAGGCCGGCAGCACGATCGTCACCGGCGTTCCCGTCCGCGAGGGCGAGGCGTCCTATAACTCGGTAGTGGTACTCGGCGAGCCCGAGAACACCTACCACAAGCGCCACCTGGTGCCCTTTGGCGAATACGTGCCCTTTCGCGAGTGGTTCGGCGGTGCCCTGGACTTCGTCGGGGCCCCCATGGGTGACTTCACGGCCGGCAGCCGGACGGCACCCATCACCGCCGGCGGGACCGCCCTGGGCGTGTCCGTATGCTATGAGGTCACCTTCGGCCCATTGGTGGCGGACGCCCTCCCGGAGGCCGGGGTGCTGCTCAATGTGAGCAATGATGGCTGGTTCGGTGATTCCCTGGCCCCGCATCAACACCTGGAGATGGCGCGGTTTCGGGCCCGTGAGACGGGGCGGCCGATGCTGCGCGCCACCAACACCGGCATCACCGCGGTGATCAGCGCCGATGGCCGGATCCGTGCTGAGGCCCCGCAGTTCGAGCGCACCACCCTGGAAGCGCAGGTCACCCCACGCCGCGGGATCACCCCCTATGTGATCTGGCGGGACTGGCCCATGGCCGGTCTTGCCGTGGCGGTGCTGGCCGGTGCCTGGGGGCTGCCGTTGCTGCGCCGGCGCCAGGGCGGGAGGCCCCGCCATGTGTGAGCTGCTGGCCATGAGCGCCAATACGCCCACGAGCATCCGCTTCTCCTTCACCGGCCTGGTGGAGCGGGGCGGGCGCACCGCCCACCATGGTGACGGCTGGGGTATCGGGTTCTACGAGGGCCGGCGCTGCCGGCTCTTCCACGACCCGGTCTCCAGCTACCGTTCCGAGGTGGCGCGGTTCGTGCGCGAATGCGGTATCAAGAGCGAGATCGTGATCAGCCACATCCGCAAGGCCAACCGCGGTCGGGTCTCACTGGCCAACACCCATCCCTTCGAGCGTGAGCTCTGGGGCCGGAGCTTCGTGTTCGCCCACAACGGCCAACTCAAGGGCATCAAGCGCCGGCCGCTGCGCCATTACCGGCCCATGGGGACCACCGACAGTGAGCACGCCTTTTGCTGGCTGATGGATCGCATCCGGGAGCGCTTCCCGCGGCCGCCACAGCGCCCGGCACCGCTGCGCCACCTGATCCGCGAGTGCTGCGAGGACCTCGCGGGGCTCGGCACCTTCAACATGCTCTTCTCCGACGCCCGCGAGCTCTACGTCTACTGCAGCACGCGGCTGTGCTGGCTCACCCGCCGCGCCCCGTTCGGCCGGGCGAGCCTGCGTGACGCGGAGGTACAGGTGGACTTCGGCCTGGAGACCACGCCGGACGACGTGGTCACCGTCATCGCCACCGAGCCGTTGACCGTGGACGAGACCTGGAACCCCATGGCCCATGGCGAGCTGCTAGTCTTCCGGGATGGGGAGGTGGTGCTGCGGAACGCCGGCGCATAACGACAGCATTGCCTTCGGGCCGTGGGGGGCGTATTTTCGTTTATACGCATGTATAAGAATAATCAACAAAAACTCTACGATAAGGCGCCCCCGGCCTGCCGCTCGCCGGGGACACACGGGGGAGACAATGAGCCTAAGGCGGCTCACGCTGCTCGGTATTTCGGGGTCTGTGGCCGGGTTTCTACTGGTCCTCGCGATCGTCGGATATGGGGTCGAGCGCGGCCAGGCCTACCGTGACGAGATCGCCGAGCTGATGGTGCTCGCGCGGCGGGCGGACGTGTTCTCGGCGCGCAGCGACGCCATGGTCCTTGGTCTCCGTTCCCCGGCTGAGTGGGAGGCCTATCTCCGTGAGGCCTCCGCCCTCGAGCGGGGATTGCGTGCACTGCCGGTGGCCGATGCGGCCCGGGCCGTGGCACGGGTCGGCGAGCTCCGCGACACCGTCGAGCGTGCCCGCGACGATCCCCACCCGCCGGCCCCACTCGATGCCGGTGTCCTGGCGCTGGAGCGGCGTCTACTCATGGAGGAGGTCGCCGCCCTCGGTGTCTCCCTCGACGCCGCCGTGAACGACTTGTTGGAGGGTCAGCAGCAGGCCTTGGCCGCTGAGCACCGGCGTCTGTCCCAGTGGCTCCTCGTCGCGGTGGTGGTCTTTGGCCTGCTAGCGATGACGCTGCTCATCGTCATTCAACGTCGTGTCCTCCGGCCCTTGCGTTGGCTCCATGAAGGGGTGTGCGCACTGGAGCGGGGTGAGGCGGCCGGGCCGGTACCCGAATCCGGTTCGGATGAGGTCTCCGCGCTCACCCGTACCTTCAACCGGACGCTGAGCCGGCAGCGCCAGTATCAAGAACTTGTCGAGCGAAGCGAGGACCACTTCGCCGTCGCGGATGATTCCTTCCGCTATGTCCTGGTCAACAGCGCCTACGCGGCCATGTATGGCGTGAGCCCTGCGGCGATGGAGGGGCGGCCCGTGGCGGAGGTGCTGGGCGAGCGCTATTTCCGTGACGAGGTGCGGCCGCGGCTGCAACGCTGTTTCGCCGGGGAGCCCCAGCGCTACGAAACCGAGCGCGTCCACCCCGTGCTCGGACGCCGGCGGCTGCTGGTGCGCTATTTCCCCATGATCGGCGAGTCCCCGCGGCTGGTGGGGGCCGTGATGACCGACGTTACCGAGGAGTACCGCATCCGCGAGCGCCTGGAGCGCCACGAGGCCGAGTTACAGCGCTCCGGAGAAGAGCTGGCCCGGGCGCTGGATAACCGCCAGGCCCTGATCAACGCCCTGCCTGCCCATATCGCTGTGCTCGACAGCGCGGGAAACATCCTCGATGTCAACGAGCAGTGGCGCCATTTCGGTAGCGATAACGGGGCCACGGACCCGCATTCCAGCGTCGGCGCCAATTACCTCCGTGTCTGCCGGGATGCCCGCGGGCCCTGTGCGGAAGAGGCGGATACCGTGGCAGAGGGGCTGTCGGCGGTCCTCGCCGGCCAGCAACCGCGGTTCTTCCTGGAGTATCCCTGCCACGCACCCGATACCCCGCGCTGGTTCCGAATGATGGCCACCGGCCTGGCCGCTGACGGCGGTGAGGCGGGGGTGGTGGTGATGCACGTGGACATCACCGAGCGCAAGCTCGCCGAGCAGCAGCGGATACGCCTGGCCTACGAGGACCGGCTAACCGGTCTGTATCACCGCAACGGCTTCCTCGAGGCCTTGGAGGAGCGGTTCGCGGCCTCCGACTGGGACGCCGCCGGGATGGTGGTGGTCCTGGACCTGATCGGCCAGCATGACATCAATGAGACCCATGGCTACGAGGTCGGGGATCGGCTGCTTGCCGAGGTGGGACGGCGCTTGCAGGCCTGCGCCGGCGAGGGCGCGGTGGTGGCGCGTATCGGCGGCGACGAATTCGCGCTGTACCTGCCGGGGGTGCGCCCTCCCGCGGCCAGGCAGCGCCGGCGGGCGTTGTCGGCGGTGTTCGCGGAGCCAATGGTGGTCGACGCCCTGCCGGTGGAGGTGAACACCCGGTTCGGCTATACGCTGCTCGCCGGCCGGCGCCGGGAGGCCCGCTGGCTGCTCCGCGAGGCGGAGCTGGCCATGTTCGAGGCCCGTAAGGAGGACGTGCGCCAGTGGGCGCTGTATAGCCGCGCCACCGAGGCTCGCACGGGCGAGCGTATCCGCTTGACCGGGGAGCTGCGCCAGGCCCTCGAGCGCGACGAGCTGGAGCTCCACTTCCAGCCCCAGGTGGATCTGTACAGCGGACGAATGGTCGCCTGCGAGGCGTTGGTGCGCTGGAATCATCCCCAGGAGGGCCTGGTGCCGCCGGCCCGCTTCATCCCGGTGGCCGAGCAGAGCCAGCTCATCATCCCGCTGGGGGATTGGGTCTTCGCCGAGGCCTGCCGTCAGCTCCGGGCCTGGCGCGACGAGGGGCTGGAGATCGTCAGGGTCTCGGTCAACGCCTCCGTGGCCCAGCTTCGCCAGGTGGGTTTCCCTCGGCAGGTCAGCGAGCTGTTGGAGCGGACCGGGCTGGAGCCCGATGCCCTCACCCTGGAGGTCACCGAGAGCGTATTCGAGCACCACTGGGGCGGTTTGCGCCGCACCCTGCTCGCGCTCCACGACGCCGGCATCCGCCTGGCGCTGGACGACTTCGGCACCGGGTATTCCTCGCTGCTCTATCTCCAGCGTTACCCCTTCGACGAGATCAAGGTGGACCAGGCCTTCGTTCGGGGCATGGAGCGGGATGCGTTGAGCCGGCGCATCGTGGCCAGCGTACTCGAGCTCGCGACGGCGCTCGGCGCGGATACCGTCGCCGAAGGGATCGAGCAACACAGTACCGCAGCGGCCCTGCTCGCGGAGGGTTGTTCCATCGGCCAGGGCTATCTGTACAGCCCGCCGCTAGCTGCGGAGGACTTCCGCTGGCTGCTCCGCGAGCGATCGGCCCTGCCTCTGCGCCGCGGTGGATAGATCAGGGAGAATGCAATGCACAGCGAAGGGCTGGTAAAACGGGCCACGGGCATCCCCGGCCTCGATGCGGTAGCCGGCGGCGGGCTGCCCCGCGATGGTGCCACCCTCATCCTCGGCGCCGCGGGCAGCGGCAAGACCGTGCTGGGCCTGCAACTCCTGGCCGCGGGCATCGCGCGGGGCGAAGGGGGGATCCTGCTTTCCTTCGAGGAGTCGGCGGCCCAGTTACGCCGTGATGCGGGCTCGTTTTCCTGGGGCCCCGAGCTCCTCGCCTCCCAGCGGCTGGCGCTGATCGACGGTACCGGCCTGCGGGGCAGCGAGGTCGCAGGGCGCTTCGATCTCGAGGGGCTGCTCGCGGGCCTGGATGCGGCCGGGCAGCGTAGCGGTGCCGGTTGGGTGATGCTCGATGGGGTCGATCAGTTGCTTCGGCGTCAGCCCGACCCGGACGCCGCCCTGGAGGAGCTCGCCCGGGTGGTGCAATGGTGCGAGCGGGACGGACGTTCGCTGTTGCTCACGGGCAAGTTGGCGGCCGACCGGCCGGCAGTCCCGGTGCATCTCGAGGGCCTGGAGTTCCTGGTGCCCGCCGTTGTGGTGCTCTCCGCGGAGCTGGCCGAGCGCCGGCTCAACCGGCGTTTCCGCATCGCCAAGTACCGGGGAACCGCCCATGTCACCGATGAGCTGGCCATGGTGATGGACGACGAGGGCATCCACCTGCCCTACAGTCGTTCACCGGAGCTCGCGGAGATGGGCGAGGCCTCCACCGCGCGGGTGGGTATCGGCGTATCGAAGCTGGATAGGATCCTGGGCGGGGGCGTGTATCGCGGCTCGACCACCCTGATCTCGGGGCAGCCGGGCACGGCCAAGACCACCTTGTGTGCTGCCTTCGCCGCGGCAGCGGCCGCCCGGGGTGAGCGGGTGCTGTTCTTCAGCTTCGATGAGATGGCCGGCCAGATCGCCCGCAACAGCGCGTCGGTGGGTATCGACCTGCGTGGCCCGATGGACACGGGCCAGCTGCGCATGCGCGCGCGCACCGCCTGGCTCGACCTGCTCGAGGGTCACTATATGGCCTTGATGGCGGAGATCGAGGATTTCCAGCCGGATTGTCTGGTCGTCGATCCCGTCTCCGCGCTGCTCAAGGCCGCCGGCAGCGATAGCCCCTTCCTGGCCATCGAGCGCATCGTCACCCATACCCGCACCGCGGCGATCACTACGGTGATGACCTCGCTCAGCGAGAGCGATGATCCGGTCACCGAGGACAGCATGAGCCATACCTCCACCCTGGCGGATACCTGGCTGGTACTCCGCTATGCCGTACAGGGCGGCGAGCGCAACCGTGCGCTGTCGGTGGTCAAGTCCCGCGGTACGGCGCACTCCAACCAGGTCCGCGAGATGCTGCTCTCGGAGCAGGGCATTGATTTCGTTGATGTCTACCCCTTTGGCGACTCCGTACTCATGGGCACCGCACGCCTGCAAAAGCGCAGCGAGGCCGAGGCGCGGGCGCGCCGCGAGGCGGAGATGCGGGCCCGCCGGCGCCGGGAGCGCGAGCAGGAGATGGCGCTTGCGCGCAGCCGCATGGAGCAGGCCAGGCTGGAGTATGAGCGCTTGCGTGCCGAGCTGCGCAGCGACGAGGCGGAGGAGCGCGTCACCGACGACGACACCGAGCGTCACCGCCGGGATGTGGTGCAGCGCCGCGGCGGGGGTATGGGCGCGGGGGAGGGTGAGTGATGACCGACAGCGAACGCTGCCCGCAGGAAACGGCCACCGAGCTGGTGCTCTTCGTCACCGGGGATGCCCCCCGGTCCCGGCGCGCCCGAGCGAACCTCCACAGCGCACTGGCGCAAAGCGGCTTGGAGGGCCTCTCCTGTCGCGAGATCGACCTGCTGCGTGAACCGGAGCAGGCGCTGGTCCATGGCACCTTCGCGACCCCGGCGCTGGCCCATATGCGTGACGGGCGCCTGCAGGGTGTGCTCTACGGGGATCTCTCCGAGCGCGACCGGCTCGGCGGCTTCCTGCGCGAGCGGGCCGCAATGGCTCCGGACTGATAAGGGGTTTGCCGGATGGCGTTGCCCGGACACTACCCCTAGTCTGAACCACGGCATCTTGGAGGCGTTCGCCGTGCGCGATATCCTCATCAATAGCACCGTGGCGGCGACGGCCGTGGGCGCGTCGCTGGTTGCCTCGGTGGCCAGCGGGGACTCGGAATGGTTCCTGCGCTCCGGCTCGATCGTAACCGTGGCCGGGCTGTTGCTGATGGTCAAGCACAACGTGCTCTGTGAGGGCATGAGCCTGGAGCGGGGATGATCGAGCGCCTGCAGTTCCGCCGTGAGCGCCCGCCACACCGCCCGGGTAGCACCGGCTACCACGAGGCGATGGGTAGGGCACGGCAGATCATCAGTGACGAGTTGCTGGGCTTCATGGTCCTGCTCGTCGGCACGGTGATCTGGGGCTACGGCGACCTGCTACTCGCGCCGTTGCTGTGAGCGCCATTCAGCCGCTGGGGCTCCCCTCCGCCGGCGCCCGGCTGTAGACCGTGCCGTGGCACTTCGGGCACGGCGGGATGTGGCCCGGGCGGGTGAAGGTCAGGGTCTCGCCGCAATTGCGGCACCGCAGCCGTCCGGGGCCGGCGATCTCGCCGGTGTGGTATTCCGAGGCGCGCTCCAGGAACTGCTCGAACTCCAGCCACTCCAGGCGCTGGCGGTCGGCCACGGAGGTGAAGCGATCGAGAATCCAGTTCTCGATGAGCTGGACGTCCATGTGCAGCCAGGAGTTGAGGTCGCGGTCGGTGCGCGCCGTGAAGTCCGCCGCCTCCTCGAGGTCCCGGCGCAGCCAGGAGGCGATGCGGTCCGCCTCCTCGCGGGTGAGCTCGCCGAGCTCCACTGCCTGCTCCCGGGCGTGTTCCAGGGCCTCGCGGACCCGCGGCCCGAAGCCGTGCTCGGCCTCCTCGAGGCGCTCGCGCAGCCGTCCGAGCATGGTCTCGTAGCCGCGACGCTCGCGTTCCTGTGGGTCTTCGCTCATCTTGCTCCCTGCCGGTCGTGGGGTATGGCCCGCCAATATGCCGCGCTTCGCCGCTGGTGCAAAGCCCCGATGGGACACGGTATCCTTGCCGATTCATCGCAAACCCACTGGATTGATCGAGCTCCATGGACAAGACATACCAGCCGGAGGTGGTCGAGGCGGAGGCCCGGCGCTACTGGGAGGCCAACGAGACCTTTAAGGCCGTCGAGCGGACGGATCGCGAGACGTACTACTGCCTGTGCATGTTCCCCTATCCCAGCGGGAAGCTGCACATGGGCCACGTGCGCAACTACACCATCGGCGACGTGGTCGCCCGCTACAAGCGGATGCGCGGTTACAACGTCCTCCAGCCCATGGGCTGGGACGCCTTCGGCCTGCCCGCCGAGAACGCGGCGATGCAGAACAACGTGCCGCCGGCCCAGTGGACCCGGGAGAACATCGCGCACATGCGCGAGCAGCTTCAGGGCCTCGGTTTCGGCTATGACTGGTCCCGGGAGTTCGCCACCTGCGATCCCGAGTACTACCGCTGGGAGCAGTGGCTGTTCACCCGCCTCTACGAGAAGGGGCTGGTCTACAAGAAGACCGCCACGGTGAACTGGGATCCGGTGGATCAGACCGTGCTCGCCAACGAGCAGGTCATCGACGGCCGTGGCTGGCGCTCCGGGGCGCCGGTGGAGCGCCGGGCCATCCCCCAGTGGTTCCTGCGCATCACCGCCTATGCCGATGAGCTGCTCGAGGCCATCGAGGCGCTCGACGGCTGGCCGGAGCAGGTGCGTACCATGCAGCGCAACTGGATCGGCCGCTCCGAGGGCGTGGAGATCGCCTTCGACGTGGCCGGCCGCGATGAGCCGCTGCAGGTCTATACGACCCGCCCGGACACCCTCTACGGCGCCACGTACATGGCACTGGCGGCCGAGCATCCCCTGGCCGCCGAGGCGGCGGAGGGCAACCCGGCGCTGGCGGCCTTCGTCGAGGAGTGCCGGCACAGCACCGTCTCCGAGGCGGACGTCGCCACCATGGAAAAGCGCGGCATGGACACCGGGCTGCGCGCCATCCATCCGCTCACCGGCGCGGAGCTGCCGGTCTATGTCGCCAACTTCGTGCTCATGGAGTACGGTTCCGGCGCGGTGATGGCGGTGCCCGCCCATGACCAGCGCGACTGGGAGTTTGCCCGTGCCTATGACATCCCCATCCGCCCGGTGATCGTCCCCGAAGGCCAGGAGACGGTGGACGTGAGCGACGGCGCCGTCACCGCAAAGGGGCGGCTGGTGGATTCCGGGGAGTACACGGGGCTGACCTCCGAGGAGGCCTTCGAGCGCTTGGCGGCGCGTTTCGAGTCCGAGGGGCGCGGCGGGCGCCGGGTCAACTACCGGCTGCGCGACTGGGGCGTGTCCCGCCAGCGCTACTGGGGCGCGCCCATCCCCATGATCGAGTGCCCGAGCTGTGGCGACGTGCCCGTCCCCGACCAGGACCTCCCCGTGGTGCTGCCGGAGCAGGTCTCCTTCGAAGGGGCCGGCTCGCCGCTCAAGCAGATGCCGGAGTTCTACCGCACCACCTGCCCGAAATGCGGTGGGGAGGCGGAGCGCGAGACCGACACCTTCGACACCTTCATGGAGTCCAGCTGGTACTATGCGCGCTTCGCCTGCGCCGACAACCACCAGGCCATGGTCGACGAGCGCGCCGACTTCTGGACCCCGGTGGATCAGTACATCGGCGGCATCGAGCACGCCATCCTGCACCTGCTCTACGCCCGTTTCTACTACAAGGTGATGCGCGACGAGGGCCTGGTGCACGCCGACGAGCCCTTCACTCGGCTCCTCACCCAGGGCATGGTGCTCAAGGACGGTGCCAAGATGTCCAAGTCCAAGGGCAACACCGTGGATCCCCAGGAGCTGGTGGAGCGCTTCGGGGCGGACACGGTGCGGCTGTTCACCATGTTCGCCGCGCCCCCGGAGCAGTCCCTGGAGTGGTCGGATTCCGGTGTGGAAGGGGCCTCGCGGTTCCTGCGCCGGCTCTGGAACCTGGTCGTCGAGCACGTCGCCGACGCGGCGCCGCCGGCCCTGGACCCCGCCGGGCTCAGCGAGGCCGAGCGGGGGATGCGGCGTAAGGTCCACGAGACCATCCGCAAGGCCAGCGACGACATCGGCCGGCGGTTCACCTTCAACACGGCCATCGCCGCCGTAATGGAGCTCAGTAACGACCTGGGTCGATTCCAGCCGGAAACCCCCCAGGGGCGGGCGGTCCGCCAAGAGGCCCTGGAGTCCGCCGTGCTCATCCTCGCGCCCATCGTCCCGCATATCACCCACCGGCTGTGGCGCGAGCTCGGCCATGAGGACGCCATCGTGGACCGGGCGTGGCCGGTGGTGGACGAGGCGGCGCTGGAGCGTGACACCGTGGAGCTGGTGGTCCAGGTCAACGGCAAGCTCCGCAGCCGCATCCAGGTGGCGGCGGATGCCGCCAACGATGCCATCGAGGCGGCGGCCCTGGCCGATGACAACGTGCGTCGCTTTACCGAGGGGAAGGACGTGCGGAAGGTGATCGTGGTGCCGGGCCGATTGGTGAACGTGGTGGCGAAGTAATGCGCCCCTGGCGTGTCCTCCCGGTCCTGTTCCTCGCCCTGGTCCTCGCCGGCTGTGGTTGGCAGCTCCGTGGCAGCGGCGGTGCCGGGCTGGAGGGGCGCGCCGTGGCGGTCACCGCACCCAATGACCTCTCCGCCGTCCGGCGTGCGGCGGAGCGCGAGCTCACCGCCCTCGGTGGCCGGTCAGTGGACGAGGCGGTGGCGCAGCAGGTGCTGGCGCTGCTCGCCGAGCAGACCCCGCGCCGGGCCCTGGCCGAGGACGACCGCGGGCGCGCGGTGGAGTACGAGCTCACCTATCGCCTCACCTACCGGGTGCTCGGCGGTGACGGCGAGCCCCGGGCGGCGCAGGCGTCCGCCACCGCCCAGGGGACCTACCGCGCCGATGGGGACGATGCCCTTGCCGAGCAGGCGCGCCGCGAGCGGCTTACCGCCGAGCTGCGCGCCGAGGCCATTCGCCTGATGCTCTCGCGGCTCGCCGCCCTGGAACCGGAGGGGAATGGCTGACCATGGCGGAGCTGCGCCCGGAGCAACTGTCGGGTCGGCTGGGTCAGGGCCCCGCCCCCGTCTATCTGCTCACCGGCGATGAGCCGCTCCTCCTGGAAGAGGCCCTGGCCGTCATCCGCTCGGCGGCCCGGGATGCCGGTTTCGACGAGCGCGAGGTCTTCCACGGTGAGCCGGGGTTCGACTGGTCGCGGTTGCGGGAGGCCGCGCGCAGCCTGTCGCTGTTCAGCAGCCGCCGGCTCATCGAGCTGCGCCTCCCCGACGGAAAACCCGGTCGCGACGGTGGCGCCGCCCTCCAGGAGTATGCCGCCGCACCGCCGGCGGACCTGGTACTGGTGGTGGTCGCCGGGGCCATCGACTACCGCCAGCGCCAGAGCGCCTGGGTTAAGGCCCTGGCGCGGGCGGGCGATCACGTCCATGCCTGGCCCGTGACCGCGGAGCAGCTCCCGGCCTGGCTGTGGCGGCGGCTGCGTGCCCGGGGGCTTCAGGCGGACCAAGAGGCGGTCGACCTGCTCGCCGGGCGTGCCGAGGGCAACCTGTTGGCGGCGGCACAGGAGATCGACAAGCTGGCGCTGCTCTGTGAGGGCGGCCACGTCGGGGCCAAGGAGGTCCGCGAGGCGGTGGGGGACAGCGCCCGCTTCGTGACCTTCGATCTGCCACGGGCCGTGCTCGGCGGGGACGTGGGCCGGGTTTGGCGGATCACCGAGACCCTGCGCCAGGAGGGCGAGGAGCCGGTGCTGGTACTGGGCGTGCTGGCCCGCACGCTGCGGGTGCTCGCCGAGCTGCAGGCGGGCCGGCGTGACCGGCGGGAGTCGCCGGATGCCGTATTCGGCCGCCACCGCATTCGAAAGGCGGAACGGGCCGCTTTCTGGCAGGCAGCACTGGGCCCGCCCGCCGGGCGCTGGGAGGCGCTGATCCCGCGGGCGGCGCGGGTGGACCGGACGCTCAAGGGGGCGGCATCCGGCCGCGGCTGGGATGAGCTGTTACAATTGGCTACGGAAATGACCGGACTGGCCGCCGCCGCACCGGCCGGCGGCGGGGGGAGTGGACGACGACGATGAGCACCGGCGCAGAGCAGACAGTGACCGATATCCCCGACTACGTGCGCTCGCTGGGTAAACGGGCCCGCGAGGCCGGCCGCGAGCTGGCGCGTTCGGAGCCGGGGCGGCGCAACGCGGCGCTGACGGCCATCGCCGACACCATCGAGGCGCAGCGTCAACGATTGCGCGAGGCCAATGCCGCGGACCTCGAGGCCGGGCGCGCCGCAGGGCTGGACGAGGCGTTGCTGGACCGCCTGGAGTTCACCGATGGCCGCATCACCGCCATGGCCGAGGGGTTGCGCCATATCGCGACCCTCGCGGATCCGGTGGGGGCGATGCGTGAGGTCAACGCGATGCCCTCCGGCATCCGGGTGGGCCGCATGCGGGTGCCGCTGGGCGTGGTGGGGATCATCTACGAATCCCGTCCCAACGTCACCGCCGACGCCGCCGGGCTGTGCCTGAAGTCCGGCAACGCCGCGATCCTCCGCGGCGGTTCCGAGTCCATTCATTCCAACCGCGCCATCGCCGGCTGCATCCAGCGCGGACTGGAGTCGGCGGGGCTGCCGGAGGCCGCGGTCCAGGTGATCGAGACCACCGACCGTGCGGCGGTGGGCGAGCTGATCACCCTGTCGGACTATGTGGACGTACTGGTACCCCGCGGCGGCAAGGGGCTGATCGAGCGCATCATGCGCGAGGCCACGGTGCCCATGATCAAGCACCTCGATGGCGTCTGCCACGTCTACGTGGACGAGCACGCCGACCTCGACAAGGCCCAGCGGGTCGCCTACAACGCCAAGACCCAGCGCTACGGCACCTGCAACACCATGGAGACCCTGCTGGTCCACGCCGCGGTGGCAGGGGAGTTGCTGCCGGGGCTCGCCGAGCGCTACCGGGAGGCCGGCGTGGCGCTGCGCGGCTGCGAGCGGGCGCGGGCGCTGGTCCCGGCCATGGAGGCCGCCACGGAGGCCGACTGGGCGGCGGAGTACCTGGCACCGGTGCTGGCAGTGCGGGTGGTCGACGACCTCGATACCGCTATCGGCCATATCGAGGGGTACGGGTCGCACCACACCGACGCCATCGTCACTGAGCACTGGAGCCACGCCCAGCGCTTCCTGCGCGAGGTGGATTCCGCCTCGGTGATGGTCAACGCCTCCACGCGCTTCGCCGACGGCGCGGAGTACGGCCTGGGCGCGGAGATCGGCATCAGCACCGACAAGCTCCATGCCCGGGGCCCCGTGGGCCTGGAGGGCCTGACCACGGAGAAGTACGTGGTCTTCGGTGACGGTCATATCCGCGAATGAGTGTGCGCCCGAGCCCCCTCGGGATCCTCGGCGGGACCTTCGACCCCGTCCATTATGGCCACCTGCGGCCGGCGGTGGAGCTGCTGGAGCAGCTCCACCTCGGCGAGATGCGCCTGGTGCCGGGGCGCATACCACCCCACCGCCCGCCGCCGCGGGTGGGCCCGGAGCGCCGCCTGGCGGTGCTGCGTGAGGCCGTCCGCGACCTACCCGGGCTGCGGGTGGACGACCGCGAGCTCCACCGAGACGGACCCTCCTTCACCGTGGATACCCTCCGGGCGCTGCGCAAGGAGGAGGGCGAGCGTCCGCTTTGCTTCGCCCTGGGCAGCGACGCCTTCCTCGGCCTGCCGAAATGGCATCGCTGGCGGGAGCTCATCACGTTCGCCCATCTGGTGGTCATGGAGCGTCCCGGTCACGCCACCTCCCCAGGCGGCGAATTCGGGCAGTGGGTGGCGACAAGGCGGGCCCTCCGGGTGACAGAGCTGCGCGAGCGGCCCGCCGGCCGGATCCTGTTCGTACCGGTGACCCAGCTGGACATCTCCGCCACCGGCGTGCGCCGGTTACTCGCCCGGGGCGAGTCGGCACGCTGCCTGATGCCGGAGCCGGCCTGGCGGCTCGTGGCGGGGCGGGGCTGGTACGGCTACCCCCAGGTTTGATCGAGGTAATTATGGCGAAACAAGCGAGCAGGCCGGAGGCGGTGCGGGATCTGGTGGTCGAGGCCGTCGAGGACATGAAGGCCGACAACGTCGTCGTGTTGGACGTCCGTGGCCGCACCGCCATCACCGATTTCATGGTCTTCGCGAGCGGGACCTCGCGCCGGCACCTGCGCAGCATTGCCGACCGCATCGTCGAGCTGGCCAAGGACGCTTCCGTGCCCCCGCTCGGGGTGGAGGGGGACGACAGCTCGGGATGGATCCTGGTGGACCTGGGGGATGCGGTGGTCCACGTGATGTTGCCGGAGGTGCGTGACTTCTACCGCCTGGAGAACATCTGGGCCGTGGAGGAGGACCACGAGGGCCTTCCGGGCGGCGACGCCTGAGCGCCGGCGGGGCGTGGTATGAGGCTGCGAATGCTCGCCGTCGGCCAACGGATGCCCGGATGGGTCGCCGAGGGGGTGCAGACCTTCACCGACCGCATGCCCCGGGAGCTGCCGGTGGAGTTACGGGAGATCCCCGCCAGCAACGCCCGCCGTGGCGGTGATGTTGCCCGGGCGATGGCGGAGGAGGGCGAGCGCCTGCTGGCCGCTGCCGCCGGCGCGCGGGTGGTGGCCCTGGACGAGGGCGGGGCCAGCGTGACCACCGACAAGCTCGCCGCGCGCCTGTCGGACTGGATGATGGCCGGCGACGACATGGCCTTCCTCATCGGCGGCGCGGACGGCCTGCACCGTGATTGCCGGGCCCGCGCGGAGTGGGTCTGGTCCCTGTCGCCGCTGACCTTTCCGCACATGCTGGTGCGGGTGCTCCTCGCCGAGCAGCTCTACCGTGCCTGGACGGTGCTCCGGAATCATCCCTATCATCGAAACTGAAACAGCGATCACCCGCGAGGAAGGGGTATGGACTCTCACTCGAATGGCGTCGACATCTACCTGGCCTCCGAGTCGCCGCGCCGCCGCGAGCTCCTCGAGCAGCTCGGCGTGCGTTTCCGCAACGTCGAGCAGTCGGTGGACGAGACCATGGAGCCGGGTGAGAGCCCGGAGGTTTTTGTCATCCGCCTTGCCCTGGAGAAGGCCCGGGCCGGGCTGGCCGCCTCGCCGCGGGATGCGCCGGTGCTCGGTGCGGACACCATGGTGGTGCTCGACGACGAGGCCTTCGGAAAGCCCCGGGATCAGGCCGAGGCCATGCAGATGCTCGAGCGCCTCGGCGGCCAGAGCCATCGGGTGCTCACCGGCGTGGCCATGGTGGACAGCTACGAGGAGGCGACCCGCTTGTCGGTGACCCATGTCACCCTGCGGGCACTCAGCGAAGACGAGCGCGAGGCCTATTGGGCGAGCGGCGAGCCGGCGGACAAGGCCGGTGCGTACGCCATACAGGGGCGGGGAGCGGTGTTCGTCGAACACCTCGACGGCAGCTACTCCGGGGTCATGGGACTGCCGCTGTTCGAGACGGGGGAGCTGCTCGGGGAATTCGGCATCGACTTCCTCTCCGGCTGGCGTCGCGCGTGACCCAGGAGATCCTGATGAACGTCACCCCGAGGGAGACGCGGGTGGCGCTGGTGGAGAACGGTGCCGTTCAGGAGATCCACATCGAGCGGGCCCGCCGGCGCGGCCTGGTGGGCAATATCTACAAGGGCCAGGTCTGCCGGGTCCTTCCGGGGATGCAGGCCGCCTTCATCGATGCGGGGCTCGAGCGTACCGCTTTCCTCCATGCCTCGGACATCGCCGCCACCGACGAGGCCCTGGAGCCGGCTCCCGGCGTGCCGGATATCGCCCGGCTGGTCAAGGAGCAGCAGGCGGTGCTGGTGCAGGTCATCAAGGACCCCATGGGCACCAAGGGTGCGCGCCTGACCACCCATATCACCCTGCCCTCGCGATTCATGGTGCTGCTGCCGGGCAACCCCACCGTGGGGATCTCCACACGTATCGAGGACGAGGACGAGCGTGCCCGGTTGCGCGGCATCGGTGAGGCGTTCGTCGCCGACTGCAGTGATGGCGCCGGCGTTATACTCCGTACCGCCGCCGAGGGCGTCAGCGAGGCCATCCTGGAGCGGGACTTCGACTTCCTCTGCCGGCTGTGGCGCTCGATCCGCCTGCGCGCCGCCGCCGCCCAGCCGGGGACCCTGGTCCATGGCGATCTGCCGCTGGTCTTGCGGGCCCTGCGGGACCTGGTGGTGGATCAGGTGGAGCGGGTGCGGGTGGATTCCCGGGAGAACTACGAAAAGGTCCTGGAGTTCGCGCGCCAGTATCTCCCCGACATCGCCCCCCACGTGGAGTACTACCCCGGCGAGCGCCCCATCTTCGATCTCTACGGCCTCGAGGACGAGATCCAGAAGGCACTGGATCGGCGCGTGCCGCTGAAATCCGGCGGCTATCTCATCATCGACCAGACCGAGGCGATGACCACCATCGATGTGAACACCGGTGGCTACGTCGGCCACCGCACCCTCGAGGAAACCATATTCAAGACCAACCTGGAGGCGGCCCAGGCCATCGCCCGGCAGGTGCGCCTGCGCAACCTCGGCGGCATCATCATCATCGACTTCATCGACATGGAGGAGGCGGAGCACAAGCGCCAGGTGCTGCGCGCGTTCGAGAAGGCCCTGGAGCGCGACCACGCCAAGACCCAGATCAGCGGGGTCTCGGCCCTGGGCCTGGTGGAGATGACGCGCAAGCGCACCCGCGAGTCCCTGGAACACCTACTCTGCGAGCCCTGCCCCACCTGCGACGGACGGGGCACGCTTAAGAGCGCGGAGACGGTATGCTACGACATCGCCCGCGAGATCATGCGCGAGGCCCGGCAGTTCGATGCCCAGCGACTGCTGGTCCTCGCCGCCCAGGAGGTGGTGGACCGTATGCTCGATGAGGAGAGCGACAGCTTCGCCGAGCTGGAGGAATTCATCGGCCGTCCCATCGAGTTCCAGGCCGAGCCGCTCTATACCCAGGAGCAGTTCGACGTCGTCCTGATGTAACCGCCCCGCTCGTGGAAACCGCTCGATCGACTCGCCTGACAAGCCTCCTGCTCTACACCCTTGCCGCAGCCCTCGCCCTCGTCGCCGCGGCCGGGCTGGGCCTGCGCCTGGCGGTGGCCCATGCGGACCGGTTCGTACCGGTGATCGAGTCCCTGGCGACCGAGGCCATCGGGGAACCGGTGCGGGTGGAGGGGGCGAGCGGGCGGATGCGGGGCTGGATCCCGGAGCTGCGCTTCACCGGGGTGAGCGTCGGCAGGGGGGACACCAGCCTGAGCCTTCCGGCGGTCACCGTCACCGTGAGTCCGTGGGAGTCCCTGTGGAGCGGGGGGCTGCGTACCCGCCGCCTCATTGCCGAGGGTAGCGCCCTGACCCTGATCCGCGAGCCGGGTCGGGGGCTGCTGCCGGCGGCCATGGACCTGGGCACGGTGCCTTTGGCGCTGTTGCCGGAGCGCCTGACCCTGCGTGACGGGGTGGTGCGCCTGGTGGATCCCACCGGCTTGCGGGCCGTGGTCCTCACCGGGGTGCGGGCGGAATTGGTGCATGGTGGCGGTGAGGTGGAGGTGGCCGCCGAGGGCGACGCCCCGGGGGTCGCCGAGGGTACGGTCCGGCTTGCCTATCGCGGGAGCACGGATGGCGCGGACGGTCGCGGCCACCTCAACGCGCGCAGTGTCCGCCTGCCGGTGCTCGGGGACTGGTTGCCGGCGGGTCTGCGCCCGGAGGGCCTCGCCGGAGAGGCGGACCTCCGGTTGTGGTCGCGCCGGGCGGGCGGCCGGTTGAGCGACGTCCAGGGCGAGCTGGCCGGCCGCGATCTTCGGCTCCACGGCGTCACCTTGGACGCACTGGCCGGGAAGGGCGAGTGGCGGCCGACCCCCGAGGGGTGGCGGCTAAACCTCCGGGACTGGCGCTGGGCGGCCGTCGGCGACCAGGGCCGCGTCGATGCCGCGGTGCTGGCCCGTGACGCGGATGCGTGGCGGTTTGCCGCCCCCCGACTCCGTGTGGCCCCCCTGCGGGCGCTGGCCCTTGCGGTGCCGGCCCTGCCGGAGGGGGGGCGGCAGGTGCTCGAGGCCCTGGAGGGCGCCGGGACGGTGACGGGGTTGCGTGCCGGCCTTGCCGGCGACGACTGGCGTGTCGAGGCCGCGTTGTCCGGCATGGCGGTGTCCTCGAAGGGCACCCGGCCGGGTATCAGTGGGCTGGCGGGCGAGGTGGTGGCCGCCGACCGTGGCGGGCGCCTGCGCCTACGGGCGGTGGACGGTGCCCTCGAGCAACCGGCCCTGTTCCGGGAGGCGCTGCCCTTCGATGAGCTCTCCGTTGCCGGGCGCTGGCGCCATCGCGACGACGGGCGCTGGCGCATCCACCTGCCGGAGCTTCACTGGCAGTCCGCGGACGGTGAGCTGACCGGGGGTGCCGCCCTCTGGCTGGGGGGCGCCAAAGGCCCCTTTCTGGACTTCTCCGCCCGGCTCCGTGATGGTGAAGGGGCACGGGTCCCCCGATACCTGCCCGCCGGCATCATGGAGGACAAGCTGGTGGATTGGTTGGATCAGGCCTTCGCCGGCGGTCGTGCCCCGCGAACGGATGTCCGCTTCTACGGGGACCTGTCGGCCTTTCCGTTCCGCGGCGGCGCCGGCCTGTTCCGGGTGGACGCCCGCGTTGAGGACGTCACCTTCAGCTTCCACCCGGAATGGCCGCAGGTGCGTGGCAGCGCCGATCTGCTGTTCGAGAATGAGCGCATGCTCGTCCGCGCCGATGCCGCGCGCTACCGGGATGCCCGCCTGATCGCGGGTACCGCGGAGATCCCGCGCATGGGCAAGGGCGCGGAACTGCGTCTGGATCTGGAGGCCGAGGGGCCGGCGGCGGACGGTCTGGCCTTCCTCCGCGCCGCCCCGATCACCCGCCGCGCGCCGCCCATCCTGGACGCCCTGCGGGTGGACGATCGCATCGAGCTGTCCCTGGGTGTGGCCTTCCCGTTGGGCGACCCCGAGGCGGTCGAGGTCCGCGGGGCGGTCGATCTTGACGACGCGCTGGTCACCCTGGCCGACCGGTCCCACCGGTTCTCCGCCGTTACGGGGCGTATCGAGTTCAGTGAGCGCGGCCTCTCCTGGGAGGCCCTGCGCGGGCGCTTCGCCGGCGAGGCCTGGGAGAGCCGTGCCCGGACCGTCGACAGCGGCGACGGCACGCGCGTCCTGGTGGACACCCGCCTGCGGGCGGCCCCTGCGGACCTGCTGCCCGGGCGGGAGGGCATCGACGGCCTGGCCCCCGGAACGGCGGACTGGACGGTCTCGGTGGACAGCCCCGGTTTTCCGCCGCGGGGGGGCGAAGGGCCGGTACGCGTGGCCATCCGCTCCGATTTGCGCGGGGTCGCCGTCGCGGCACCGCCCCCCCTGGGCAAGGACGCGGAGCAGCCGCGAGCGCTGGATATCCATGCCCTCCTCGACGGCGATGGCCCCTCGCAACCCGTCGAAATCCGGCTCGGTGACGCGTTGGACGCGCGGCTGCGCCTCGATGACGCCGGGGAACTCTCCGCGGTGGCGGTGGGCCTCGGCGGCGGGGAGGCACCGGCGCTGCCGTCCGCCGGTACCCGGATCACCGGACGGCTAGGGGTCCTGCGGCTGGCAGGGCTTCGCGGGGATATCGGTGCCGGGGTGATGCCGTTGCCGCTCACCGCCGACCTCACGCTCGGGAGCGTGGTCGCCGGGGGGTTCGGGGCCGGCGAGGTGGATCTCTCCGCCCGCGTGGACGGGGACGGCTGGCGGGCCCGGCTGTCGGGGGAGGCCATCGCCGGCGAGCTCAGTGCTGTCGACAGCGGACGCCTGGAGGCGCGGCTCGCGCACCTGCGGCTCCGCCGTCGGGATGACGCGGACGCACCGGATCCGGATACCGCCCTTCGCGCGCTGCCGGCGCTGTCCTTCGAGGTCGGGGAGATGGTGATCGACGAGCGCGTGCTCGGCCGGATCGCGGTGGAGCTCCGGGCGGCCGGGGTGCGGAACCGGCTGCAACAGCTGATGGTCGAAAATGATGTCCTGGAACTCTCGGCCAGCGGCGAGGCGGACGGCGAGGGGGTGCGCCTGGACCTGGAGGCCAGCAGCCGTGACGTCGGCGCGGCCCTGGGGCGGTTCGGCTACGAGGGGGTACTCGAGGGGGGCGTCGGCGAGCTCGATGCCACCGTGTCCTGGCCGGGCCGGCTCACCGCCCCCGAGCTCGCGGCCACGGACGGGCGCCTGTCGTTCACGGTCACCGACAGCGTGGTGCCCTCGGTGGAGCCTGGGGCGGGGCGGGTGCTGGGGCTGTTCAGCCTGCCCCTGCTGCCGCGGCGACTGTTGCTGGACTTCTCGGACGTCACTGACGAGGGCCTCGCGGTCGACCGCGTGGAGGGCCGTTTCGAGCTCGCCGACGGCATCCTGGAGCCGGACGAGTTCTTCCTGGAGGGCCCCGCCGGGCGCATCGTAATCGCGGGGCCGGTGAACCTGGTGGAGCAGACCCTGGATCAGACGGTCACCGTCACGCCGGGGGTCTCCTCAGCGCTGCCGGTGATCGGCGGGCTCGCCGGGGGGCCACAGACGGCGATACTGATGTTTCTCGCGCAGCGGGTATTCGGCGAGCAGATGGACCGCATCAACCGCTATCAGTATCGGGTGACCGGGCCCTTTGAGGACCCCAAGGTGGAACCGGTGAAGATCGAGCGCGGCGACGGGGACGACAATGGGCTCAGGGGCGGGAGGCCCGGGATGAATGCACGCTGAAGCGACCGTGGCGGTCATCGAGATGACCTCCGGCGACCAGGTCTCCGCCAACCTGGATTTCGCCGCCGACGCGGTCCGCGCTGCCGCCGCCGAGGGCGCGGCGCTGGTGGTGCTGCCGGAGAACTTCGCCTTCCTCGCTGCCGATCCGCGCGCGAAGTTCGCGGTGGCGGAGGCCGACGGAGAGGGGCCGATCCAGCGCTGGCTGGCGCAGACGGCGGCACGTCACGGCGTGTGGCTGGTGGGCGGCACCATCCCCCTGTGGGCGCAGGGCGGCGACAAGGTCCATGCGGCCTCGCTGGTCTTCGACGGCGCCGGGGCGCGGCGTGGGCGTTACGATAAGATCCACCTGTTCGACGCCGAGGTGGCCGCCGGTGAGGGCTACCGCGAGTCGGACACCTTCGCCCCCGGTCAGGCGGTGGCAGTGGTGGACACGCCCATCGGCAGGCTCGGCCTGGCGGTCTGTTACGATATCCGTTTCCCCGAGTTGTTTCGGGCACTCGCCGACAAGGGGTGCGTCGCTGTAGCGTTGCCGTCGGCGTTCACGGTGCCCACCGGCCGGGCCCACTGGGAGGTCCTGGTCCGGGCGCGGGCGATCGAGAACGGGCTCTGGCTGCTGGCGCCGGGGCAGGTCGGCGAGCATCCGGGCGGACGGCGCACCTGGGGGCACAGCCTGATCGTCGACCCCTGGGGTACACCCGTCGCCGAGGGCGACGGGCCGGGTGCCTGGACGGCGGTGGTGGATGCGGCCGCGGTGGCGCAGGCGCGGCAGCGAGTACCGGCGTTGCAGCACCGTCGGGGCACGGTATACGCGAATGGAGGTGAGCGATGACGAGCGATGTCGGCGAGCGCAACCTGGGGGTCGCCCGGGACTGCCTGCTGGCCCCGGCAGGGCTGGACGAGGGTGGCCTCGATCGGGTCTTCGGCCAGCTCATGGGCCCCGGGGTGGACGCCGCGGACCTGTACTTCCAGCAGCGCCGTCACGAGGGCTGGACCCTGGAGGACGGGATCATCAAGGAGGGCAGCCGCAACCTCGACCAGGGGGTGGGCGTGCGTGCCATGAGTGGCGAGCAGACCGGTTTCGCCTACTCCGATGAGATCGCCATGCCAGCGCTGCTGGAGGCCTCCAGCGCGGCGCGGGCGATCGCCCGGCAGGGCCAGTCGGGCCGGCTGCAGGCCTGGCAGCGGCGGGATGGGCGCGCCCTCTACCAGCCGCTGAACCCGCTGGAGACCCTCTCCGCCGATGACAAGGTGGCGCTGCTGCGCTCGGTGGACGCCGAGGCCCGGCGCCAGGACTCCCGCGTGGAGCAGGTCATCGTCAATCTCTCCGGCGTGCACGATGTGGTGCTGGTGGCCGCCGCCGACGGCAGCCTGGCCGCCGACGTGCGGCCCCTGGTGCGGCTGAATGTCACCGTCCTCGCCAGCGATGGCGAGCGCCGGGAGAGTGGCATGGCCGGCGGCGGCGGCCGCACCGGCTACGAGTTCTTCGCCGATGACCAGCGCTCGCTGGGTTATGCCCGGGAGGCGGTACGCCTGGCGCTGCTCAAGCTGGATGCGGTGGAGGCGCCGGCGGGGACCATGCCGGTGGTCCTGGGGCCGGGCTGGCCGGGGGTGCTGCTGCACGAGGCGGTGGGTCACGGCCTCGAGGGCGATTTCAACCGCAAGGGTACCTCGGCCTTCGCCGGCCGTCGCGGCGAGCGGGTGGCCTCGCCGCTGTGCACCGTGGTGGACGATGGCACCCTGCCGGGGCGGCGCGGCTCGCTGAACGTCGATGACGAGGGCAACCCGAGCCAGTACAACGTCCTCATCGAGCGCGGGATCCTCACCGGCTACATGCAGGACAGCCTCAACGCCCGGCTCATGGGCGAGGCCCCCACCGGCAACGGCCGGCGGGAGTCCTATGCCCACCTGCCCATGCCGCGGATGACCAACACCTACATGCTCCCCGGCCCCCACGAGCCCGGTGAGATCATCGCCTCGGTGGAACGCGGCCTTTATGCGGTGAACTTCGGCGGCGGCCAGGTGGACATCACCTCGGGCAAGTTCGTGTTCTCGGCGAGTGAGGCCTATCTCATCGAGCACGGCCAGGTCACGCGGCCGGTGAAGGGGGCCACCCTCATCGGCAACGGACCGGACGTGCTCACCAAGGTCTCCATGGTCGGCAACGATCTCGAGCTCGACGGCGGCATCGGTACCTGCGGCAAGGACGGCCAGAGTGTCCCCGTGGGGGTGGGGCAGCCCACGCTGAAGGTGGATGCCCTCACCGTCGGCGGCACCCAGGCATAGGGGGGAGGCAATGAGCGGCAACGACGACACCCGAGCACTGCCCGCGGTGGCGGAGCTGAGCGCCCTGGTGGAGCAGGCCCTGGCCGACGCCCGTCAGCGTGGCGCCAGTGCCGCGGAGGTTTCCGCGAGCGCCAGCCAGGGGCTGTCCGTGAAGGTACGCCAGGGAGAGGTGGACACCCTGGAGCACATGCGTGACCGCGGCCTCGCTGTGGGCGTGTACTTCGGCCAGCGCAAGGGGGAGGCCAGCTCCTCGGACTACAGCCCGGCGGCGATCCGCGAGGCCGTCACGGCGGCCTGTGAGATCGCCCGTCACACCTCCGAGGACCCCTGTAGCGGGTTGGCCGACGCCGAGCTCATGGCCGGCGAGGTTCCGGACCTGGACCTGTATCACCCCTGGGGGATCTCCGCGGAGGACGCCATTGCCCTGGCCCGGGAGACCGAGGCCGCGGCGCTGGCCGTGGACCCACGGCTGACCAACTCCGAGGGCGCCGAGGTCTCCGCCGGCGAGGGGGTACGGGTCTACGGCAACAGCCATGGTTTCATCGGCGGCTTCCCGGCGAGTCAGCACGCCCTGAGCTGCGTGGTCCTGGGCCGCGAGGGCGATGCCATGCAGCGGGACTTCTGGTATACCGCCGCCCGCGCCCCGGAGTGGCTGCAGGCGGCCGCCGAGGTGGGCCGCGAGGCCGGTCGGCGCACTGCGGCCCGCCTGGGGGCCCGGCGATTGTCCACCCGGGAGGTGCCGGTGATCTTCGACCCGGCCACCGCCCGCGGGCTCATTGGCCATTTCGTGGGCGCGGTCTCCGGCGGCAGCCTCTATCGCCGTGCCTCCTTCCTGGTGGATCACCTGGATCGGCCGGTCTTCCCCGCCGGTTTCTCCATCCGTGAGGAACCCCATATCCCGGGTGCCCTGGGCAGTGCCCCCTTCGACGCCGAGGGGGTGGCGACCCGGCAGCGGGAGCTGGTCACCGACGGTGTCCTCCGCAGCTATGTCCTCTCCAGCTACTCGGCGCGCAAGCTCGGCATGCAGACCACGGGTAACGCGGGCGGGGTGCACAATCTCACCGTGGCCCCCGGCGAGAAGGCGCTGGAGGAGCTCATCGCGGAGGTCGGCGAGGGATTGCTGGTCACCCAGCTCATGGGCCAGGGGGTGAACACGGTCACCGGCGACTATTCCCGCGGTGCCAGCGGGTTCTGGATCGAGGGTGGGGAGATCGCCTATCCCGTCGAGGAGATCACCATTGCCGGCAATCTGGCGGAGATGTTCCGTCGCATCACCGCCGTGGGGCGGGATGTGGACACCCGGGGCAGCATTCGCACCGGCTCGCTGGTGGTGGAGGGGATGACCGTCGCCGGGGAATGAGGTCGGCGGCTTGTAACACTACCGCGATGGTGCCATGTTCACGGCGGGGCGGATGCCCGCCGGATCCTGACTGGAGGGGGAAACTCGATGAAGCTTCGCGATCTGCTCGAGCGCTGGGAGGAGTCCGCCAGCGAGGCCCGGACACCCAACCACTATCGCGTGCGGCTGCCGGTGCACGACGCCGCCAAACTGGCGGCCCTGGCGGAGATGTATCCGGGCCGCTCGGAGGAGCAGATCATCACCGACCTGCTGTCCACCGCGCTCGACGAGATCGAGGCGGCCTTCCCGTACGTCCAGGGCCAGGGGGTGGTCGCCGAGGATGAGCAGGGGGATCCCATCTACGAGGACGCGGGGCTGACCCCGCGCTTCCAGGCCCTCACCCGCAAGCACCTGGAGCGCCTGCAGGCGGGCGAGGACGCCGAGGGCCGGGCGTAGGCGCCGGCCCCCATCCGCCCCGCGCCTGTAGGAGCCGGCCTTGCCGGCGAACCATTCGCCCGCAGGTCGGGGCCTACGTTCGCCTGCAGGTCGGGCCCCGGCGTTCGCCTGCGGGCAGGCTCCTACAGGGGGCCGTTCCGCTTGGTAGGAGCCGGCCTCGCCGGCGAACCGTTCGCCTGCAGGTCGGGCTCCGGCGTTCGCCTGCAGGCAGGCTCCTACTCGTTGGCCCAGTCGGCCTGGTAGTCGATCTCCGCGGACTCGCGGCGCTCCTGGACCATCTGCTGGATCTTGCGCTGGGCGATGCGCTGCTCGAGCTCGCCGCGCACTTCCTCGAGCTTGGGCGGTTCCGCCTTGCGGACGTCCTCGAGCTGGATGACATGCCAGCCGAACTGGGTCTCCACCGGCTCGCTCGAGTACCTGCCGGG
This sequence comes from Arhodomonas sp. SL1, assembly GCF_052060015.1. NCBI lineage: Bacteria > Pseudomonadati > Pseudomonadota > Gammaproteobacteria > Chromatiales > Ectothiorhodospiraceae > Arhodomonas > Arhodomonas sp. SL1. Next base: position 314,993 of record NZ_JBPODZ010000002.1, on the reverse strand, counting down.
CTCCAGGGCGGCCACTGCCTCGCTGAATGCGGGCACCATCTGCTCCGGGTTGAACCAGCCGAGGTCACCCCCGCGCTCACCCGTGGGGCCGGTGGAGTGCTCTTGGGCGAGTGCGGCGAAATCGGCGCCGTCGTCGAGCTCGGCGATCAGGCTTTCGGCCGTGGATTCCTCCTCGACGAGGATGTGGCGGGCCTTGAACTCCTCGCCGCCGGACTGCTCGGCATACTGCTCGTCATAAGCCGCTTGGATCTCCTCGTCGGAGACCTGCTCCTCGCTGATGCGCTCGATCAGCCCCCGGGCCAGCACCGCGCGGCGGGTATTGGCGAGCTCGGCCTGCACCGCCGGGTCGTCGGCGATGCCGCGCCCCTCGGCCATCTGCGCGAGCAGCTGCAGGTCCACCAGCTGTTGCAGGAACTGCCGCTTCTGGGCGTCCGGTAGCTGCCCACTCCGCCCCTGGGTGCGCTGGTCGAGGGCCTGGTCGAACTGCTGCTGGGTCAGCACGTCCCCGTTGACGCTGACCACCGGCTCCTGGGCATGGAGACTGCCGGCGGTGGCCACCGCGAGACCGATGCCGATGAGGAAATGACGTTTCATGCTCTCTCCCTTCGCTGTTGTCGGATGGGGTCCGCGGACCCCGGGAATCCACCGGGTGGCGACTCAGCCCACCGCCTCGGCCGGCGTGAGCGCCTGGATGCTCAAGGCATGGATGACGTCGTTGCGCATGGCGTCACCCATGGCCGCGTAGACCATCCGATGCCGGGCGATGGTTCCCCGGCCTTCGAAATCCGGACTGATGATGCGCACACGGTAATGGCCTCCGCCGGCGCGGGCGCCGGCGTGGCCGCGGTGGAGGTGGCTGTCGTCGATCACCTCGAGACCCTCGACGGTGAGTGCCGCCCGTAGCCGCTCCTCGATGAGCTCCACCCGTTCCCGGCTCACGGGAGCACCCGCTTGAACGGGCGGACCGTCACCGCGCGGTAGACACCGGCGGCCACGTAGGGGTCGCGGTCCGCCCAGCGCTGGGCATCGTCGAGGGAGTCGAACTCGGCGATGATGACGCTGCCGGCGAATCCCGCGGGGCCGGGGTCCTCGCTGTCGATGGCGGGCATGGGCCCGGCGAGCAGCAGCCGCCCGTCGTCGCGCAGCGCCTCCAGGCGGGCGAGGTGCTCATCACGGGCGCCGGCCCGCGCCTCGAGGCTGTCCTCGCTGTCCTCGCTGTAGATCACGTAATACATCGCCCCGTGCTCCTCTGGCCAGGAAACGCTCGGACTCTATCACATCGTACCGGGGCGCCGATGTAGTGCTGTGGTCAGCGCCCTCGCCGCCGTTACACTGCACGGCAGGGGCATGCCCACACGTGCAAGGAGGTGTGATGAGCCAGTTCTTCCAGATCCATCCGGAGACGCCGCAATCGCGGCTGGTACGGCGCACGGTGGAGATACTGCGCGCCGGCGGGGTCATCGTCTATCCCACCGATTCCACCTATGCGCTGGGTTGTTGCATGGGGGAGAAAGAGGCCGTGGAGCGGATCCGCGAGCTGCGCCGGCTCGGCGATAACCACAACTTCACCCTGGCCTGCCGGGATCTCTCCGATATCGGTGTCTACGCCCGGGTGGACAACAACACCTTCCGGTTGCTCAAGGCCCACACCCCCGGCCCCTTCACGTTCGTGCTCCCGGCCACCAGTGAGGTGCCGCGCCGGCTGCAGCACCCCAAGCGCCGTACCATCGGGATCCGGGTGCCCGACCAGCGGGTGGCCCAGGCGATCCTCTCCGAGCTCGGCGAGCCGCTGATGACCACCTCCCTGCTCCTGCCGGGCGAGGAGCTGCCGTTGACCGACGCCGAGCTCATCCGCGAGCGGCTGGGATCGCGGGTGGATGCGGTGGTCGATGGCGGGCCGGGGGGCATGGAGCCGAGCACCGTGGTGGATCTCACCGGTGACGCCCCGGTGGTGGTACGCCGCGGCGCGGGGGATGCGGCGCGGTTCGAGGGCGGTTGACGCTGCGTTGCGACGGCGGCGCGGTTATCATGGGCGGTCTTGTTACTGGGGCCAGCGTACAGGGGAGGCGATTTGGTTAGCCACGATACGCAGGGGACGCGGGTGCTCTCCGGCATGCGACCGACGGGCCGGCTGCACCTCGGGCACTATCACGGGGTGCTGAAGAACTGGGTGGAGCTGCAGCGCGAGCATGAGTGCTTCTTCTTCATCGCCGACTGGCACGCGCTGACCACTGCGTACGACGAGCGCGAGATCATCGCCGAGAATGTCTGGGACATGGTCATCGACTGGCTCGCCTGCGGGGTGAACCCGTCGCTGTCCCACGTGTTCATCCAATCCCGGATCATCGAGCACGCGGAGCTCCACCTGCTGTTGTCCATGATCGCGCCGCTGGGCTGGCTGGAGCGGGTGCCCACCTACAAGGACCAGATCGCCAATCTCCGGGAGAAGGACCTGGCGACCTACGGCTTCCTCGGCTATCCGGTGCTGCAGAGCGCGGACATCCTCATCTACCGCGCCGCCGCGGTGCCCGTGGGCGAGGACCAGGTCTCCCATGTCGAGCTCACCCGGGAGCTGGCCCGGCGGTTCAACTATATGTTCGGCCGCGAGCCCGGCTTCGAGGACAAGGCCGAGGCGGCGGTGCGCAAGATGGGCAAGCGCAATGCCCGCGACTACCGGGCGCTGCGCAAGCGCTACCAGGAGCAGGGGGACAGCGAGGCCCTGGAGTCCGGTCGGGCGTTGCTCGCGGGCCAGCAGAACCTCACCCTCGGTGACCGCGAGCGGCTGCTCGGTTACCTGGAGGGGGGTGGCCGGACCGTGCTGCCGGAGCCCGAGGCGCTGCTGACCCCGGCCCCGCGCATGCCGGGGCTCGACGGGCGCAAGATGTCCAAGTCTTATGGCAATGCCATAAGCCTGCGCGAGGAGCCCGACGAGGTATCGCAGAAGATACGGACCATGCCCACCGATCCGGCCCGGGTCCGGCGTACCGATCCCGGAGAGCCCACCAAGTGCCCGGTCTGGGAGTTCCACAGGCTCTACTCCGACGAGGGCACCCAGGAGTGGGTGCTCGAGGGTTGCCGCTCGGCGGGGATCGGCTGCCTGGAGTGTAAGGCGCCGGTGATCGACGCCGTGCAGGCGGAGCTCGAGCCCATCCGTGCGCGTGCCCGGGAATGGCAGGAGGACCCGGAGGCCGTCCGGCGGGTGGTCGCCGACGGCTGCGGCGAGGCGCGCACGGTGGCCCGGCAGACCATGAAGGAGGTCCGCGCCGTCATGGGGCTGGACTATCGCTGATGGGGCCGGAGCAGCCCGCGGGCGTCACCGGGGATGGCGAGCCCTCCGCTGCCGAGGCGCTGGCCCATGTACGCGGCGAGCCGCTCACCGAGCTCCCGCGGGATCTCTATATCCCGCCCGACGCCCTGGAGGTGTTCCTGGAGGCCTTCGAAGGGCCACTGGATCTCCTGCTCTACCTGATCCGGCGCCAGAACCTGGATATCCTGGATATCCCCATCGCCGAGATCACCCGGCAGTACATGCGCTACATCGAGCTGATGCGCGACCTGCGCCTGGAGCTGGCGGCGGAGTACCTGGTCATGGCCGCCATGCTCGCCGAGATCAAATCGCGCATGCTGCTGCCGCGGCCACCGGTGGTGGAGGACGAGGAGGCGGACCCCCGGGCGGAGCTGGTGCGGCGGCTGCAGGAGTACGAGCGCTTCAAGCACGCCGCCGAGGAGATCGATGCCCTGCCCCGGGTGGGCCGGGACGTATTCCCCGCAGCAGCAGCCGCCCCACGGCGACAGCCCGTGGCGGTGCCCCCGGAGGTGGGCCTGGACGAGCTGCTCGCCGCCTTCGCCGGGGTGATGGAGCGGGCGCGCCTGCATCGCCATCACCAGGTCCGCGAGGAGGCGCTGTCGGTGCGCCAGCGCATGAGTGAGACCCTGGTGCGCCTGTCCCAGCAGCGTTTCACGCCGTTCGTCGCTTTGTTCACGCCGGAGGAGGGGCGGGACGGGGTGGTCGTGAGCTTCCTCGCCATCCTAGAGCTCCTCAAGGCGGGGCTGGTGGAGGTGGTGCAGGCCGAGGAGCTCGGTGCCATCCACCTGCGCGCCACCGGCGAGGCCTCGGAGCCGGAGCCTGCCGATGGCTGAGCCTTCGCTCAAGCATATCGTGGAGGGGGCGCTTCTCGCCGCCGGAGAGCCACTGTCGCTGGAGCGACTGCGCGGGCTTTTCCCCGAGCACGAGGCCCCCCAACCCGCGGAGATCCGGGCGGCCGTCGAGGAGCTGGCAGGGGACTACGCCGGCCGCGGCGTGGAGGTCACCGAGGTGGCCAGCGGTTACCGCATCCAGGTCAGCGAGGCCCTGGCCCCCTGGGTGGGGCGACTCTGGGAGGGGCGCGCCGGGCGCTACTCCCGGGCCGTACTGGAGACCCTGGCCATCATCGCTTACCGCCAGCCCGTAACCCGGGGGGAGATCGAGGAGGTGCGCGGCGTGAGTGTCTCCACCACCATCATGCGCACCCTGCAGGATCGGGGCTGGGTGCGGGTGGTGGGTCATCGGGACATGCCCGGGCGGCCCGCCCTCTACGGCACCACCCGGGCGTTCCTGGACTATTTCAATCTTCGGGGGCTCGACGAGCTGCCCACCCTGATGGAGCTCCGTGACCCCGACCAGGCCCATCCGGAGCTGGATCTGCAGTTGCCCGGCGAGGCGGAGGAGCGAGGATGACGGTGGCCGCTGGCGACGAGAAGCTGCAGAAGGTGCTGGCCCGGGCGGGTCTGGGCTCGCGCCGGCAGATGGAGACCGTGATCCGGGACGGGCGGGTACGGGTGGATGGCCGGATCGCGCGCCTCGGTGACCGGGTGGGCGCGTCGGCACGGATCACTGTGGACGGGCGTCCCCTGGCCCGGGAGGCCGCGGCGGCGCCGCCGCGGCGGGTGATCGCCTACCACAAGCCGGCGGGGGAGGTGACCACGCGCTCCGATCCGGAGGGTCGCCCCACGGTGTTCCGCCGCCTGCCCACGCCGCGGCAGGGTCGCTGGATCGCCGTGGGGCGGCTCGACGTGAACACCTCCGGGCTGTTGTTGTTCACCACCGACGGCGAGCTCGCCAACCGGCTGATGCACCCACGCCACCAGCTGCCGCGGGATTACGCCGTGCGCGTCTTTGGCGCGGTCACCCCGGAGGTGATCGCACGCCTGCTCGAAGGGGTCGCCCTGGAAGAGGGCACGGCACGGTTCGACTCCATTCAGCCGCTGTCGCCGGAGGACGATGCCGCCAACGAGTGGTTCCGGGTGCGCCTGCGCGAGGGGCGGCGCCGGGAGGTCCGGCGATTGTGGGAGTCCCAGGGTCTGACCGTGAGTCGCCTGATCCGGGTCCAGTTCGGCCCCGTCCATCTGCCGCCGGGGCTGCGTCAGGGTCGACACGTGGAGCTCAAGCCCGGTGAGGTCCGGGAGCTCTGTCGCCTGGTGGGGCTTGCGGAGGAGCACCGCCCCGCGGTCGCCCCACGGCGTCGGCCGCCGCCCGGTGGCCGGTCCCGTCGCGGCGGTCGCCAGCGCTGAGGGGGGCACAATGGTGGAACGGCTGTTCGAGCGCCTTGATACCATATTCGGCGACCTCGGATGGTGGCCGGCCCGGGATGCCTTCGAGGTCGCGGTGGGTGCCGTGCTTACCCAGAACACGGCCTGGCGGAACGTCGAGCGGGCCATGGCCGCGCTCCGGGATGCCGGCATGCTGGACCCGGACGCCATCGTCGCCGCCCCGGACGACGAGCTCGCTGCGGCGATCCGGCCCTCCGGCTACTTTCGGGTGAAGGCGCGCCGACTGAAGGCGGTGTGCACGGGCTGGCGCGAGGCGGGGGGCGCGGCAGGGCTCGCCCGGCTATCCACGCCGGCGCTGCGGGAATACCTCCTCGCCCTGCACGGGGTGGGCCGGGAGACGGCGGACGATATCGTGCTCTACGGTTTCCACCGCCCGGTGTTCGTGGTCGACGCCTACACCTATCGCATCCTCGCCCGCTATGGCTGGCTCACCGACCGGCCGGGCTACGAGGGGCTGCGCCGGCGCCTGGAGTCCGCGCTGCCGGCGCCGGCGGCGGCCTACCAACGCCATCACGCCCAGATTGTCGCCCTGGGCAAGGATCATTGCCGGCCGAGCCCCCGCTGCAGTGCCTGCCCGGTGAGCGATATCTGCGCGCGTCACGGCGTGGATGGGGACCCGAAAGCCCGGTAGCGGACGCAGCGATCCTATTCCACCCGCCAGCAGCCGAACACGGGGTTGCCGCTGACCTCGAAGCCGAGCTCGCCGAGCCAGTCCGCGACGACGTGATTGGAGTTGTTGCCGAGGGTGTAGGGGCGGCGGTCATGGACGAACTCGAGATCGTAGTGGGGATTGTAGTGCAGGGTCTCGATCGCCGAGCGAAAGCGTGCATCCAGTCGTGATGCCAGGCGCTCGACCCGCGTGACCGGCGCCTGCAACGGATGAATACGCTGGATGACGACCGGCACCTGCCGCTGAATGGATGAGGGGACCGGCGGCCCTTGCAGTGCCTGGCGTGCCAGGGTGCCCTGGGTCTCCGTGAACAGGGTCGGAAAGGCCCGGCACAGCCCGGTCTCCCGGAGCGCGTACCAGCGCCAGTCCCCGTAGAGATAGCGGATCATCGAGCCGTCCGGGCGCGCTAGCACCAGGCTGATGTGGCGGCCGTGGTCGACCAGGAACACGGGTCTCGGGTTATCGACTTGGGCCGGCTCGGGCGCGACCACGGTCCCGGCACAGGCGGCAAGCAGGGTCAGGGCGATCAACGCGGGCAGGCGCTTGACGGTGTTGATCATCGCGGCTGTGCCGGTGGCGCCGACACGCGCCCGCTTGCGAGGCCGGCCTCCTCGAGGAACCCATCGATCCCTGCGAGGTAAGTCTGCCGCGATTCCAGGAAGCCGGTGTTGTGCCCGCCGTGGATGGCCAGCAGCCTCTTGGGCTCGTTCGCCGCGGCGTATACCGCGCGGCCCTCCGTGAAGGGGATGATCTCGTCCTCTTCGCTGTGGATGACCAGCAGCGGCGCCCCGATCTCCCGGACGTAATCCTCGGTGGCATAGTCGAAGCGCGCCAACCAGCGGGCCGGCAGGAAGGGATAGGTCTTCTGGGCGATCTTCGGCACCGAGCGGAACGGGGACTCGAGGATCACCGCCGCGGGCGCCACCTCCCGGGCCAGTTCCGCGGCCACCGCGGCGCCGAGGGAGCGTCCGAACAAGACCACTGTCTCCGCCGACTGTCCCTCCCGCTCCAGCAGCCAGCGCCAGGCCGCCCGCGCGTCCAGGGCGGTGCCTGTCTCCGACGGCCTCCCGTCGCTGCGGCCGTAACCGCGGTAATCGATGATCAGCACCGAGAGATCGAGCTCGTGGAACAGGCGGATGGAGTCGAGCCGGTGGGAGAGGTTGCCGGCGTTGCCGTGGAAGAATAGCAGCGTCGCCCGCGACCTCGTGGCCGGGACGTACCAGCCGTCCAACGTGATACCGTCCGCCGCCTGTAACGCGACCCGCTCGTAGTCCAGGCCGAGCCGTGCCGGCGTGGCGACGATTTCCGTGCCCCCGACATGGGGCAGATAGAGCAGGCGCCCCTGAAACGCCCAGAGCAGGATCACGAGCGCCCCGTAGGCGGCAATGACGATCAGCACAAACCGCATCATCGAGTCACGGAATGGGTTTCCCTCTGGTGAGGGTAGCACCGTGCCGGGACCGGCCGACCGATGCCATCGCACAGCAGCGAAAAGACGCCCGGTGTTTCCTATACTTACCGGTGCACCGCGACGCATCGAGAAAAAGGAGGCTCCCATGAGCGTGGCACGCACGACCGAACTCTCCGCTACCTCCGAAAAGGGTTTCGACGATGCCATCGAGCAAGCCCTGTCCCGGGCGACGAAAACCCTGCGCAACGTAAAAGGCGCCTGGGTGAAGGACCAGCTCGTTGAGCTGGAGAATGACCGGATCGCGCGCTACAAGGTCCACCTCATGGTGACCTTCGTGCTGGAGGACTGACTCGTGGCCGGGCCCCACCGAGGCAATCGCCCGGTGGGCCCGGTGGCGCTACGAGTCCAAAGGGCGCTCAGCCGCCGGGAGAGGTGCCGTTGCGGCGCGATGGGCGCGGGTTCTGGCGGATGGTCGCGACCTGTGGGCGCAGCGCGTCGGGTACGGGCAGGTATTCGCCGATAAGCAGTATCAACACGCCCGCCGCCTCTTCGCCGGTCGCGAATTCGGCCAGCCGCTCGGCGATGGAGGGACGCTCCAGGGCACCACCGAAGCCCTCCAACAGGTACACGCCGGGGTGGCGGCTGGCCCGGATGTAGGCAATTGCCTCCGGCGGCGTCTGTGTACGCGGGATTAGTATGGGCTCGGCCGCAAGACGGGACAGTCCGCCGCCGGGGCGCCAGTGATAGACGCTGCGTCCCGATCCCTGTGGCAGACGGCGGAATACCGCCACCAGCTGCGCCGGTTGGCCGGTTTCGATGCGCGCCAGCCGGTACCCCGATTCCAGTACCTTGTCGATAATCGCTGCGGCGTCCATGGGTTCCCCTGATCCCCCACCGGGTGGGCACTGTAAGACGGCACCGTGCGGGATGACTGTGACCGGTTTGGTAATTTGCCCTTACTGCCCGGCGGCGACCGCATAGCGGGCCGCCTGGGGGACGGGGGTGTGGCCGTCGAGCAGCGCCAGCAGTGCCGGTGCCACCGCCTCGGGCAGTGGCAATCGCGACGGGTCTTCGGCGGTGAACGCCTCCCGGCGCAGCTTGGTGTGCATGGCTCCTGGATCGACGCTGGCCAGTCGCAGCCCGGTGTCATCGGGGAGCTCGGCGGCGTAGGTGTGCATCAGCCCCTCCAGGGCCCATTTGGAGACGCCGTAGGCCCCCATGAACGGCATCCCGCCACGGCCGGCGCGGTCACTGATGAACAGCACCCGTCCCGCATCCGCGCGCTGGAGTAGCGGCGCGCAGCTGGCCAGCAGCAGGAAGGCGGCGTTGACGTTGACGTGGAGGGTGCGCAGCCAGATGTCCGGCGCGTACTGGGTCAGGGGGGCGGGGCGCCCGAGCTCGGCGGCGTTGAGCACCAGGCCCTCCAGACCGCCGACGCCGTCGCCGATGCGATCGGCCATCTCGCGGTAGTCGTCCGGCCCGGCGCCGGCCAGGTCCATGGGGTAGATGGCCGGCTCGGGGCCGCCGGCGGCGACGATCTCGTCGTAGACGGCCTCGGCGGCGGGCACCGAACGCTCCAGCAACACCACCACCGCCCCGGCGGCGGCGGCGGACCGGGCCAGGGCACGGCCGAGGCCGTTGCCGGCGCCGGTGACCAGGAGCCGGCGGCCGGCGAGGTCCGCGCTCGGCGGATTTTCCGGGGACAGCTCGGTGATGGGGCGGGGTTCCATGGTCATACTCCCTGAGTGTGGCCGCGGCCCCTCCGGCGCGCCCGGCGGGCGAAGCGCCAGGCATACCAGAGCTTGCGCAGCGGGGTGAGATGCTGGCGCCCCTGCAGCACGGGCATGCCCTCGGCGCGCAGGCGCGCGAGCAGGCGACGGTAGAGATGGGCGTGGGCGCTCATCGGCAGCAGGCGGAGGGCCTCGCCGGGGGGCACGTTGGCCAGGGCGCTGTCCAGGAAGGCCTCGATCCGTTCCGCCTGCGTGTCCAGGAAGGCGCGTACCTCCGGGTCGGCCGGGTGTTCGAGCAGGTCCCGGTGGCCGAGGCCCGCGTCCTCGAGCTCGTCGTCGGGGATCAGGCTATGGCCGCTCTCCAGCTGCGGCCGCAGCCGGCGGAGGCCGCGAATCAGCGGCAGGGCCATGCCGAGGTCGTGGGCGAACTGCGCGCTCGCCGCGGTGTCGGCACCGCAGGCCGCCACTGCCAGCCGCACCGGTGCGCCACCGACCCGATGGCAGTAGATGCTGAGCTCCCGAAAGCCGGGGTAGGCGCCGTATTCCAGGTCCATGGCCACGCCCTCGAGGAGCTCGGTGACGGCCTCGCGGGGCAGCGGGCGTTGGTCATGGGCCTCCCCCAGGGCGCGGGCCGCCGGGTGTTGGGCGGTGCCGGCCAGGGCCCGCTCGAGCTCCTCGCCCCACCAGTCGAGCTTGGCCCGCGCCACGCCGGGGTCGGAGACCTCCACGGGGATGGCGGTGAGCTCGGCGTGCACGGCATTGACGGCCAGCAGGGCCGCCCGGCTCGGCCCGTCCGGGGCAAACAGCAGCGCATAGTGGAGGCTGGAGCCCGGCGGGGCCACTCGATCGCGGCAGTATTGCTGCGGGTCCATCCGGGTTCCCCTCCGCGCTCAGCGCTCGAGCCAGTGCAGGATTTCCAGCGGATGGCCGATCAGGCCATCGGCGCCCCAGCGGGTGACCCGGTCCTCGGCGTGGACATAGCCGAACAGCGCCACCAGCGTCAGGGCGCCGGCAAGCTGGCCCGAAACCACGTCCCGTTGGGCATCACCCACCACCAGGCAGCGCTCCGGGGGCAAGTGCAGCGCGGCACAGCCGCGGAGCACGGGATAGGGGTGGGGTTTGCGCAACTTGAGGTCATCGCCGGTGACCAGGCAGCCGCTGCGCGTGGAGTAGCCCAGTGCCTCCAGCAGCGGCCGGGTCAGCCAGCCGGGCTTGTTGGTGACGATGCCCCAGGGCACGCCGAGTCGATCCAGCTCGGCGAGCAGGGTGTCCATTCCCGGAAAGGCACGGGTTTCCTCGTGGACGCGGTCGCGATAGAGGGTCAGCAGGCGCTCCCGTAGCCCGGGGAAACGCTCATCGGTGGGATCCATATCGAAACCGCGGCGCACCAGCGGGCCGCTGCCGTGGGAGACCGCGGTGGCCAGCAGTCCCGCGGGAATGGGGGGCAGATCGCGCTCGGCGCGGAGCGCGTTCACGCTGCCGACGAGATCGGGGGCAGTGTCCAGCAGTGTGCCGTCGAGGTCGAGGAGAACGCCACGGGCGAGGGGTGCCATCGTTATTCGTCGTTCTCCCCTTCCGCCCGGAATGCGGCGATGTAGTTCACTCGCGTGTCGTCACTGCGTGAGAAGCGCCGCGTCAAAGGATTGTAGCGTACGCCAGTGATGGCGCTCGGGCGCAGCCCGGCGCTTCGTGCCCAGGCCGCGAGCTCCGAGGGGCGGACGAACTGCCGGTAGTCGTGGGTCCCGCGGGGCAGCAGCCCGGCGATGTATTCGGCGCCGACCACCGCCAACAACCAGGCCGCGGCGTTACGGTTGATGGTGGAGAACACCACCGTGCCCCCGGGGGCGACCAGGCCCGCGCAGGCGTTCACCACCGAGGCCGGGTCCGGGACATGCTCGATCATCTCCAGGCAGGTGACCACCTCGAAAGCGCCGGGCAGCTCCTCGGCGAGGGCCTCCACGCTGGTGTGCCGGTAGTCGATGTCCAGCCCGCTCTCGCCGGCGTGCAGGCGGGCGATCCCCAGGCTCTGCTCGCCCAGGTCGATGCCGGTGACCCGGGCACCGCGGCGGGCCATGCCTTCGGCGAGGAGCCCCCCGCCGCAGCCCACATCGAGGACCCGGCGGCCGTGGAGCGGACCGGCCACTTCCTCGATGAAGTCCAGGCGCAGGGGGTTCATTTCGTGGAGCGGACGGAACTCGCCCTCCGGGTCCCACCAGTGGGGGGCGCTGCGGTCGAACTTGGCCAGCTCGTGAGGATCGGCGTTTTCGCGGCTCGGCGACATGACGGCCCTGCTCAGTCGGTGGACGGCTCAATGGTAGCACGCCACTCGCGGGCGCGGCGGATCAGCGCCGCCTCGTCAATGCCCGTTAGCACCCCGTCGTGGAGCAGATGACGGCCCGCCACCCAGGTGTCCCGGACCTGGTCGCGGGTGCTCGCGTAGACGACCTGGGAGAGGGGGTGATAGACGGGCTCGCTGACCAGGCCGTCCAGACGGATACTGATCATGTCCGCCTCCTTGCCGGGGGTGAGGCTGCCGATACGGTCGGCCAACCCCAGGGCCCGGGCGCCGCCGAGGGTGGCCGCGTGCAGGGCCCGGGCCGCCGGCAGTGCCGCCGGGTCCCGCGCCACGCCCTTGGCCAGCATGGCGGCGGTGCGCAGCTCGCCGAGCATGTCGAGGTCATTGTTGCTCGCCGGCCCGTCTGTGCCGAGGCCCAGGTTTACCCCCGCCGCCTCCAGCTCCGCCACTGGCGCCAGGCCGCTGGCCAGCTTGAGGTTGGACTCAGGGCAATGGACCACGCTGGCGCCGGTCTCGGCCAGGCGCCGAATCTCGTCGGCCTCCAGTTGGGTCATGTGAACCGCCACCAGCCCCGGTGTGACCAGGCCAAGACGGTCGAGTCGCCGTAGCGGGCGCTCCCCGGTGGCCGCCAGGCTCTGCTGAATCTCGTCGGCGGTCTCGTGGAGGTGGATGTGCACGGGCACGCCGAGCTCATCGGCGAGGGTCCGCAGCCGGGCGAGGTTGTCCTCGCCAACGGTGTAGGGGGCGTGGGGGGCAAAGGTGGTGGTGATCAGCGGGTCCTCGCGGTAATCGTCGTGGACCGCGAGGCCCTTGTCGATGTACTCATCGGCATCCTGGGCCCATGCGGTCGGGACATCGATGAAGATCATCCCCACCACGGCGCGGATGCCCGCCTGACTGGCGACGCGGGCGGTGACGTCGGGGAAGAAGTACATGTCATTGAAGCAAGTGGTGCCGCCGCGCAGCATCTCCGCGATGGCCAGCGCCGTGCCGTCGTGGACGAAGCCCGGGCCGACGTGGTCGCGCTCTGCGGGCCAGATGTGGTCGTTGAGCCAGCTCATCAGCGGGAGATCGTCGGCGAGGCCCCGCAGCAGGGTCATGGCGGCGTGGGTATGGGCATTGACGAGGCCGGGCATCACCGCGTGGCGGGGGCGTTCGTGCTCGACGCGGCCGGTGAAGGTGGCCCGGGCCTCGCTGGTGGGCAGGACCGCCCGGATCCGTCCGGCCTCGATCGCTATGCTGTGCTCCGCCAGGCAGGCCTCAGGGGGGTCCATGGGGATGACCCAGCCGGCGTGTATGACCTGATCCACCGTCTCCATTGCGCGCGGCTCCTCCATTGCTCGGTCTTGTTCGGGTGCTGGCGCGTCGCGGGGTGCTGCCCGACAGTGTGCGATAATCCGGGGTTGCGCGTAAGCCACCGGTGGAACGGGGACACAATTGATGAAGGAATCGGAGACCGGGGCCCATCGCCATGATGGGGTGCGTGCGGTGCGCTGGGACGACGGCGCCGGCGAGCTGGTACTGCTCGACCAGCGGGTGCTGCCGGAGCGGGTCCGCGAGTATCGCTGCGCCAGCGCGCAGGCGGTGGCCGACGCCATAACCGATATGGTGGTGCGCGGCGCGCCGGCCATCGGTATCGCAGCGGCCTACGGCGTGGTCCTCGCCGCCCGTGCGGGGGCCTTGGAGCAGGGTATCGAGGCATTGGCCGTCTCCCGCCCCACCGCCGTCAATCTTGCCTGGGCGCTACGGCGGATGCGCGCCGCGGCGGAGGGCGGTGTGGATGCCGAGGGGCTGCTCGCCGAGGCCCAAGCCCTGCATGCCGAGGACGTGGCGGCCAACCGCCGCATGGGCGCCATCGGCGCCGCCTATCTCGAGCCGGGCAGCGGGGTGCTCACCCACTGCAACACCGGCTCGCTGGCCACCGCCGGTTTCGGCACCGCCCTGGGCGTGATCCGCGCCGGGTGGGCCGGGGGTCGCGTCGAGCGCGTGTTCGCCGGCGAGACCCGGCCCTGGCTGCAGGGGGCGCGGCTCACGGCCTGGGAGCTGCTCGCCGACGGCGTGCCGGTTTCGCTGATCGCCGATTCCGCCGCCGCGGCGCTGATGCGCTCGGGGGCGGTGCAGTGGGTGATCGTCGGTGCCGACCGGGTCACCGCCAACGCCGACGTGGCCAACAAGATCGGTACCTATTCCCTGGCCCTGGCGGCCAGGGCCCATGGGGTCGGGTTCATGGTGGTCGCGCCGGTCTCTACCCTGGATGCGGATACGCGCAGCGGCGATGACATCCCCATCGAGCACCGCGATGCCGCCGAAGTCCTGGGTTTCGCCGGCCATAGGGTGGCGCCCGACGGGGCCACCGCCTGGAACCCGGTGTTCGATGTCACGCCGGCGTCGCTGGTGGACGTGCTGGTCACCGAACGGGGCGCCATCGAGCGCCCGGATGCCGCCTCCTTGGCGGCCCTTTTGCAAGCGGAGAGGACGGAATGCGGATCAAGCGAATCCTGAGCGCGCTGGCCCTGGCCGGCATGGCAGCGGGGCCCGCGGCGGCGGCTAACCCGGAGGTGGTGTTCCATACCAACCGGGGAGACATCCGCCTCGAGCTCTACGCCGAGCAGGCCCCGGTGACGGTGGAGAACTTCCTCGCCTACGTGGACGCCGGTTTCTATGACGGCACGATCTTCCATCGCGTCATCCCCGGCTTCGTCCTCCAGGGCGGCGGCTTCACCGAGGACCTGGAGCGCAGGGAGACCCGCGCGCCGATCACCAATGAGGCGGACAACGGGTTGAACAACGAGCGCGGCACCCTGTCGATGGCCCGAACCCAGGCGAAGGACAGTGCCACCTCCCAGTTCTTCATCAACCTCGCGGACAACGCTTTCCTCGACCATGGCGTGCGCGACTTCGGCTATGCGGTCTTCGCCCGGGTGGTGGAGGGTATGGACGTGGTGGATGAGATGGCGTCGGTGCCCACGGGCCGCCGCCAGGGCATGGCGGACGTGCCTCTGCAGCCCCTGCTGGTGGAGTCCGCCGAGCGGGTGGAGCCGTAACCGCGGAGGGAATGGGCGGTGTGTTAAAATGCTGTGTTCCGTGAAACCGCGCCATTAGCCGAGTGAGGGCCGTCGATGTCGAGCGTCGCCAGGGAGATTCTGCCGGTCAACCTCGAGGACGAGATGCGGCAGTCGTATCTCGATTACGCCATGAGCGTGATCGTGGGCCGCGCCCTGCCGGACGTGCGCGATGGCCTCAAGCCGGTGCACCGGCGCGTGCTCTATGCCATGCGCGAGCTCGGCAACGACTGGAACCGGCCGTACAAGAAGTCCGCCCGCGTGGTCGGTGACGTCATCGGTAAGTACCACCCCCATGGCGACTCCGCCGTCTACGACACCATCGTACGCATGGCCCAGGACTTCTCCATGCGCTACCTCCTGGTGGACGGGCAGGGCAACTTCGGCTCCATCGACGGCGACAACGCCGCGGCCATGCGGTACACCGAGGTGCGCATGAGCCGGATCGCCGGCGAGCTGCTCGCCGACATCGACAAGGAGACCGTCGATTTCATCGACAACTACGACGGCTCTGAGTCCGAGCCCACGGTGCTGCCCACCAAGGTGCCGAACTTCCTTGTCAACGGCGGCTCCGGCATCGCCGTGGGTATGGCTACCAACGTGCCGCCCCACAATCTCGGCGAAGTGGTGGACGCCTGTATCGCGCTCATCGACGATGACACGCTCACCGTCGATGACCTCATCGAATACGTCCCGGGCCCGGATTTGCCCACCGGTGGCATCATCAACGGCACCACCGGCATCCGCGAGGCCTACCGTACCGGCCGCGGGCGCATGGTCATGCGGGCCCGCTGCGAGTTCGAGGAGGAGGGCGGCAAGCCGCGGATCGTGGTCAACGAGCTGCCCTATCAGGTCAACAAGGCGCGGCTGCTGGAGAAGATCGCGGAGCTGGTCAAGGAGAAGCGCATCGAGGGTATCACCGAGCTGCGCGACGAATCCGACAAGCAGGGCATCCGCATGGTCATCGAGCTCCGGCGCGGCGAGGTGCCGGAGGTGGTGCTGAACAACCTCTACCAGCACACCCAGCTGCAGACGGTGTTCGGCATCAACATGGTGGCGTTGCACCAGGGCCAGCCCAAGCAGCACAACCTCCGCGATATACTCGACGCCTTCCTGCGTCATCGCCGCGAGGTCGTCACAAGGCGCACGGTCTTTGACCTGCGCAAGGCCCGGGATCGGGCCCACGTCCTCGAGGGGCTGGCGGTGGCGCTCGCCAACATCGATGAGGTCATCGCCCTGATCAAGGCCTCCCCGGGTCCGGCGGAGGCGCGGGAAAAGCTCGTGGCGCAGGCCTGGGCGCCGGGCATGGTCACGGGGATGCTCGAGCGCGCCGGCGCCGAGGCGTCGCGGCCGGAGGGGCTGGAGCCCCAGTACGGCCTCGTGGAGGGGGCCTATCGGCTCTCGCCGCAGCAGGCCCAGGCGATCCTGGAGCTGCGGTTGCACCGGCTCACCGGCCTGGAGCAGGACAAGATCCTCGACGAGTACCGCCAGCTCCTGGAGACCATCGAGGACCTGCTCGATATCCTCGGCAGTGGCGACCGGTTGATGCGCGAGATCCGCGACGAGCTGGTGAGCCTGCGCGAGCGCTACGGGGATGGGCGGCGCACCGAGATCCTCACCGACGAGCTGGATCTGACCACCGAGGACCTCATCCCGCCGGAGGATGTGGTGGTCACCCTTTCACACAACGGGTATGCCAAGAGCCAGCCGCTGGACAGCTACCAGGCGCAGCGCCGCGGCGGCAAGGGCAAGTCCGCCACGCGGATGAAGGACGAGGACTTCATCGATCAGCTGTTCGTGGCCAACACCCACGACCACCTACTGTGCTTCTCCAGCCGCGGCAAGGTATACCGGCTCAAGGTCTACGAGCTGCCCCACGGCAGCCGCAACTCCCGCGGCAAGCCGGTAGTGAACCTGCTGCCGTTGGAGGATGGTGAGCGCATCAGCGCGGTGCTGCCCATCCGCGAGTTCGATGACGAGCACTTCGTGTTCATGGCCACCCGCAATGGTACGGTGAAGAAGACGCCGCTGTCGCACTTCGCGCGGATCCGCTCCAGCGGGATCATCGCCGTGAACTTGATTGATGACGACACCCTGGTGAACGTCGGCGTCACCGATGGCGGCGGCGAGGTCATGCTGATCACCGACGCCGGCAAGGCGATCCGCTTCGCCGAGTCGGAGGTTCGGCCCATGGGGCGCACCGCCACCGGCGTGCGCGGCATCCGCCTGGAGCCGGGGCAAGCGGTGATTCGGCTGCTCATCCTCGGTGACGGCGACGTGCTCACCGCCACGGAGAATGGTTACGGTAAGCGCACCCCGGTGGCGGACTACCCCGTGCGCGGTCGCGGTGGCATGGGCGTGATCTCCATCCAGACCTCGGAGCGCAACGGCCGGGTGGTCGGTGCCGCCCAGGTGGTGGAGGGCGACGAGATCATGCTGATCACCAACGCCGGGACCCTGGTGCGCACCCGGGCGGACGAGGTCTCCAGCCTCGGGCGCAACACCCAGGGGGTGATGCTCATCCGGCTCACCGAGGGCGAGCACCTGGTGGGCGTGGCGCGCATCGAGGCGCTGGACGAGGAAGAGGAATGAATCAGCGCCGCGGGCCGATCGGCGCCGCGGCGATCGTTTTCGCAAGCTGTCAGGAGCGAGGTTTTATGTCGCGCGTGTACAACTTCAGCGCGGGTCCGGGGATGCTCCCCGAAGAGGTGCTGCAACAGGCCCGGGAAGAGCTGCTGGACTGGCAGGGCTCGGGCATGTCGGTGATGGAGATGAGCCATCGCGGCAAGGAGTTCGTCTCCATCGCCGCCGAGGCCGAGGCGGATCTGCGCGAGTTGCTTGCGGTGCCGGACAACTACAAGGTGCTGTTCCTGCAGGGTGGTGCCAGCGGCCAGTTCGCTGCCATCCCCATGAACCTGCTGCGCGGGCGCGGTTCGGCGGACTATGTGAACACCGGCAACTGGTCGAAGAAGGCCATCGCCGAGGCGCGTAAGTACTGCGAGGTCAACGTGGTCGCCGAGGGCGGCAACGAAGACCCCATGACCATCCCGGCGTTCGAGGGCTGGCAGCGCTCCAGCGATGCCGCCTATCTGCATTACACCCCCAACGAGACCATCAGTGGCCTCGAATTCCACTGGGTGCCGGAGATCGGGGAAGTTCCCCTGGTGGCGGACATGTCCTCGACGCTGCTCTCGCGGCCGGTGGACGTCTCGAAGTTCGGCCTGATCTATGCCGGCGCGCAGAAGAATATCGGCCCCGCGGGGGTGACGCTGGTCATCGTGCGCGAGGACCTGGTCGGCTCCGCCATGGCCGAGACCCCGGCGGTGTTCGACTACGAAAAGATGGCCGAATCCGACTCCATGGCCAACACGCCGCCCACCTTCGCCTGGTACATGGCGGGGCTGGTGTTCAAGTGGCTCAAGCGCCAGGGTGGCCTGGAGGCCATGGCCGAGATCAACAAGCGCAAGGCGGATAAGCTCTACGCCACCATCGACGACTCCGAGTTCTACCGCAACCCGGTGGATCCGGCCTGCCGCTCGTGGATGAACGTGCCCTTCGTGCTCGCCGACGAGTCGCTGAACGAGACCTTCCTCAGCGAGGCCAAGGCGGCCGGGCTCACCACGCTGAAGGGCCATCGAAGCGTCGGTGGCATGCGCGCGAGCATTTACAACGCCATGCCCGAGGCCGGCGTGGATGCGCTCGTCGAGTTCATGCAGGACTTCGAGCGCCGCCACGGCTGAGCCTGACCGAATCCGGAGCAACGGGGAACCGATAACTGCCTTATGTACAAGATCCTCACCCTCGACAACATCTCCGTTAAGGGCCTGGACCGGCTGCCGCGGGAGGCCTACGAGGTCTCCTCGGAGATCCAGCACCCGGATGGCATCATGTTGCGCTCGCACAAGATGCACGGCATGGAGCTGCCGGAGACCCTAAAGGCCGTCGCCCGTGCCGGCGCCGGCGTGAACAACGTACCGGTGGAGGCGCTCAGCCACCGCGGCATCCCGGTGTTCAATACGCCGGGCGCGAATGCCAACGCGGTCAAGGAGCTGGTGCTCACCGGGATGCTGATGGCGGCGCGCAACGTCGGACCCGCCTGGGATTTCGCACGTGCGCTCGACGGCGACGACGCCGAGATCAACCGGCAGGCGGAGGCCGGCAAGAAGCAGTTCGTGGGCTGCGAGCTGCCGGGGCGTACCCTGGGCGTGGTCGGCCTCGGCGCCATCGGCGTCCTGGTGGCCAACGCCGCCCGATCACTGGGCATGAAGGTCATCGCCTACGATCCGCACGTGACCGTGCACAGCGCCTGGAAGCTCTCCGCCGATGTGCGTCGCTCGCACAGCGTCGACGAGGTCTTCGCCGAGGCGGACTTCGTCACCCTCCATGTACCCGAGATCGACGCCACCCGGGGCATGGTCAATGCCGAGCGCCTGCGCCAGGTCCCGGAGGGCGCGGTGCTGCTCAACTTCGCCCGGGCCGGCATCGTCGACGAGGCCGCCGTGGTGGCCGCCTTGGGGGAAGGCCGGCTCAGCAGCTACGTCTGTGATTTCCCGAGCAATGCCCTCAAGGGCCATCCCCAAGTGGTAACCCTGCCCCACATTGGCGCCTCCACCCATGAGGCCCAGGACAACTGCGCGATAATGGCCGCGGAGCAGCTACGCGATTACCTGGAGACCGGCAACGTCGTCAACTCGGTGAATTTCCCGGAGATGGTGCTGCCGCGCAACGGCAGTGGTGACCGTTTGACGGTGTCGAACAACAATGTGCCGAACATGCTCGGGCAGATCTCCACCGCGCTGGCCGACGCTGGGCTCAACATCGATGACATGTACAACAAGTCCCGCGGGGACCTCGCCTATACCGTGGTAGACGTGGCAGGCAAGGTTACCGACGAGGTGGTCGAGCGGATCCGCGGCATCGACGGGGTGCTCGCGGTGCGGGTGATCGAGTAGCGACGGAGCGGCAAGCATGAGCGACGAGTCGGACCGCCTGGGGCAGGTGCGCGAGCGCATCGACGCCATCGATGACGAGATCCTGCGGCTGATCAATGCCCGGGCCGAGGCGGCCGGCGAGGTCGCCCGTATCAAGCGCGAGACCGGCGAGCCGGGGGACTTCTACCGGCCCTCCCGTGAGGTGAGCATCCTCAAGCGGCTGCGTGAGGCTAACCCCGGCCCCCTGCCGGATGGCGACGTGCTGCGGCTGTTCCGCGAGCTTATGTCCTCGTGCCTGGCGTTGCAGCAGCCGCTGTCAGTGGCCTATCTGGGGCCCGAGGGGACCTATACCCAGGAGGCGGCGCTCAAGCACTTCGGCCACGGCATGCGGGCGCTGTCCCAGGACGGTATCGACGCGGTGTTCCGCGAGGTCGAGGCGGGCAATGCCGATTACGGCGTGGTGCCGGTGGAGAACTCCACCGAGGGGGTGGTCTCCCACACCCTGGATCGATTCCTGACCTCGCACCTGAAGATCGTCGGCGAGGTGGAGCTGCCCGTACGCCATAACCTCGCCAGTGGTGAGGACCACCTGGAGGCGGTGCAGCGGGTCTACTCCCACCAGCAGGGCCTGGCCCAGTGCCGGGCCTGGCTGGATCATCACCTCCCGCGTGCGGAGCGCATCCCGGTTGCCAGCACCGCGGAGGCGGCGCGGCTGGCGGCGTCGGCGCCCGGCACTGCGGCCGTGGCCTCGGATGCGGCAGCGGAGCGCTATGGCCTGGAGGTCCTGCACCCGAATATTCAGGACGGGGCGGTGAACACCACCCGCTTCCTGGTGCTCGGCAACACCACCCCACCGGCCACCGGCGATGACAAGACCTCCGTGGTGGTCTCGCGCACCAACCAGCCGGGTGGTCTCGCGGGGCTGCTGGCGCCGCTGGCGCGCTACGGGCTGAACATGAGCCGTATCGAGTCGCGGCCCTCGCGGCAGGGCATGTGGGAGTATGTCTTCTTCATCGACGTGCTCGGCCACGCCGAGGATCCGACCCTCAAGCGTGCCCTCGGCGAGATGGAGCAGCTGGCAAGCCTCCTGAAGGTCCTCGGTTCCTATCCACGGGCCAGCTAGTCCCACCCAAGCGGGCGGTAACAATGACCATGGATTCCCCCATCCCCTTCCGCGACCTGGCGGTCCCGGGCGTGCGCGACCTCCAGCCCTATCAACCGGGCAAGCCGGAGGCGGAGCTGGCCCGGGAGTACGGTGTCACCGACATCGTCAAGCTTGCCTCCAACGAGAACCCGCTCGGGCCCAGCCCCGCCGCCGTGGAGGCGGTGGGCCGGGTGGCCGCCGACCTGCACCGCTACCCAGAGGGTGGCGCCCACGACCTCCGGGCGGCGGTGGCCGCCCACCACGGCGTGGCCCCGGAGCAGCTGACCTTCGGCAACGGCTCCAATGACGTCCTCGACCTGGTGGCGCGGGCCTTCCTCGGGCCCGGCCGGGAGGCGGTGTTCGCCGAGCACGCCTTCGCCGTCTACCCCATCGCCACGCGCACCGTCGGCGCGGATGCCGTGGTGGCACCGGCCCACGGCCCGGAGCATGCCCAGCCCCACGGCCACGACCTGGAGGCCATGCTCGCGGCCATCACCGGCAGCACCCGGGTGGTATTCATCGCCAATCCCAATAACCCCACGGGTACCTGGCTGGACGGGGACGCCCTCGAGTCCTTCCTGGAACGGGTACCGCGGGAGGTGGTGGTGGTCCTCGACGAGGCCTACGTGGACTACGCGCTGGACTGTCCGGGCTATCTGGACGGCACGCGCTGGCTGGAGCGGTTCCCGAACCTCGTGATCACGCGGACCTTTTCCAAGATTCACGGGCTCGCGGGGCTGCGGGTGGGTTATGCCCTGTCCTGCCCGGAGATCGCGGACCTGCTCAACCGTGCGCGGCATCCATTCAACGTCAACGCCGCCGCCCAGGCGGCGGCGGTGGCGGCGCTGGCGGATACCGACCATGTGCGCCGTTCGGTGGCGTTGAACCGGGAGCAACGCGCCCATCTGGCGGAACGCCTCGCCGCCCTGGGCCTGCGGGTGCTGCCCAGCGCCGGCAACTTCCTGTGCGTGGAGGTGGGCCAGCGCAGCGATGCCGTCAACGAGGCCCTGCTCCGCGCCGGGGTGATCGTGCGGCCGGTCGGCGGCTACGGCCTGCCGCGCTTCCTGCGGGTCACCGTGGGCACGGCGGCGGAGAACGAGCGCTTCCTGGCGGCCCTGGAGGCGGCCCGCAGCGACGGCCTGATCGAGCGCACCGCATGACCCCGATCCGGCAGCTTACCGTCATCGGGATGGGCCTCATCGGTAGCTCCCTGGCTCAGGCGCTGCGTGCCGCCGGTGCCGTGGAGCGGGTGGTGGCCGTGGGTCGTGGTGAGGCGACCCCTCGACAAGCGGTGGCCCTCGGGGTGGCGGACGAGGGCAGCACCGACGCGGCCGCGGCCGTAGCCGCGGCCGACATGGTCGTCATCGGCGTTCCCCTGGGTGCCGTCCGGGGCGTGCTCGACAGCATCGCCGAGGCGCTGCCGCAAGACGCGGTGATCACCGATGTGGGCAGCGTCAAGGGCTCGGTGGTGGCCGATGCGCGTGCGGTGTTCGGCGAGCTGCCGCCGCGTTTCGTGCCCGGCCATCCGGTGGCGGGCACCGAGCGTTCCGGCGTCGGGGCCGGCTTCGCCGAACTCTTTCGGGGCCGTCGGGTGATCCTCACCCCGGCGGCGGAGACCGATCCCGATGCCCTCGAGCGGGTGCGGGCCATGTGGGCGGCCACCGGTGCCGAGACCATAGAGATGGACGTGGCCCACCACGACCGTATGCTAGCCGCCACCTCGCACCTGCCGCACCTGCTGGCCTACGGGCTGGTGGACACCTTGGGGCGCTGGGATGCCAGTCACGAGGTCTTTCAGTATGCCGCCGGCGGCTTTCGGGATTTCACCCGCATCGCCTCCAGCGATCCGGTGATGTGGCGCGATATCTGCCTGGCCAACCGCGAGGCGCTGCTGGAGACCCTGGCGCATTACCGCGAGGACCTGGAGGCGCTGACGCGACGGGTGCGCGAGGGTGACGGTGAGGGTCTCGCCGAGGTGTTCGCCCGGGCCAAGGCGACACGGGACGAGTATCGGTATGTCTTCGAGAAGTAGCCGGGCGCTGACGTTTCACGCGGCGGGTGCGGAGCGGTTGCGCGGGGCCTTGCGGGTGCCCGGGGATAAGTCCATCTCCCACCGGGCGGTGATGTTCGGCGCCCTCGCCGAGGGGGTCACGGAGATCGATGGCCTGCTCGAGGGCGAGGACGTGCTCGCCACGCTGGCCGCCTTCCGCGCCATGGGGCTCCGCGCCGAGGGCCCCGTCGGCGGTGCGCTCACCCTCCACGGCGCCGGTCTCCACGGCCTGCAGGCGCCGGACGGGGCGCTGGACATGGGCAACTCCGGCACGGCCATGCGCCTGCTCTGCGGGGTACTGGTGGGGCAGGGCTTCGATACTGTGCTAACCGGGGATGCCTCCCTCAATCGCCGGCCCATGCGCCGGGTCACCGAGCCGCTGGCGCTCATGGGGGCGGTGATTGAGGCGACGGCAGCGGGCACCGCGCCGCTGCATATCCTTGGTGGCCAGCGGCTGCGGGGCATCGATTATGCGCTCCCGGTGGCCAGCGCCCAGATCAAGTCGGCGCTACTGCTCGCCGGCCTTTATGCGGAAGGGGAGACCCGGGTTACTGAGCCCGCCCCCTGCCGCGACCACACCGAGCGGATGCTCGCCGGGTTCGGTTATCCTGTGGAGCGCGCTGGTTCCACCGTCGCCCTGCGAGGTGGGGCACGACTCGTTGCCACCCCCGTTTCCGTGCCCGCGGACATCTCCTCGGCGGCGTTTTTCCTGGTGGGCGCGAGTATCGCGGCGGATGCCGACGTCACCCTGACCCACGTGGGCATGAACCCCACCCGGACCGGGGTGATCGAGATCCTGCGCCTGATGGGTGCGGATATCGAGGTCGGCAATGAGGCCGTGGTCGGCGGCGAGCCGGTGGCCGATCTGCGGGTGCGCAGCGCACCGCTGCAGGGCATCGCGGTCCCCCCGGAGCTGGTACCCCTTGCCATCGACGAGTTCCCGGTGCTCTTCATCGCCGCCGTCGCCGCGCAGGGCGAGACCGTGATCACCGGCGCCGAGGAGCTCCGGGTCAAGGAGAGCGACCGCATCGCGGTGATGGCGGAGGGATTGAGCGCATTGGGCGCGCACGCGGAGCCGCTGGCCGATGGTATGCGCATCCATGGCGGGCGGCGGCTGCATGGGGGCCGGGTGCATGCCCGCGGCGATCATCGCGTGGCCATGGCCTTCGTCATCGCGTCTCTGATCAGCGACGGCGCGATCGGCGTCGAGGATTGCGCCAACGTCGCCACCTCCTACCCGAGCTTCGCGGACGAGGCGCGGCGACTGGGTCTGTCCCTGAAGGAGATCGACGAATGACGGTGGAGGGCGCATGAGCGACGCCGTGCCTGTGATCACCATTGACGGACCCGGCGGATCCGGCAAGGGGACCGTCGCCCGGGAGGTGGCCCGGCGATTGGAGTGGCATCTGCTCGACAGTGGCGCGATCTACCGCGTGCTCGCCTATGCCGTGGGGCGCGACGCCGTGGCTACGGAGGACGAGGCGGCCATCGTCGACGTGGCCGGGCGGATCCGCATCCGCTTCGAGGGTGGCGAGACCGATGCGCGGGTGTTCGTCGATGGCGAGGAGGTCACCGCCGCGATCCGCTCCGAGGCTTGTGGTGCCATCGCGTCCCGGATCGCCGTGCTGCCTGGCGTCCGAGCGGCCTTGCTGGCGCGTCAGCGTGATTTCCGTCGGCCCCCCGGGCTGGTGGCCGACGGCCGTGATATGGGCACGGTGGTCTTCCCGGATGCCCCGGTGAAGATCTTTCTCACCGCATCGGTGGAAGAACGTGCCCGGAGGCGCTATAAACAGTTGATGGACCAAGGGCTTGGTGCTAGCCTGAACGATCTTGTAGAGGAGATCACCGAACGGGACCGTCGCGATGCGGGCCGTGCGGTGGCTCCCCTCGTCGCGGCCGCCGATGCCGCCGAGCTCGATACCACGGAGCTCGCGGTGGACGAGGTGGTCGAGGCGGTGATGAGCCAGGTGCGCCGGCGGCTCGGCTGACGGCCCTGGAGGCTCGACAAGGCGTGAAAGCGGCCCCCGTGCGCCCGCGGTGGTCGCTTTCTGTGTATGTAGGCACAACAACTTGACTGGTTACGGTCTGGGATCAATTCACCCATGAGCGAAAGCTTTGCTGAACTGTTCGAACAGAGTCTTTCGAACACCGATATGCGCCCCGGTGCCATCGTTAACGGTACCGTGGTTGCCATCGATGGCGATGACGTCATCGTCAACGCCGGCCTCAAATCCGAGGCCATGATTCCGCTGGAGCAGTTCATCGACGATGAAGGCAACATCGAGGTGAACGTCGGCGATGAGGTCGAGGTGGCCCTCGACGCCGTCGAGGACGGCTTCGGCGAGACCCGGCTCTCCCGCGAGAAGGCGAAACGGGCCCGGGTCTGGACGAAGCTCGAGGAGGCCTACGAGGCCAGTGAGACCGTGACCGGTCAGATCAGCGGCAAGGTCAAGGGCGGCTTCACCGTGGACCTGGGCAACGTGCGCGCCTTCCTGCCGGGCTCGCTGGTGGACATCCGCCCGGTGCGCGACACCACCTATCTCGAGGGCAAGGACCTCGAGTTCAAGGTGATCAAGCTCGACCAGCGCCGCAACAACGTGGTGGTTTCCCGCCGGGCGGTGGTCGAGGAGGAGTACAGCGCCGAGCGCGAGGCGTTGCTCGAGAAGCTCCAGGAGGGCCAGCAGCTCAAGGGCATCGTCAAGAATCTCACCGACTACGGCGCGTTCGTCGACCTCGGGGGCATCGACGGGCTGCTGCACATCACCGACATGGCCTGGCGCCGCGTCAAGCACCCCTCCGAGGTGGTCAACGTCGGCGACGAGATCGAGGTCAAGGTCCTCAAGTTCGACCGCGAGCGCAACCGCGTCTCCCTCGGGCTCAAGCAGCTCGGCGAGGACCCGTGGGAGAACATCGCCGGCCGCTATCCCGAGGGTGCCCGGGTCAACGGCCGTGTGACCAACATCACCGACTACGGCGCCTTCGTCGAGATCGAGGAGGGCGTCGAGGGTCTGGTCCACGTTTCCGAGATGGACTGGACCAACAAGAACGTCAATCCGGCCAAGGTGGTCGCCATCGGCGACGAGGTCGAGGTGATGATCCTCGACATCGACGAGGAGCGCCGCCGGATCTCGCTCGGCATGAAGCAGTGCCTGCCCAACCCCTGGGACGAGTTCGCCGCCAAGTACAACAAGGGCGACCGTGTCGCCGGGGCGATCAAGTCGATCACCGACTTCGGCATCTTCATCGGCCTCGAGGGCGGCATCGATGGCCTGGTGCACCTTTCGGACCTCTCCTGGCACGAGGCCGGCGAGGAGGCGGTGCGCGAGTATAAGAAGGGCGACGAGGTCGAAGCGGTGGTCCTCTCGGTGGACCCGGAACGCGAGCGCATCTCCCTGGGTATCAAGCAGCTCGAGCAGGACCCGTTGTCCAGCTGGGTCGCCGAGCACCCGAAGGGCAGCCTGGTCACCGGCACCGTCACCGAGGTGGACGCCAAGGGCGCAACCGTGAAGCTCGCCGAGGAGGTGGAGGGCTACATCCGCGCCGCCGACCTCGACCGCGAGCGTGTGGACGATGCCCGCCAGGTGCTGCGTGAGGGCGATCAGGTGGAGGCGAAGTTCACCGCCGTGGACCGGCGCAACCGCATGATCAACCTCTCGGTCCGGGCCAAGGACCAGCAGGAGGAGCGCGCCGCGGTGGAGGACTTCGGCCGGCCGTCCAACGCTGGCACCACGGCCCTCGGCGATCTGCTCAAGGAGCAGATGCAGAACAAGGACGAGGACTGAGTCGCTCCGTCGGGCCGGCGGTCGCGGCCGTTGCCGTGGCCCCGGCCCGTTCTTGTTGGACCGGGCCGCTGGAAGAGCAATGACCAAATCCGAGCTGATCGAACTGATTGCCGACCGACAACAGCATCTCCCCCACAAGGACGTCGAGCTGGCGGTGAAGACCCTGCTGGAGCAGATGAGCGAGGCCCTGGCCTCCGGGGAGCGCATCGAGATCCGCGGTTTCGGCAGCTTCTCCCTGCATCGCCGACCGCCGCGTATCGGGCGCAACCCCAAGACCGGGGAGGCGGTGGCCCTGCCGGGGAAGTATGTCCCGCACTTCAAGCCGGGCAAGGAGATGCGCGAGCGGGTGAACGACGGCCGGGACAATCCCATCCGCGAGTGACCGCCCCGCACTCCGGGCGAGGTCAGCCGGCCGCCCGTGACTCCCTCCCAGGCTTCCTTCAAAATGACGTCACCGCTCCGGCCCTGAGCACTACGGAAGGATCTGCACACCCATGCGACGTCTACTGTTTCTGGTACTTGCCATTGCGGTGATCGCCCTCGGTCTGAGCTTCGCCCTCCTCAATGGGGAAGAGGTAATGGTGAACTACTACTTCGGCAGCGCCGCCATGCCGCTGTCGCTGTGGCTGGCGATCGCGCTGCTGGTCGGTGCCGTGCTCGGGGTGCTCTCGGCGACCATGGTCCTGCTGCGCCAGCGCCGGGAGCTCGCGCGGCTGCGGCGCGAGGCCCGCCATGCCCGCACCGAGGTGGACGAGTTGCGCAAGCTGCCGCTGCGCGATAATCCCTGACGATGCTCGAACTGCTCTGGCTGCTGCTGCCGGTGGCCGCTCTCTCCGGCTGGGCGGTGGGGCGCCGGGAACGCCGGGATCCCGGCGGCCAGCGGCCGGCGAGCTTCTCTCCCGAGTACTTCCGCGGCCTCAATTACCTGCTCAACGAGCAGCCCGACAAGGCCATCGAGGTCTTCACCCGCATGGTGGAGGTGGACTCCGATACCGTGGAGACCCACCTGGCCCTGGGGAACCTGTTCCGCCGGCGTGGCGAGGTGGATCGGGCCATCCGCATCCACCAGAATCTCATCGCCCGGCCGTCCCTGGAGCGTGGCCAGCATGCCTACGCCATGCTAGAGCTGGCCAAGGACTATATGAGCGCCGGGCTGCTCGATCGTGCCGAGGCCATCTTCGGCGAGGTCGCCGAGCAGCAGGACCACGCGGCCACCGCGCTGCGCTACCTGCTCGATATCTACCAGCAGGAGCGCGAATGGGAGCAGGCGGTAGAGGTGGCCCGGCGGCTGTCGCGGGTCACCGGCCGGGACCTTGGCGGCCACTGCGCCCAGTTCTGTTGTGAGCAGGCGGAGGAGGCCCTGCGCCGGGGGGAGAGCGATGAGCAGGTCCGGGCCCTGCTCAAGCGGGCGCTGAACTTCGAGGCCTCGTGTGTGCGCGCGAATATGCTGCGCGGCGACCTGGAGCGCAGCCGTGGGAATCTGCGCGCCGCGGTGCGCGCCTATCGCCGCGTCCAGCACCAGGACCTCGACTACCTGCCGGAGGTGCTGCCGGCCCTGGAGGCCTGCTACCGGGAGCTCGGCCGCATGGGTCGGTTCCGTCGTTTCCTGTACCGGGCGATGAAGTCCTACGACGGGGCCTCGGTGGTCATGAAGCTCTCCGAGCTGATCGCCGAGGAGGACGGCCGGCAGGCGGCCATTGAGTTCATGGCCTCGCAGCTGCGCCAGCGGCCGTCGGTGCGCGGCTTGAACCGGCTCATCGAGCTCAATATCGATGACGAGGACCCCGACCGGCGCCGGCAGCGGGATCTCCGCGTGCTCCACCAGCTGTTTCAGGCGCTGATCGGTGACCGCCAGCCCTACCGCTGCCAGAGCTGCGGGTTCTCGGCACGGCAGCTGCACTGGCAGTGTCCGAGCTGTCGGGCGTGGAGCACCATCAAGCCGGTCAAGGGGCTGCAGGGGGAGTAACGTGTCACTGATCATCGCCCTGGACTTCGACGAGGTCGCCGCCGCGGAGGCGCTGGTGGCGACGCTTCCGCCGGGGGAGTGCCGGTTGAAGGTGGGCAAGGAGTTGTTCCTGCGCGGCGGCCCGGAGATGGTAGGGCGCTGGGTGGCTGCCGGCTGGGAGGTCTTCCTGGATCTCAAGTTCCACGACATCCCCAACACGGTGGCCGGCGCCTGCCGGGCGGCTGCGGACCTCGGGGTATGGATGGTCAACGTCCATACCCTGGGCGGCCCGGCCATGCTCGCCGCGGCGCGCGAGGCGGTGGAAGGCGCCCGTCATCGGCCCTTGATCATTGGTGTGACCGTGCTCACCAGTCATCGCGAGGCGGATCTCGAGCGCATCGGGCTCAACGGGCCGATGGATGCTGCAGTGGGCCGGCTCGGTGGCCTTGCCGCCGAGGCGGGACTCGACGGGGTGGTGTGCTCCGCCCGGGAGGCGGCGGCCATGCGCGCCCTCGGCGGCGACGGCTTTCGGCGGGTGACCCCGGGGATCCGGCCGTCGGGCACCGATGCGGGGGACCAGGCGCGGGTGATGACGCCGGCGGCCGCCCTGGCCGCCGGTGCGACCGACCTGGTCATCGGTCGCCCGGTGACCCGAGCCGCCGACCCGGTGGCTGCCCTGGCCGCCATCCGTGCCGAGGTCGAGGGTGTAGCCTCCCGCCCGCGGGGTTGGTGACGCCGGCGGCGTCGGGGTATGCTCAACGGGTCGGACCGGGAAGGTCCGGCCTGTGAATCATTGACCCGACCAAGGAGGGTACTGCCATGAAACCTTTCCACACCCTGGCTACCATGTTCTCGCTGATCGCCGCGCCCGTGGTGCTGGCGGCGGGGATCAACATCAACACCGCCGACAGGGAAGCGCTCCAGCAGCTCGACGGGATCGGGCCGGCCCTTGCCGAGGCCATCGTCGAGTATCGCGAGGCAAACGGTGGCTTCGCCGATCCCTCGGAGCTCACCGAGGTGAGCGGCATCGGCGAGATGACCCTCGAGTCCATCCGCGGTGATATCATCGCCGAGTAGCCGTGGAGATCACGCAGTCGTGCACAGGCCGCGCAGCGCGCGGCCTGTTTTACTGAGAAGGCGCTGACGACCATGACCCGACGCATACGCAAGGCCGTTTTTCCCGTTGCCGGACTCGGCACCCGCTTCCTCCCGGCCACCAAGGCCAATCCCAAGGAGATGTTGCCGGTGGTGGACAAACCGCTGGTGCAGTATGCCGCGGAGGAGGCCGTCAAGGCGGGGATCGAGACCCTGGTATTCGTCACGGGCCGCAATAAGCGCAGCATTCCGGATCATTTCGACAAGGCCTATGAGCTGGAGACCGAGCTCCAGGCCAAGGGCAAGGAGGAGCGGCTACGGCTGGTCCGCGAGATCCTGCCCAACGGGGTGGCGGCGGTCTACATCCGCCAGTCCGAGGCCCTGGGGCTCGGCCACGCCGTACTCTGCGCCGAGCCCATCGTCGGCGACGAACCCTTTGCGGTGATCCTGGCCGACGACCTCATCGACGATCCGGATGGGGGCGGCTGTATGGCGCAGATGGTCCGGCAGTACGACGAGCAGGTGGCGAGCATCCTCGGTGTCCAGCGCGTGCCCGAGAGCCATACCGACCGTTACGGTATCGTCGACTCCGAGCCCGTATCCGAACGTCTCAGCCGCATGCACGGCATCGTGGAGAAGCCGGACCCGACGGTGGCGCCGTCCACCCTGGGGGTGGTGGGGCGCTATATCCTCAATCCCGCCATCTTCAACAAGCTCCGTCGGACCCGCCCCGGCGCCGGGGGCGAGATCCAGCTCACCGACGCCATCGCCGCGTTGATGGCGGACGAGCCGGTGTTCGCCTATGAGTTCCGGGGCACCCGCTATGACTGTGGCGACAAGCTCGGCTACCTGCAGGCGACGGTGGAATACGCGCTCAAGCACCCGGAGCTCGGGGCGCAGTTCCGTGAGTATCTGGAGGGTCTGGAATACTGATCCTGTGTGGGCGCCGCGGCATCCCCGCAGGGTTTGCGCCGTGTTTGACGCGGCTGTTGGATCGGCTGGATGCGGCGACCAAGCCCGGGGACATGGACTTGCCTGGTTACCGTTTCCATCGCGCGGATTGGCGCGATTGTGGTGGGGAATGTAACCACCTGATTTTATTGGCTCCCCGGGACGGATTCGAACCGCCGACCCAGTGGTTAACAGCCACTTGCTCTACCGCTGAGCTACCGGGGAAGTGTCATGCCGTGAATCGCGTATTCTAATGATGCTGCCCGCCGGGTCAACACCCGGCGGCGACGAAAGGCCGGGGCGTGGCCGGGATGCGGTACGCCCCGGGATCGCGGGTTTCACCGCAGCCACAGGCGGCGGCGCTGCTCCTTGCGGGAATTCTCCCGATAGACGCTACCGATCTCCTGGAACTTCTCCTGGCCGGAGCTGACCAGATCGTTCTGGTCCTCGATAAGCCCGTTCACCTTGTCATGGAGGGCGTCGATCATTCTTACCATGACCAGGTTCTGCTCGGTAAGGGTCAGGGCGGCCTCGTGGAGGGCCTGTTCTCGCTCCGAGGCGTCGGCGGACTCCAGTGCCTCGAGCTGGCCGCCCAGGTCGTCGAGCATCAGGCCGTAGGTGGTGCCCTCCAGATCCGGCAGTCGGTCCTGGGCGGACGCGTGCAGCGGGGCGACGAGCAGGGTGGCCCCGAGGACCAGGGCGCAGAGGCCGGTGCTTTGCTTCGCAGTGCAGTTCATGGTTTTCCTCCTTGTCGGTTTTGGCTTCAACTGCACGGGCAAAGTTAGTAGGCGGATGGCACGCCGGAAATACGGGAAAACCCGTGTAAGGGCAACCACCTATGCCATCGTCGAGGTCAGCGCACGCCGGCCTCGGCCAGTGCCTGGGCCATCCGCTCCATGGCCGTCGCCAGGTTCTCGGCGGAGGTGGCGAAGGAGACGCGGATGCGCCCGGGCAGGCCGAAGGCGGAGCCCGGGACCACGGCGACGCCGGTCTTCTCCAGCAGCCACTCCGCGAGGGCCCGGTCGTCGCGGACGCCCTCGAGCTCGCGGATCAGCCGCCGGGCATCGGCGAACAGGTAGAAGGTGCCGTCCGCCGGGCGGCAGCGGATGCCGGGCAGGGCATTGAGGCGTTCCACCAAGAGATCGTGGCGTTCGCGAAAGGCCTGCCGCATGGGCTCGATACACTCGCTGCCCCCCTCGAGGGCCGCCTGCGCCGCGGCCTGGGAGACGCTGCTCGGACAGGAGGTGGACTGGGACTGGACCTTGGCCATCGCGGCGATCAGCGGCTCCGGTCCGGCGGCGTAGCCGATCCGCCAGCCGGTCATGGCGTAGGCCTTGGAGACGCCGTTGATCACCACCGTGCGCTCGCGCAGTTCCGGGCAGGCGTTGACGATGTTGGCGAAGGGCCCATCGTTCCAACGGATAGGCTCATAGATATCGTCACTGGCCACTACCACCTCGGGGTAACGGCGCAGCACCGTGCCGAGGGCGGCGAGCTCATCGCGGGTATAGACCACGCCGGTGGGGTTGGCCGGGCTGTTGAGAAAGACCAGGCGGGTCCGGTCGGTCAGCGCCGCCTCCAGGGTCTCCGGCGTGAGCCGGAAGCGGCTGTGCTCGTCGGTCTCGACGATCTCCGGCACGCCGTCGACGAGGCGGACGATGTCCGGGTAGGAGACCCAGTAGGGCGCTTGGATCACCGCCTCGTCACCGGCATCCAGCAATGCCGCCGCCAGGTTGTACAGGCATTGCTTGGCGCCGGTGCCGACGATGATCTCCGCCGGCGCATACTCGAGTCCGTTGTCCCGATGGAGCTTGGCGGCAATGGCGGCCCGTAGAGACGCGGTGCCGGTGGGCGCGGTGTAGTGGGTCGCGCCGGCGCGTATCGCCGTGATCGCCGCCTCGCTGATATGCTCCGGTGTATCGAAGTCCGGCTCCCCGGCGCTCAGGCTGATTACGTCCCGGCCGGCGGCACGCAGGGCCTCCGCCCGTGCAGTGACCGCCATGGTCGGCGAGGGCCGAACGCGCTGGACGCGCCTTGCGAGTTGAAACGCCAACTTCCACCTCCACCTGTCGCGGTGTACCGCCCCCGGATGATATTGCAATGGCTGACGAATTTCTTCTCCATGCCGATTTCGAGCCGGCCGGTGACCAGCCGACCGCCATCGACACCCTGGCGGAGAGCCTGGAGGACGGTCACGCCCACCAGACCCTGCTCGGCGTCACGGGCTCCGGCAAGACCTTCACCATGGCCAGCCTCATCGCCCGGGAGCAGCGCCCGGCGGTGATCCTGGCGCCGAACAAGACCCTGGCGGCCCAGCTCTATGGGGAGTTCAAGGCGTTCTTCCCCGACAACGCCGTGGAGTACTTCGTCTCCTATTACGACTACTACCAGCCGGAGGCCTACGTTCCCGCATCCGACACCTATATCGAGAAGGACGCCTCCATCAACGACCACATCGAGCAGATGCGGCTCTCGGCCACCAAGGCCATCCTGGAGCGGCGGGACACCATCATCGTGGCCTCGGTGTCCTCCATCTACGGCCTGGGCGATCCTCAGGCGTATCTGTCGATGGTCCTGCATCTCTCCCGGGGCGAGCGTATCGACCAGCGCCAGATCCTGCGCCGGCTCGCCCAACTCCAGTACAAGCGCAACGACCAGGACTTCGGCCGCGGCACCTACCGGGCCCGTGGCGACGTCATCGACATCTTCCCGGCGGAGTCCGACGAGGAGGCGGTGCGCATCGAGCTCTTCGACGACGAGATCGAGCAGCTCGCCTGGTTCGATCCGCTCACCGGCGAGGTGCTGCGCCGGGTGCCGCGGCTGACCATCTACCCGAAGACCCACTACGTCACGCCGCGGGAGCGGGTGCTCGCGGCCATCGAGGCGATCAAGGAAGAGCTCCGCGAGCGCCTCGACGAGCTCAACGCCGCCGGCAAGCTGTTGGAGGCCCAGCGCCTGGAGCAGCGGACGCTGTTCGACCTGGAGATGATGCAGGAGCTCGGTTACTGCAACGGCATCGAGAACTATTCCCGCTACCTCTCCGGGCGGGCGCCGGGCGAGCCGCCGCCGTGCCTGTTCGACTACGTGCCCCACGACGCCATCCTGTTCGTCGACGAGTCCCATGTCACCATCCCCCAGCTCGGGGGCATGTACCGCGGTGACCGCTCGCGCAAGGAGACCCTGGTGGAGTACGGCTTCCGGTTGCCCTCCGCTCTGGACAACCGGCCGCTGAAGTTCGAGGAGTTTCGGCGGCTGCAGCCCCAGGCGGTCTATGTCTCAGCCACCCCGGGGCCGTTCGAGGAGCGCCACTCGGAGGTCACCGCCGAGCAGGTGGTCCGGCCCACCGGGCTGGTGGACCCGGCCATCGAGGTCCGGCCCGCCTCCACCCAGGTGGATGATGTGCTCTCGGAGATCCACGCCCGGGTGGACGCCGGGGAGCGGACCCTGATCACGACGCTGACCAAACGCATGGCCGAGGACCTTACCGAGTACCTTCACGAGCACGGTGTGAAGGTGCGCTACCTCCACTCGGACGTAGATACCGTCGAGCGGGTCGAGATCATCCGCGACCTGCGCCTGGGCGTGTTCGATGTGCTGGTGGGCATCAACCTGCTGCGCGAGGGCCTGGACATGCCCGAGGTCTCCCTGGTGTCCATATTCGACGCGGACAAGGAGGGCTTCCTGCGCGCCGAGCGCTCGCTGATCCAGACCATCGGCCGGGCCGCGCGCAACGTCAATGGCCGGGCCATCCTCTATGGCGATACGATCACCGACTCCATGCGTCGGGCCATCGACGAGACCGAGCGCCGCCGGGCCCGGCAGATCGCCCACAACGAGACTCATGGCATCACGCCTCAGACCATCCGCAAGGCGGTGGCGGACGTGATGGAGCGGGAGGCCCCGGGCGCCCCCGACACCGCCGAGCACTACGCAGAGGTGGCTGAGGAGACCCTGGCCTACGGGAAACTCTCCCCCGCCGAAGCGGTCAAGCGTATCAAGGCCCTGGAGAAGGAGATGCACGAGCACGCGCGCAACCTGGAGTTCGAGGAGGCGGCGCGGCGGCGCGACGAGATCCGCAAGCTCCAGGCCCACGCCCTCGGCGAGCCCACCCGGGAGAGCGCCTAGCGCCGACGTACGTACTCGGGCCTATTTCCCGGGGCGGGCACCGGCGGCTATAACGGGTAGCACCGACACCGCAATAAGGAGCATCCAGTGAGCACCCAGCCCAAGGAGGCCTTGGAGGGGCCGCGCTACCTGATCGAGCCCGGGAAGTTCCGCGACCCGACGGTCACCGCGGACGGCGAGCCCCGCGCCCACGTCACCCTGCAGCGCCTGGAGACGCTATGGATCAACACCGGGACGTTGTGCAACCTAACCTGCCGGAACTGCTACATCGAGTCATCGCCGCGCAACGATAGCCTTGCCTGGATTACCCGGCACGAGGTGAGGGCGTATTTGGACGAAATCGAAGGGCAGGGGCTGGGCACCCGGGAGATCGGCTTCACCGGCGGCGAGCCGTTCATGAACCCGGAGATGATCGGCATGCTCGAAGACGTGCTCGAGCGCGGTTTCGAGGCCCTGGTGCTGACCAATGCCATGCGCCCCATGATGAAGGTCGCCGAGCCCCTGGCGGCGCTCAATGGCCGTCATGGAGAGCGCCTCACCGTGCGTGTGTCCATGGATCACTACCGCCCGGAATGGCATGAGTGGGAGCGCGGTGCCAAGACCTGGCGCCCGGCCATGGCAGGGCTGCGCTGGCTCTCGGAACAGGGCTTCCGTGTCTCCGTGGCCGGACGCAGGTTCACCGGCGAGTGCGAGCAAGCGGTCCGCGACGGCTTCGCGGCGCATTTCCGGCACGAGGGTATCGCCGTGGACGCCCATGACCCGGAGGATCTGGTGCTGTTCCCGGAGATGGACCCAGCGGTGGATGTCCCCGAGATCACCGAGGGGTGCTGGGACAAGCTCGGCCGCCACCCGGACAGCGTCATGTGCGCCGGCTCGCGCATGGTGGTCAAGCGCAAGGGCGCGGAGCGACCCGCCGTCGTGGCCTGCACCCTGCTGCCCTACGACCCCCAGTTCGAGCTCGGGAGCACCCTGGCGGATGCCCAGCGCACGGTCCCTCTGAACCACCCCTTCTGCGCCCAGTTCTGCGTCCTGGGCGGCGCGAGCTGTAGCGCCTCCTAATGTCCGTTCCCCCTGGCGGGCGGCGGACTTTGGATATCGCCTCATGGAGTGAGGGTCGCCCAGCCGCCGCCAGGGCATGCGGGAGGTTACGTGGCCATGAGCCGGACTCAGGCGGCTTTGCCCTCCCACTTCAGCGACGAGAGCTGCTCGTTCAAGGGCGTCCCGGTGATGTGGTTGGTGTAGTTGCTGAGCACCTTCATGGTCACGCCGAGGACGACCTCCAGCGCCTGCTCCCGCGTATAGCCGGCGTCCAGGAGGCGGTCGACCGCGTCGTTGGCGAGCCAACCGCGGTTGCGCACGACCTCCAGGGTATAGGCGCGCAGCGCCTCGAGTCGGCTGTCCGGGAGCTCGTGGCCGGCCCGCAGGGCCTCCAGCACCGACTCCTCCATGCCCGCCTTCTTGGCCCGGCCGGTGTGGGCGGCCACGCAGAAGTGGCACTCGTGCTCGACGCTGGTGGTCAGCAGCACGACTTCCCGTTCCACCGGCGACAACGAGGTCTTGTCGAAGATACCGGAGATGCTGGCGTAGCCTTCCAGCACGGCCGGCGCCTCCGCCATCTTGGCGAAGATGTTCGGGATGAAGCCCATGGTTTGCTGGGTGCCCTCCAGCTGGGGTTTCGCTGCCTCCGGGGCGGTGTGGGTATCGTGGAGTGGGAATTCGGTCATGATCTACCTCCGTACTTTGGGCTGTCTGTGACTCCGCCACTCACGCTACGGTGAGAACGGATATTCCGGAATGGCTCAACTGCCATCATTTATGTCCGAACTGCCAGAGACACGGAAGCCGGTGACATGGATCTCATCAGCAGCCTGCTGAAGACGTTCCACCTCAATGCCACGGTCTTCGAGCGCTCTCGCTTCTGCGGCAACTGGAGCCTGGAGCATGCGGGGCGTCACCAGGCGAGCTTCCACCTGGTGGTTTCCGGGCGCTGTTGGCTCGACCCCCTGGATGGCAGCGAACCGATGTGCCTGGGGCAGGGCGATCTGTTGGTGTTGCCGCGGGACGCGCCCCATCGGCTCAGCGAGCGGCCCACCAGCGAACCCGACGCGGGCGAACCCCGGCGTGCGCCCTTGGGTGATACCGAGTCCGGGGGCACGGGCATCATCTGCGGTTACTTCGTCTTCGACGAGGGTGCGTCCAATCCGGTGCTCGATGCCCTCCCCGAGTACCTGTTGCTGCCCGCCGAGGAGGTGACAGGGAGCGATACGCTGCGGAGACTGGTGGGATTGCTGGTGGAGGAATCGACGGTCTCGCTGCCGGGGAGCGACGCCATGGTGGACCGGCTCTCGGATGCGCTTTTCATTCAGGTGGTACGCCAGTATTTCCGCAAGCATCCCCGGGAGTCCGCCCTCGGAGCGGCCCTGGCGGACCCGGCCGTGCACCGGGCACTGCAGTGCATCCACGCCCAACCGGCGCATGCCTGGGACCTGCAGTCGCTGGCGCGGGAGGCAGCGGTCTCGCGTTCCGCGCTGGTCCAGCGTTTCACCGCCGCCATGGGGTGCGCGCCCATGCGCTATCTCTCCCGGTGGCGCTTGAAGCTCGCCCACCGGCTATTGCGGGAAGGCGAGCCGGTGGCGAGGGTGGCCGAACAGGTCGGCTATCGCACCGAGGCCGGATTCAGCAAGGCGTTCAAGCGCCACTTCGGCCGCGGCCCCGGAGCGGTGCGCCGCGGGACGCATTCAGGGGACGAGGCGGGTTACCCATCGCTATGATCGTGCAACGTCTGCCAGCGAATGAACACGGCCGCGATTTCGTCGTCGGCGATATCCATGCCGCCGTCACACGGCTGCGGGAACGGCTCAAGGCCATCGACTTCCACCCGGACCGCGACCGTCTGCTCTGCGTGGGGGACCTGGTGGACCGCGGCCCCGAGCCCCATCTCGTCCCCGGGTTGCTGGCGGAGCCCTGGTTCCACGCCGTGCGCGGCAACCACGACGTCAGTGTGCTGCACGCCCTGGGGCGGGAGGGCTCGCCGGCGGGCCTGCCCTATCGATGCGAGGATCATCACTGGATCCATGAGCTGAGCGCGGATGCCACGGAGGCCCTGCTGGATGGCCTGCAGGCGCTCCCCTGGGCGCTGGAAGTGGGCACCCCGGAGGGCACTGTGGGCGTGGTGCACGCGGAGGTGCCGCCGGAGTATCCCACCTGGGCGGAGTTCGTAGACGCCATGGCGGATCCGGACCTGGGCGAGGAGGTGCGTTACCAGGCGATCTGGTCGCGGGAGATCGCCGGTCGCGCCCGCGGCCGGGGGACGGATGCGGCGCTCACCCATCCGCTGCCCGATGTGCTGCGAGTCTTCCATGGCCATACCCTGATGCACGGCCTGTCGGTGCTTCGGGTGGCCAATCGCTTCTGGATCGAGACCGGTGGTTGGCTACCTGACGCCATGCCATTTCCGCCGCCCGGCCGGCCACGATTCACGCTCGTCGATATCTGTTCCCCGGGGTGATCGGCAAGCTTGCGGCCCGCGTCGCTCTTCCGCCGGAGTGTGCTAACGTGCCTGTTAGTGGGGCTTCAGCCAAGCGGCGACGGGGTGGCGCGGCGCATGAGCCTTAGGGCGCGATTTCTTCTGCTCGCTGCGGTCCTCGTGGTGCTGGCATCCGTATCGGCCTGGCTGGTGTTCCACCGAATCGCCGAGGGGATCATCGAGGAGTGGGGCCGGCGCATCGCCGAGGTCCAGGTCCAGTACGACAGTGCCCGCCTGCGCCAGCCCCTGGAACGGGAGATCGCCCTGGCCCGCCAGTTCGCCGACTCCAT
Organism: Arhodomonas sp. SL1; assembly: GCF_052060015.1. Classification (NCBI taxonomy): domain Bacteria; kingdom Pseudomonadati; phylum Pseudomonadota; class Gammaproteobacteria; order Chromatiales; family Ectothiorhodospiraceae; genus Arhodomonas; species Arhodomonas sp. SL1. The sequence continues at coordinate 276,396 of NZ_JBPODZ010000002.1, read as the reverse complement.
CGTCCTCCACCGCTGGGCCCGCAATCCCGATGACCCCGTGCTCGAGGCCGAGGCCATCGAGGAGATGGAGAGCTTCCGGGGCAATTTCGGGAGCCGTAGTTATTTCGTCGCCCTGCGAGAGAACGGCGCCTACTATCACAACAACGCGGACGGCGAATACACCGGCGAGCAGCTGCGCTATTACCTGGATCGCGACGACCCCGATGACGCCTGGTTCTTCCGCCTCATCGAGGAGGGGCGGGATTTCCACCTTAACGTCAACCCGGATACCGAGCTCGGTGTCACCAAGCTCTGGATCGATGTGCTCCTGCGGGACAGCGACGGCACGGTACTCGGCATGGTCGGTACCGGCCTGGACTTGGAGCAGTTCCTCGACGAGATCGTCGACATCGAGCAGGAGGGCATCACCACGCTGTTCCTGGACTTTCAGGGGGCGATCCAGCTCTATCGCGATCAGCGCATGATCGACTTCGCGAGCATCGTCAAGCCGGAGGGCCAGAAGAAGACGGTGGATCTGCTCCTGGATGCCCCGGAGGATGAACGCCGTATACAGGCGATGATGGATGCCCTCGCAGAAAGCGCCGAGCCCAACGGCACCGTGCGCACGACCTTCGTGGCCATCGACGGCACGCGGCATTTGGCCGGCCTTGCGTACCTGCCCTCCATCGGCTGGTACGAGCTCACCCTGCTGGATCTGGACAGCATCATGCCCGTGGCGCGGTTCGCCCCGGTGGCGGCGGTGTTCGCGGTGACCCTGCTGGTCACCCTGCTGGCCTTTCATCTCGCCCTCCAGTACCAAATCCTCAACCCGCTGAGGGCGTTGGAAACGGCAATGCGTCGGGGCCGCGAGGGCCGCCTGGAGGCCTGCAGCCTGCCTCGGGGGCATGGCGAGATCGGCCGGCTCATCCAGCACTTTCGGGCCATGGCGGAGGCGATCCGAAGCCATACCGAGGAGCTGGAGCACAAGGTCCGCGAGCGCACCGAGGCGCTGCACCGGCTGGCGCGGATCGACCCGCTCACCGAGCTGATCAACCGCCGCGGCATGACAGAGCTGCTGGAGGAGGCCGCTGCCCGGGCGAGCCGGGAAGGCCAGCCCTTCGGGCTAGTCTGGCTGGATCTGGATAGCTTCAAGGAGCTAAACGACCAGCGCGGGCACTCCGCCGGCGACGCCGCCCTGCGCGAGGTCGCCCAGCTGCTCCGGGACAACACCCGTCGTTACGACCACGCCGCCCGGTGGGGCGGTGACGAGTTCCTGGTGCTGCTTTCACCGTGTGATGCGGAGACGCTGCAGGTGTCTGCCGAGCGCATCCGCGCCGGTGTGGAGGCCGCCCGTTACGGTACCGGCGAGCACCTGACGGTGAGTATCGGTGCCTACCTGGCTCGGCCAGGTGAGGGTGCCGAAGCGGCCCTGTCCCAGGCGGATCGGGCGCTCTATGCGGCCAAGTCGGCTGGCCGCAACACCTTCCGCCTGGCCGAATAACCGCCCGGTGCCGCCGCTCAGATGTCCAGGCAGATCTTGCCGAAGTGACGACCGCTCTCCTCGTGGCGGAAGGCCTCCACCAGCTCCTCCAGGGGGAAGTGGCGGTCGATCACGGGGCGGATGTCGCTGGCCTCCAGCGCATCGACCAGCTGCATCTGGTGCTGCCGGCTGCCCACCAGCACGGCGTCCAGCCGCAGCTGGCGCATCAGCGCGAAGCGCAGCGGGAAGTCGCCCTTCACCCCGGTCAGCACCCCGATCACCGCGATATGGCCGCCGACCCGGCAGGCGCGCATGGACTGCTCCAGCGTCCCCGGCCCCCCGACCTCTACCACATGGTCCACGCCTTGGCCGCCGGTCAATCGATGGGCCGTCTTGCCCCACTCGGGGTCGTCGTTGTAGTTGATGACGTGCTGCGCACCCATGGCCGCGAGGCGCTCGAGCTTCTCGTCACTGGAGGAGGTGGCGAAGACCCGCGCGCCGGCGTGTCGGGCCAACTGCAGCGCGAAGATCGAGACGCCGCCGGTTCCCTGCACCAATACCGTTTCCCCGGGCTTGAGGGCGCCGTCGACGAACAGCGCTTTCCAGGCCGTCACGCCCGCGGTGGTCAGCGTCGCCGCCTCGGCATGGCTGTAGCCCATGGGGGCGCGGGTGAAGGCGGTGGCCGGGGCGGTAACCTTCTCTCGGGCATAGCCGTCGACGCCGTCACCCGGGGTGGTGGCAAACCCCTCGTGCCGCGGCGGGCCATTCAGCCAGTTCGGAAAGAAGGTGCTCACCACAGGGTCGCCCACGGAGAATTCGTCGACCTCCGCCCCCACGGCGGTGACTTCACCGGCGCCATCCGCCATGGGAATGCGCGTCTCCTTCGGCGCCGTTGCGCCCTTGACCACCCCGTAATCGTGGAAGTTCAGCGAGCTGGCCCGGATGCGCACCGTGATCTCACCCGCAGCGGGTGCCGGCGGTTCACCGCCGTCGGCCACCGACACGTTGTCGAAGCCCCCGCCGGGGGCAAGGAAGACCGTCTTGTTCTGCATGGGGGCTCCCGGTAGCCGTTGCTGTACGGCCCCCAGTTTAACCCGTCGCGCCGGGGAGGCGGAGCACATACCCTTCCTGGGCGCGGGTCTCCACGGTTCCGGGCCGTACGGTTCGGACGCGCTCCAGGGCCCGCCGCGGTGGCACGCCGGATTCCGCCAGCAGCCGGCACGCCACCAACCCCGTGCGGCCGAGCCCGCCCAGGCAGTGGACGAGAATCCGATCCCCAGCGCGCAGCCAGAGGTGGAAAGCCGGCGAGAGCGCCTGCCAGGCGGTCTCGAAGTCCGCGTCCGGCACGCCGCCATCCTCGATGGGCAGGTGGAACCATCCGTGTGGCCCGAGCACCGTGCGGCATGCGATGGGCATCTCGGCCACCCCGTAGCGCTCCAGCTCGTGGACCTCCATGAGGGTCAGCACGGCCCGTGCGCCCCAGTCGCGGACCACGGCAAGGTCCGCCTCCAGCGACCGCGCCCAGGTGCCGCTGACACCCGCCCCCTGCTTGCCGGGGCAGAGGGTCATGCCGATGACGCCGCCATGGGGCGTGTCAACGGTGGCGATACGCAGGGGGCTGTTGTTGCTCGTTCGGGTTTTCGAGGATGGGACGAAATCAGGTGAATCCGAGGGCATTGCCGTTCCTCTCCGGCCAATTCCGCTCCAGGCTCGCACGTCAGTGCGACAGCCCCTGTCGTAGGCGCTGCGCGTTGGTTTTATGCGGAAGGACGCCAATGCGTGGCGAACTCATCAGCGGGATTCCGAGACAGATGGATCGGCGCCCTCCAGGGCCGCCTGTTCCTCGCGGAATGCGTCGACGACGAATGCGCGAAAGGCCCGTACCCGCCGCAGCCGTGCGAGGCCGGTGCGCACCACGAACCAGACCGGATACCGACCCACGACCTGGGTGTCCGGCCAGCGCACGAGTCCGTCGGTGCGATCCCCGGTGATGCACGCGATCAGGCAAGGGCCGGCACCGTGACGGGCGGCCGCGAGGTGGCCCATGCCGGTGTCGATAGTGAAGGGGGCCTCCTCGGAATCCACTGCCGGGTGTAGGAGCTGGGCGGACGCCACCGTGCGGAGCCTCCGGTCCCAGCCGACGATGGGCGTCACGGATCCGCGTTGATTCGCCGCGACGGCCCGCGTGTAGTAGGCGAAGGCCATGCGACCGATCCGGGAGGCAACGAAATCGCCCTCCTTGGGGCGGGAGAGGCGGATCGCACAGTCGGCCTCGCCGCGGCCGAGGCTGAGGGTGGCGGGGCTCGCGCGCAGTTCCAACCGCAGGCGGGGGTAGCGCTCATGGAAGGCGGTCAGCCGCGGGATGAGCACGTCATAGGCGACCGATTCGGTGCAGGCGACCCGCAGCACGCCCTTCGGTTCGGCGTCACCGGTGCGGATCTCGTCCTCGGCGGCCCGCAGATCCTGCTCCATCCGGTCCGCGTAAGCCAGAAGCCGGAGACCCGCCTCCGTGGGCTCGTAGCCCCTGCGGGAGCGTTCGAATAGCTGACTGCCCAGTGCCTTCTCCAGCGTCGTGATCCGTCGGGTTACGGTGGAGACACTGGTGCCGAGCTCCTGCGCCGCGCCAGAGGCGGTGCCAAGCCGCGCAGTGAACAGGAAATGCCGCAGGTCATCCCAGTCTATATCTTTCACAAATGCAAAACGAACTTACGATTTCTCGCATATACTAATCTAGCACTGCTCCCTAGACTTTTCCCGAAAGTGGTTAGCCGAAGGAGCAGTCGCCATGCCTTCCTGCAATACAGAACTCAGTACCCCTTGCCTCGGAATGGAGGCGTCGCGTGGGCGTTTGCAGTCCGTGGATACGCCGATGGCGGCCAGGCTGTTGGCCGCCGTTGCCCAGGGCCTCGCATGGGCGGTGCGTCCCATAGGGACCATTTGGTTGCGGCTGGGTCGTTGGATTCGAGATTACCGGCGTTACCGTCGCGTCCTCGCCGAGGTCTCGAGGCTGGACGACCGTATGCTCCGCGATCTGGGCGTGCGCCGGGAGGATCTGTGGCTGGCGGCACGTGACCACAGGCCGGGCCGGGACCAGGATGTGTGAGCAATCGATCGTCCCCGAACACGCACCATTCGGTGGGACGTTGGCGTACTTGTGTTCTCGCGACAGCAACAATGTTGTGCATGAACGGTGGCTTACCGCATCGGTGCCGGTATGGGACGCTATCGGTATCGCAACGACGAGGCGGAATGATGCTGAAACCAATGCCCACTCATTTCATCCCCCACGGCGGCGGGCCCTGCTTCTTCATGGAGTGGGATCCGCCGGATGCCTGGGACCGCATGGCCGCGTGGTTGCGCGGGTTGATGGCGGAGCTGCCGCGCCGGCCAGCGGCGGTGGTGGTGGTCTCCGCCCACTGGGAGGCGTCGGCGTTCACGGTGAACGCCCAGGCCGCACCGTCGCTGCTGTTCGATTATTACGGTTTCCCGGCGCATACCTATGAGCTCACCTGGCCGGCCGCGGGCGAGCCGGAGCTGGCGGAGCGCGTGCGCGAGTTGCTGGAGGATGCCGGCCTGCCGGGGGCGGTGGAGCGCGAACGGGGACTGGATCACGGGGTGTTCATCCCCTTCAAACTCATCGATCCGGAGGCGGATATCCCGGTGGTGGAGCTTTCCCTGCGCGCGGGCATGGATCCGGCGGAGCATATCGCCGCGGGCCGGGCGCTGGAGGCCCTGCGGGACGAGGACGTGTGGTTGGTGGGCAGCGGCATGAGCTTCCACAACATGCGCCGGTTCCGCTGGGACAATAGCGGTCTCGACGCGGACTCCGTGCGCTTCGATGAGTGGCTCGGCGATGCGGTCACCGCCCCGGCGGCGGAGCGCCAGCGCCGGCTCGTCGCTTGGGCCGATGCCCCCGGCGGGCGTGCCTCCCATCCCCGCGAGGAACACCTGCTACCGCTGCACGTGGTGGCCGGCGCCGGCGGGGAGGATCCGGGTGCCGTTGTGTTTCAGGACCGGGTGCTCGGCAGCGCTCAGTCCGCCTTCCGCTTCGGCTGAGTCCGCGCTAGAAGGCCACCCGATCCGCGCCCTTGAGTGCCAGCATTTCGCGGGCCTCGGCAGGGGTGGCTACCTCCAGGCCGAGACCGTCGAGGACCTGGCGGATGCGCTGCACCTGCTCGGCGTTGCTGCCGGCCAGTACCCCCTTGTCGAGGAATAGGTTGTCCTCCAGCCCGACGCGGACGTTACCCCCCATGGCCGCGCCCATGCTCGCCAGGGGGACCTGGTGGCGGCCGGCACCGAGCACAGAGAATCGGTAGGCATCGCCGAAGAGCTTGTCGGCGGTGCGCTTCATGTGGGCGAGCTGCTCGGGGTCCGGCCCGATGCCACCCAGGATGCCCAGGACGAACTGCACGAAAAGCGGCGGTTTCACCAGCCCGCGCTCGAGGAAGTGGGCGAGGGTGTAGAGATGGCCAACGTCGTAGCACTCGAACTCGAAGCGCGTCCCGCAGCCCTCGCCCAGTCGGTGGAGCAGGGTCTCGATGTCGGAAAAGGTGTTCTTGAATACGAAATCCCGGCTGGATTCCAGGAACGCCGGTTCCCAGTCGTATTTCCAGTCCGCCTCGGAGTAGCGCGACAGCGCCGGGTAGAGGCCGAAGTTCATGGTGCCCATGTTCAGCGAGGCCATCTCCGGTTCGGCGCGCACCGCGGCCTCCATGCGCTGATCCACGGTCATGGGCATGCCACCGCCGGTGGAGATGTTCACCACCGCGTCCGTGGCCTCGCGGATACGGGGCAGGAAGCGCATGAACACCTCGGGGTCCGGAGTGGGCCGGCCATCCTCGGGGTTGCGGGCGTGGAGATGGAGCACGGCGGCGCCCGCCTCGGCGGCGCCGATGGCCTGTTCAGCGATTTGCTCCGGGGTGATGGGCAGGTATTCGCTCATGGTCGGCGTGTGCACCGACCCGGTCACCGCGCAGGTGATGATGACCTTGCGTGTCACGGTTTGCCTCCAACCGTCGAACGGGGGGTTGGGCCTGCGGCCCTGGAATGGCGGAGTAGGACGGATGAAGGCCGAAGGCCGGAATCCGCAGGGGGCCGCGGCGCATTGCGCTTCGCTCCATGCGCCCTACATGGATAGGGGGTCATGGGTTGAGCCTCCGCGCCAGTTCGGAAAGGGCGTCGGTGAGTGGTTCCATGATCTCGTCGATCTGCCCGGCGGTGACGGTCAGTGGCGGGCAGACCATTACGTGGTCGCCGCGGTAACCGCCGCGGCTGCGGCGCCAGTAGAGGATCAGCCCGCGTTCGTAGGCGAGCTCCACCAGCTGTGGCGAGGCCATCCCCTCGGGGGGGAATGGCGCCATGGTCTGCCGATCCGCCACCAGCTCCATGGCCAGCAGCAACCCCTTGCCGCGAACATCACCGATGAAGGGGAAGCGCTCCTTCAGCCCGGTGAGACGTTCCTTTAGCAGCTCGCCCATTTCCGCGGCGTTGGCCACCAGCCCCTGGTTCTCGATCTCGTCGAGCACGGCGAGGCCGGCGGCGCAGGCCAGTGGGTTACCGGCGTAGGTATAGCCGTGGATGAAACCCCCGGCATCGAGCACCGGTTCCACCATCCAACCGGGGGCCACCATCGCCCCCAGGGGGGCATAGCCCGCGGCGAAGCCCTTGGACAGGGCGATGAGATCGGGGATGACGTCCCAGTGCTCCGAGGCCAGGAACCGCCCGGTGCGGCCGGCGCCCGACATCACCTCGTCGTGGATGAGCAGCACGCCGTAGCGGTCGCAGATCTCGCGCACCCGGGGGTAGTAGCTGTCCGGTGCCACCAGGGCGCCCGTGGCGGCGCCGCCTACGGGTTCCATGATGAAGGCGAGCACCGTCTCCGGGCCCTGGCGCAGGATTTCGTCCTCGAGCATATCGGCGTAGCGGCGGCCACGCTCGTCCATGGTGAGCCCGTCGTGGTCGAGGTGGCAGGTGGGCGCCGGGATCTTGGGCGACTCCTGCATCATCGGCGCGAAGGGGGCGGTCATGGGGGTGTAACCGGTCAGTGCCAGAGCCCCCAGGGTGGCGCCGTGGTAGCTCGGATAGCGGGAGATCACCTTGTAGCGCTGCCCGCGGCCGGTGGCCAGGGCGTACTGCCGGGCGAGCTTGATGCAGCTCTCCACGGACTCCGAGCCACCGGAGACGAAGAACACCCGGTCCATGCCCTCGGGCATGGCGGCGGCGACGCGGGTGGCCAGGGTCTCCGCCGGGGCGTTCTCGAAATGCAGGCGGTAGCCGAAGGTGGCCCGCTGCATTTGCTCGTTCATGGCCGCCAGAACCCGGGGATTGGAATGGCCGATGTTACTGACCATGGCCCCGGAGCAGCCGTCGATGTAGCGCCGTCCCTCCACGTCCCACATGTAGATGCCCTCGGCGCGGTCGAGTAGCGGCCGGCGCTGGCGGGACTGGTAGAACAGATGGGTCGGCGGTCGTTGTGCGGTCTCGGCGCTCATTACTGCAGGTTCCTCGTTCTAGGCGGGTTCGTCGCTGTGGCCGTCGAGGACGACGCAGTCCTGGGCGCGTATGCGGATCTGCACGTTGGTCCCCTCGGGATAGGGGCGGCGGTCGAGGGGGTTGATGGCCTGCAGGGTGATCCCGCCGGAGGTCAGGAAATAGCGGGCGAGCTGGCCCTGATAGTCCACGGTATCGACGCGGCCGTCGAGCACGGTGTGCCCGGGTTCGCCGTCATGGTGCTCGGCCAGGCGTAGGCGCTCGGCGCGTAGCACCAGGCGCACCGGCTCGCCCTCGGGGCGCGGCCGGCCGTCGCGGGTGTGGGCGAGGATCTCCATGTCGGCGTCCTCCAGCCGGACCCGAACCAGCCCATCCTCGTCGCCGACCACCCGGCCGGAGAGGATGTTGGAATGGCCGAGGAAGCCGGCCACGAACGCCGTGGCGGGCTCGTTGTAGACCTGTTCCGGGCTGCCTTCCTGCTCGATGAGGCCGTGGTTCATGACCACTACCTTGTCCGACATGGCGAGCGCCTCGGACTGGTCGTGGGTGACGAAGATGGTGGCGATGCCGAGCTCGCGCTGGATGCGCTTTAATTCCACGCGCATTTCCTCGCGGAGGTTGGCGTCCAGGGCGGAGAGCGGCTCGTCGAGGAGCAGCACGTCCGGCTGGATGACAATGGCCCGGGCCAGGGCGATGCGCTGCTGCTGGCCGCCGGAGAGCTGGATGGGAAGGCGGTCCTCCACGTCCGGCAGACGTACTAGCGCCAGGGCGTCGCGTACGCGTTTCTTCGCCTCGTCGCGGCTGACCTTCCGGTACTTCAGACCAAAGGCGACGTTGTCGAAGATGTTCTTGTGGGGGAACAACGCATAGTTCTGGAATACCAACCCCAGGTTGCGACGGTGGATGGGCACGTCGTTGATGCGTCGGCCCTTGACCAGGATGTCGCCCTCGCTCGGGTCGAGCAGCCCGGCGATCATTCGCAACGTGGTGGTCTTGCCGCAGCCGGAGGGCCCGAGGAAGGTGACAAAGCTCCCGTCGGGCACGTCGAGATTGCTGCGGCGCAGGGCGGTGAAGTCCCCGAAGTGCTTGGCCACACCCCGGAGCTCCACCGCGTTCGTCCTGTCACTCATGCGCTGCTCCCCCATCCGCTTAGTAGCCCCGCTGGATGCGGCCGAACTCCTTCGACCACTCGCCCTCATTGCTGTTCCAGTAGGCGGGGTCGAAGAAGTTGAGCTCGGAGAGCGTGCCCGTCGGGTCGAAGGCCGGCAGGGTCGGCACCTTCTCGCCCAGATCCACCTTGGTGGGATCGAGCGCCGGCGGGTAGTTCTGGCCCTCGGCCACCGCGATGGCCACTTCCGGTTCCAGCATGAAGTTGAGCAGCTCCTCGCACTCCGCCATCGGGCTGCCCTTGATCACGAACAGGCACTCCTGCCAGGCGAGGCCGCCGGGCGGGTCCAGGTAGCCGATGTCATGGCCTTGGTCCTGCAGCGCGCGGATGCGCCCGGACCAGCCCTCGGTGACGTAGATCTCCTCCTCGGCGAGCAGGCTCATGAGCTCGGCCCCGGAGCCCCAGTACTTGAGCAGCAGGTCGCGGTGCTCGCGCAGGGTCTCCCAGACCGCGTCGATGTCCTCGATGTTGTTCGGGTCCTGGCCGGTCTGCAGGGCGGCGTACCAGATCCGGGTCTTCCACTCGCTCCAGCCGCCGATCTTGCCCTTGTACTGCTCGTCGATGAGCAGCCGCGCGCCTTTCTCCTGGGCCTCCTCGTCGCTGATGTGCTTGCGGTTGTAGGCGATACCGGTGGTGCCGTAGTCGTAGGGCACCGCCGAGAGCCGGCCATCGGTGATGCGGCGGAAGGGTTCCTGGAGGGTGTCGATCACCAGCTCCAGGTTGGGGATGTTGCCCTCGTTCAGCGTCGTGGAAAGGTCCAGATTGTGGTAGCGGGCGTAGTCGAACACCCCGGAGAGGTGGGCGATGTTGAACTCGCCGGGCTGGCTCGAGCGCACCCGGGCCAGGTATTCGTCGGCGCCGCCGAAGGTGCCGTCCACTACCTCGATGCCGGTGGCCTCGGTGTACGGTTTGAAGGCGTATTCCCGGAAGGCCTCCGAGACCACGCCGCCCCAGCCGTCGAAGCGGACCTGCTCCACCGCGGCCTTGGCCTGGCGGGGGGTGAGCAGACCCAGGGGGCCGCCGACCACGCCGGCGGCCATGCCCGCCAAACCGAGCAGCTTCAGGAATTCGCGGCGATCGATGTCGCCGTTACGATAGCGCGCCAGCAGGCGCTGATAGCGGGTTGTGTCGTCCATCGCTCGTCTCCTTTGTGGGTCCCGTAGTGCCGGGCGTCTTGTCGCTTGTTGCTCAGTTTCCCCGCATACGCGAGGCCAGCCGCCGGGCCAGGGCCGCGCCGGTCAGTGGCAAGGCCACAGTGATCAGGACCATGACGGTGCCCAGGGCGTTGATCTCGGGGCTGATGGAGTTGCGCAGCATCGAGAAGATCTGCGTAGGCACGGTCTCCACGCCCCCGGGCTTCCAGAACAGGGTGCCGGTGATATCGTCGAAGGAGATGGTGAAGCTGAACAGCATCCCCGCGAGTACCGCCGGCAGCATCAGCGGCAGTGTGATCTGGAAAAAGGTCTGAATGGGGCTCGCCCCCAGGCTCATGGCGGCGTCCTCGTATTCCTTGCGGATGCCCACCAACCGCGCCTGCACTACCAGCACCACGAAGGGCAGGGTGAAGATCACGTGGCCGGCGAGGAGCATGGGGAAGCTCTTGGGCACCTCCAGGAACTGCAGGAACAGCAGCAGTGCCACCGCCAGCACCACCTCCGGCACCAGGATGGGCGCGACCAGCGCCGTGGAAACCAGCCGCTTGCCCGGGAAGTCGTGGCGGACCATGGCCAGCGCCGCCAGCACCCCCAGGGTGGTGGAGATGATGCTGGTGAGCACGCCGAGGATCAGCGAGGTCCGGAAGGCGCGGATGATGGCGTCGTTTTCCCACAGGGCCACGAACCACCGGAAAGACAGACCCTCCATGGGGAAGCTGCCGAACTGGCTCGCGTTGAACGAGAGCAGCATCACCACCGCCACCGGCGCGAACATGAAGCCGTAGACCAGGATGGTGCCGAGACGGATCATCGACCAGCCGAAACCCATGGCGCCCTCCTACCGGAAGCTCCGGGCGATCTGGTCGATGCCCAGGTAGCGGGTGTAGATCATCACCAGGCCACCTAGCAGCACCAGCAGCACCAGCGACAGCGCCGAGCCCAGCGGCCAGTTGAGCTGGGTGATGATGGCGTCGAAGACCAGGTTGGCGAACATGGCGTTGCCCGGGCCGCCGAGGATCATGGGCGTGATGTAGGTGCCCGCGCCGAGGACGAAGCACAGCAGGCTGCCGGCGGCGAGCCCGGGCAGCGACAGCGGCAGCGTCACCTCGCGAAAGGCCTGCCAGCCGGTGCAGCCGAGGGACTTCGCGGCGTCGGTGAGGCTGCGGTCGATGCCGTCCAGGCTGACGTAGATGTTGAGGATCATGAACGGCAACAGGAAGTGCACCAGCCCTAGCACCACCGTGGGCTCGTTGTAGAGCATCTGGATGGGTTCGGAGATGATGCCGACCCACTGCAGGATGGCGTTCACAGCGCCGGAGACGCCGAGGATATTGATCCACGACATGGTTCGGATGATGTAGCTGATCCAGAACGGCAGCATCAGCAACAGCAGCAGGTACGCCTTGTGCTGGAAGCGCGTGTAGGCGATGAAGTAGGCGGGGATATAGCCCATCAGCGCGCAGACGATGGTGGAGGTGCCGGCGATGCGCAGGGTCTGCCAGAGGATGTCCCGGTAGAAGGGGTCGGAGAGCACCTCCCGCCAGTTGTCCAGGTAGAAGCCCACCTGCTCCGCGCCGGTGGCCGTGCGCAGCCAGAATGAATACACCACGATGAAGCACACCGGGATCACCAGCAGAAAGGTGACCGCCGTCAGGGCGGGTGCCAGCAGCACCCACGGCCGCCGCTCCCCGACCTCTGCAGCCGTTGCCGTCATGGATTCTCCTCCGTCTGGGGCGCGCTTGTCGTTATGAAATCCACGGGGGTGCGCGTCCCGGGTGACTACCCCTTGAGTGAAGACGCTGTGAGCGCATTCCGCAAATAGATAATGGAAATGCAGCGCATAGCGTGCTGCTATACTGCGATCTGGCCAGCAGGGGAGGGCGCATGGCGGAGACCGAGGGCCAGGAGCAGCCGCGGCGCAGTTTCGACTGGAACCTGTTGCACACCTTCATGGTGATCGTCCAGGAGGGCTCCATTACCCGGGCCGCGGAGCGGCTGCTCTACCGCCAGCCGACGGTGAGCAACGCCCTGCGCCGGCTCGAGGAACAGCTCGGCAAACGCCTGGTCGATCGCGGGCCGGGCCGCTTCGAGCTCACCGAGCACGGCAGCGTGCTCTATCGCGAGTGCCAGGAGATCTGCGGCTCCATCGGGCGGCTGCGCCAGCTGCTCGACGACGACGGTGCCGAGCTCACCGGCCACCTCACCATCCACATGGCGAGCCATGTGGCCTTCTCGCCGCTGGATGAAACCCTCGCTGAGTTCCACGCCCGCCACCCCAAGGTGAGCCTGGATATCGACATCGGCACGTCGAGCCACGTGATCGCCTCGGTACTGGCCAAGCAGGCCACCCTCGGCATCTGCCTGGTCCACGAGAAGCACCCACGGCTGGATTACCGGTTGCTCTACCGGGAGCACTTCGGCTTCTTCTGCGGGCCGCGCCATCGCCTGTTCCGCCGCCGGGGGCTCTCCCTGGAGGATCTCGGCGGCGAGAACTTCGTCTCCTTCCGCACTGATCAGCTCACCGACGCCCTGCGGCCGGTGGCCATGCTGCGCGCCCAGCTACCCGAGCAGGGGCCGACGGTGGGCACCTCGTCCAACCTGGAGGAGGTGCGCCGGATGATCGTCGCCGGTCTCGGCATCGGCCCGCTGCCCATCCACGTGGTGGAGCGCGAGGTCCGCGACGAGCTCCTCTGGCGCCTGCCACCCTACGAGGAACCGCCGGCCGTGGACATCTACGTGGTCACCAACCCCCGCGCCACCCTGGGCCGCGCCGAGCGGCTGTTCCTGGACGCGCTCATCGCCCGCTCCGGGGTGGAGCAGCTAGGGCCGCTAGTGTTGCCTGGGAACCGGCGGATGGCGCCATAGGAGATTCCCTCCCGTGGCTTGATCGAACGCGTCGGCAACTCGCCGCCGATCAACGTTGCGGAGCCCTGTCAAGATTCCTGACAAGGTCCCCGCAGAGCGCTCCAGTCCCCGCGACGGTTCCAGTCGTCCCTGCGTTATCCAGTTTTTACAGTTTCCCAGATTGGAATCCCTAGTCGCCTAAGGTGTGATGCATAAGTCGTTGAAATATAAATAAAAATTAATTTTTGGCGCGAAAACTGCTTATGTATTTCATGAAGGCAAGACCGCATCAAACAGAGGGCCGATTGTCGCAGCACTGGGTGGATGGGCTGCTGCTCGGTCCGGGAACAGACAGAGAGGACAGTGCGATGGGTACGCGACGCAAAGGACGAGCGGGGTGGTTGGCGGCGATCTCGACTGCGGGACTGTTGTTGGCTGGGGCGATGTCGGCCCAGGCGGCACTGATCCCGGTTCCCGAAAGCGACTGGGTCGACTTTCGGAGTACCGACGACAATCGAGATGGATTGACTAGCACCTTGGTCGCCACCGACGGGTGGAGCGGCGAAGGCAATGATGGCTTCAAGATATCCTGGAACATCTTTTTTGACGATAACGAGGAGCTGTACACGTACAGTTACACATTCTCGGCGGCCGATGACGGAGCACTTGGTAAGGGACTCAGTCACTGGATCTTCGGTGTGAGCCCAGAGTTTGTTGTGAACGAGCAGACGCTACAGGAATTCCTGTATGAAGATGACAGCGGCTCGACCGCTGAGGTAGATAGCAACGTTCCTAAGATGTATGAGGGTACTAATGATAGTGGCTCCAATCCATATCTCGGATCTGAAGGTGACGGGGAGCTGTTTGGCATCAAATGGAATACGGATGGAGATGACGCTACCGGGCCCATCACTGTGAGCTGGGAGTCGACTATTCTCCCGATTTGGGGCTCGTTTTATGCCAAGGATGGAAAAGAGGGCCAAGGGCCGAATGGGATTTGGGCCACGGCGGAGAACATCGGTCTAGACAATGGCTTTCAGTATCCAGCGGACGAGCCTTTCAACAAGTTCCACTTCATACCGATCATGGATACCAACGATGATCCGCCTCCGCCGCCCGCGCAGGTGCCGGTGCCGGCCCCGCTGGCGCTGATCGGGCTGGGCCTGCTGGCGATGGGGACGTTCGGCCGGAGGCGCCCCGCCGATGTCGCCGCCCGGTAGGGTTACGCCTGGCGCGCGTCCCCCGCGATTCCGCTAGCGAGCAGGATTACCTTCTGAACGACAGCGCCCGGCCTAAGGCCGGGCGCTGTCCGTGGTTTTTACAGCAGGGTACTGTTAACGCCCCTTGGCGCGTCCACCGCCCTTCTGCTTGCCGGCCACGTCCACCTGGATATGCACCTCGGCGAGGTTGCCGTGGGGATCCTCCGCTTGGGCGGTGATGGTATGGGTCCCGGCGCTCACCTTGCGGGTGTTCCAGCGGCAGCTCAGCGTCGTGGTGCCCTCGGCGCAGAGCTCGCTCCCGTCGATGAGCAGGGCGAGGCGAGCGATGCCGCTGTCGTCCGCGGCGCTGGCCGTCACCTCGATGTTGCCGCTCACCGTCTCGCCGTCGCCGGGACGGGTGATGGCCACGGAGGGGGCGGTGTCGTCGGTCTCGGTCGTGCCATCGTCATCACCGCCGCCGTCGTCCTCCGTGGTGTTGGCCACCGTGACGCTCACCTGGTCGGTGGCCTGGTTGCCGGCGGCGTCCATGGCCTCGGCCAGCAGGGTCACGTCGCCATCGGCCACGGTGGTGCTGTCCCACTCGAAGCCCCAGGGGGTGGTGGTGTCCGTGGCCACCTCGTCGCCATCGGCATAGAGCACCACCTGGTCCACCACATCGTTGTCGGTGCCATCCACGTCCACGGTGACGTAGCCCGAGACCTCCTCGTTGTCAGCCGGGTTTACAATCGCCACCGTCGGTGCCTCGGTGTCGCTCTCCCAGGTACCCGCGGCGGCGGTCACCGCGGCGGCGGCGTCGACGCGGCCGTCGCCGTAGCGATCATCCCGGCCGGCCTCGCCCAGATCCACGGCGGTGTCCTTGAGCACGTCCTCCAGCTCCGCCGGCCCGAGGCCGGGGTTCGCTGTGCGCATCAGTGCCAGGGTAGCGGCGGTCACGGGGCTGGAGAAGGACGTTCCCGACGGGGCGCTGTAGCGGTCGCCGCGTCGTGTGGTCCAGATGTTGACGCCCGGCGCGGCGAGGTCCACGAACTCCCCGTAATTGGACCAGCTGGTGGTCTCGTCATTGCTGTCGGTGGCGGCGATGGACAGGTAGTAGGGGGAATCCGCGAAGCCGGGGTCGGTGCCCTCGTTGCCCGCCGCCGAGACCACCAGTCCGCCGCTGCTGCGCATGTACTGCGACGCCGACTCCACCGTGGAGCTGCCGGCAATGCGGTAGCTGAGGTTAATGACGTCGGCACCCTGATCCGCGGCGTAAGTGATCGCCTCGGCGATGTCGCTCCAGTACGCGACGCCGTCACTGCGTTCGCTGATGCGAATGGGCAGGATGGCGGTGTTCCAGGCCAGGGAAGTCACGCCCAGGGCGTTGTCGGAGGCCGCGCCAACGACGCCGATGACGTTCGTGCCGTGGCCGTGGATGTCCTCGATGTCCGTGTTGTCCGAGACGGTGTTCCAGCCGCCGACGAGCTTACCGCTGAGGTCCGCGTGGTCGGCGTCGACGCCGGTGTCGCCCACCGCCACGGTGACTCCCTCACCCAGGCTCGTCTCCCAGGCCTCTGTGGCGCCGATCTGGGGCAGGTGCCAGGCATCCGTGAAGTAGGGGTCGTTGGCGATGACCTCCGCGGGCTCGACGGTCTCGTCCGGCTCGGCGAAGCTGATCACCGGGTTGCGGGCCAGCGCCGCGATCACCTGCTCCCGGGCCTGGGCCGGGACCTGCAGCCGGCGCACGTCGATGGCCGGGATCCCGCCGTCCTCCCGGGCGCCGAGCCGCTGAAAGACGGCCTGTAGTCGTCCTTCCGCCACGCCGGCCCGGCCCTGCACCAGGATCGGAAGCTCGTCGGTGTTCCTGGCCGCCGGCGTGTCGTCCGGCGGCGCAGCGGTGGCGGAGAGCACGGTGAGCGAGAGCGCGGCCGCCGCCGCCCCCGCGGCCGCACGCATGGTGTTGAGGATCTGCATAATGCCCCCGGTTTGATTCGGCTTATCTTTTCCTGCGGCGAGCGTAGCCGCGACGACACCGTATTCGGCTTTCGCGACACGGTGGCGTGACGGGGCTCACACGCCCCCTGCGGATCTGCCATTCTGTGGCGTGCGTGGCGAAAGGGCTGTGACCGTTCGCCCGGGCGTTGCGCAATGCGCGAACGGTGCAACCCTGTAGAGGAGGACGGCGATGTCGGGATCAGCGCCCTTGCGTCTGTATTATTCCCCGGACAGTGCCAACCTGGTGGTGCGCCTGGCGCTAGAGGAGCTAGGAGTGGCCTACGAGGACGTCCTGGTGGACCGCGCCGCCGGCGAGCAGCGCTCGACGGCGTTCCGCGAGCTCAATCCCCAGGGACTGCTTCCGGTGCTCGAGGACGGCGAACTGGTGCTCTTCGAGACCGCAGCGATCCTGCTCCACCTGGGCGACCGGGAAGGGGCGCTGGTGCCGGATCTGGGCACGGCGGGGCGCAGCGAGTGCTACAAGTGGCTCGCCTTCATCGCCAACACGCTGCACGCGGACCTGCGGGTGCGCTTCTACACGTCGCGCTATACGGATGACCCCGACGGCGTGCCCGCGATGCACCGGGCGCTGGCGGGCCGTATTTCCGGGCACTTCGATCTGCTTGATCGCGAGATCGCCGGGCACGACGGGCCGTGGCTGCTGGATTCGGGGCTTTCGGTCTGTGATCTCTACCTGGGGCTGTGCGCGCGCTGGAGCCAGCTCTTCCCGCCTGACGCGCGCCCGGTGGATCCGCCGCCGGCCGCACGGCCCCACCTCCGGTGCCTGCTCGAGGCCCTGGAGGCGAGGCCCGCCGTGGCCCGGGCCTGTCACCGTGAAGGGGTGCCGGCGCCGTTCTTCAGCGCGCCGCTGCCGGCGCAGCCCACCGAGGGCAGCGTGGTCTGAGCCCGTTCAGGCGGTCCCGGATCCTTCGAGCTCCGCGAGTCGCTCGGCAATATCCACCATGCGGTTGGCGAAGCCCCATTCGTTGTCGAACCAGGCGAGGAGCTTGACCAGCTGCCCGGCGGCCACCCGGGTCTGGGTGGTATCGACGATCCCCGAGCGCCGGTCGTGGTTGAAGTCCACTGATGCCACCGGCTCGTCGCAGCAGCCGATGACGCCGGCCAGGCGTGCGGCGACCGCCTCGCGGAGCAGGGCGTTCACCGCCTCGCTGGATGTCTCCCGGTTTACCGCGATCGCCATGTCCATCGCCGATACGTTCACGGTGGGCACGCGCACGTGCAGGCTCTCGAAGCGGCCCGCCAGGTGGGGCATCAGCCGGCCTATACCGCGCCCGAGTCCGGTGTCCACGGGCACCATGGACTGCATGGCCGAACGGGTCAGCCGGAGATCGGTGTGATGGAAGGCGTCGGTGACCGGCTGATCGTTCATCGCCGCATGGATGGTGGTGGTGGTGCCGTGGGAGACCCCCAGGGCCTCGTCGAGCACCGTGAGCAGCGGGACCACGCAATTCGTGGTGCAGGAGGCCGCCGAGAGGATACGTTGCGTGCCGGTGAGCGCCCCGTCGTTGATCCCGCGGATGATGGTGGCGTCCACGTCCGGTGCTGCGGGGTGGGAGAACAGCAGCCGCCGGGCCCCGGATGCCAGGTGTATCTCCGCCGTGTCCCGGTCGCCGAAGCTGCCGGTGCACTCCAGCACCAGGTCCACGTCCAGCTCGGCCCAGGGCAGGCGGGCCGGGTCCGCTTCGTTCAGCACGCGCAGGGGGCGGCCGTCGACCATCAGCCGGTCGTCCGCCGTGTGTACCTCGCCGGGAAAGCGCCCGTGGGTCGTGTCGTAGCGGGTCAGATAGGCGACGGTGTCCAGGTCCGCCAGCTCATTGATGGCAACGAGCTCCACCTCGCTGCCCTTATCCCCGGTGGAGCGCTCATGGAGCGCCCGCAACACACAGCGGCCGATGCGGCCGTAGCCATTGATGGCGACGCGAAAAGCCATGCGGCGGTTGGATCCATGGTGATGAAACCGATAACGATACCGCGACCGCGATGGCCCTGGCTATGGCGGTCGCGCTCTCCTCGCGGCGGGAGCCGCCCCTACGGAGCCAGGAGGGTGAGGGGCTCGGGGAGGTCGCGCTCGTCGCAATTGTCGCCGGGGCCGCCCCGGTCCACCACCAGGAAATCGGATGCCGCCTCCAGCGCGAGCAGGGGGTGGTGCCAAACGCCGGCGTGGTAGTTGACGCCTTGATCCCCGCCGGCCCGGAAGGCGCGTACCTCGGAGGTGTCGATCACCTCGCCCGGCGGGGCCACCACCACCAGGTAGGGCCGGCCGGACAGGGGCATAAACGCCTGGCTGCCCAAGGGATGGCGTTCGAGCATGCGGACGGTCAGCGGTAGCCGGAATGCCTCGCCCCGGAAGATGCTGATCAGCGCCCGTACCCCTTCGCCGTACAGCTGGATGGCCGCGAGGTCATGGAAGCGCCGAGTCGTGCCGGCGTTGATCAGGAAGGACTCGGCTGCGTCATCGGCCGCGATGACATCGCCGAAGGGGCCGAAGGCCTCCCCGGTCAGCGGTTCCACGGTCCGTGTCTTCATGCCCCTCTCCCGACCCGGTGCAGGCGACCGTACAGCCGTAGCCGGCTGACGCCGCCGTCGGGGATGATATTGAAGCGCACGTGGCTCACCGGTCCCGGGCTGCGCTCGATGGCCTCGCGGAATTCGTGGACCGCGTCGGCGGTGAGGGGCTGCTCCGGCAGGAGCGTCGGCCAGAACTGGCTCTCGGTGACCAGCGAGGCGTCGGTGGCCCGTTCCACGAAGGCGGCCTGGATGCTGCAACGGTCCGGGAAGTTGCCCTTGAAGTGGGCGGTATCCACGACCACCCGTTCGATGACGCCCGGATGGCCGAGGGCGACGATACACCAATCGCTGCCCGGCTCCCGCCGGCGCCGGGTCTCCCAGCCATCGCCCATGTTGACACTGCGGCCGGGGTGGAGGATCCGCGGCGTGCCGTAATGGGCGTCGTTCCAGGCCACCACCCGGCCCCCGTTGACCAGGGCGGCGAGGTCGTGCTCGGCGGCCGGGTCCGCGCTGTCCCAGTCGGGGCGGGCCTCGCCGTAGACCCGTAGCCGGGCGATCCCGCCGTCGGGCAGGATATGCACGCGCAGGTGGGTCCAGGTCCGCTCGTCGCTGATGGCATGGAAGTGGTGGGTATCCCCTTTAAGGGATATCGCGGGGAGGATTTCGACCCACCGGGCGTCGTCATCAGGGTCGCCTCCCGGGCAATGGCAGGCCTCCACGGACGCCGCCGGTGGGAAGTTGCCGGTGAAGAAGCTGGTGTCGATATCCACGCCGTGGATGACGCCGGGTATGGCCAGCCGGATCACGGCGTGGTCATGGCCACCGCGGCGCCGGCGCCGCGTCTCCCAGCCGTCCATCCACTTGCCGTGATCATCGAAGCGGTCCGGATAGAACACCGGCAGTGACGGGTCGAGCATGCGCTCCAGCGGCGCGAAGAACTCGTCGGTGGCGTACACCGCCGCGGCCCCGCTGGAGGCGTCCGCGAGGTTGATACGGCCCTGGGCGAAGGCCGGCAGCTCCGTTGGCGCCGCCTCGATTCTGTGTTCTGAGCTCATCCTCGGTCTCCGCGCGTTGAAATGCTCATTGCCGGCTGAACGGATGCCGCTCGTGCCAGTGTCGGGCGATGTCGATGCGACGCGCCACCCATACCCGGTCATGGGATGCCACGTGGTCCAGGAAGCGCTGCAGGGCCCGAAACCGCCCCGGTCGGCCCACCAGCCGGCAGTGCAGGCCCACACTCATCATCTTCGGCGCCTCCGCGCCCTCGGCGTAGAGCACGTCGAAGGCGTCGCGGAGATAGCGGAAGAACGCTTCGCCGTCGCCGAACCCCGTGGGGGAGGCGAAGCGCATGTCGTTGTTGTCCAGGGTATAGGGGACGATGAGCTGGGGAACTTGCCGGCCGCCGCCGACGGTCACGTCCTGCCAGAAGGGGAGGTCGTCGCCGTAGTAATCCGAGTCGTAGAGGAAGCCGCCCTCCTCGGCCACCAGCCGCCGGGTGTTGGGGCTGTCACGGCCGGTGTACCAGCCCAGTGGTCGCTCCCCGGTGAGGGCGGTGTGCCGCCTGATCGCCTCGGCCATGTGTTCCCGCTCCCGGCGTTCGGGAATGCCCTGGTAGTGGATCCAGCGCAGGCCATGGCAGGCGATCTCGTGGCCATCCTCGCGGAACGCGGCGACAGCCTCCGGGTTGCGCTCCAAGGCCATTGTCACCCCGAATACAGTAAGTGGCAGGGCGCGCCGCCGGAACTCGTCGAGCACCCGCCAGACCCCCACCCGCGAGCCATACTCGTAGATGGACTCCATGCTCATGTGGCGTTCGGGGTACGGCGCGGCGCCATGGATCTCCGAGAGGAAGGTCTCGGCATGGGAGTCGCCGTGGAGGACGTTGCTCTCGCCGCCTTCCTCGTAGTTCAGCACGAATTGCAGCGCCACTCGTGCCCCACCCGGCCAGCCGGGATCGGGGGGGCGGCGGCCATAGCCCACCATGTCCCGCGGATAGGCGAGGCCACCATTCCCCGCACTGTTCTCCGGCATGTCTCCTCCTATGTCCTGGCGCGTGCTCCCGACCGGAGAGGATAGCGCCGCTGTATACACTCCGTAACCCGGATTGTGTGCAACGGGGCGAGGAGGGTGCGTGTAACTACGGATTCGCCGCGTATTCTTACGGATAGTTCCCCTTCGGACTATCGGCCAGACTGTGCTCGAAGCTTGAGATCACGGAAACCGAAGGAGGAACCGCCATGAAACGCTTCGTTATTGCTCCTGCCGCCGCCGTCGCGATTCTCGGTCTGGGCCAGGCCCAGGCGGGCCCGCTGGGGGGCAAGATCCTCGAACAGGACCTCAACATCGGTGCCAGCGGCGCCGCGGGCGTGAGCCACTTCAGCGCCGATGCCGCGGCACGGCCCGCCGACCGGGTGGTCCTCGGCGGC
Organism: Arhodomonas sp. SL1; assembly: GCF_052060015.1. Taxonomy (NCBI): domain Bacteria; kingdom Pseudomonadati; phylum Pseudomonadota; class Gammaproteobacteria; order Chromatiales; family Ectothiorhodospiraceae; genus Arhodomonas; species Arhodomonas sp. SL1. The sequence goes on along the minus strand of NZ_JBPODZ010000002.1, from coordinate 255,136 downwards.
TACGTCGGCCCGCCGGACCTGCGCGGCGGGCGTGACGCCGAGGCCCGGGCGGTGCATTCCGCCCCCGAGGTCGCCGGCGATGGCCTGATCCGCGCCTTCGGCAAGGGCAACCCCGGCAGCGACTACGCCGGTTGAGCTCGGTCGCCCCATCGTTTTCCCCGTCACTCCGCGTCCCCACTTGCGCCGGCCTTAGGGCCGGCGCCGCTTTTTTCTCGCCCCGCCAGTGACGCGATTGGCAAATTCCCCTCCATTGCGCTGTCTCCCTCTATACTGCCGGGTATCCGCCGGTGCCGCGGCGCGGGCGTCATTGGTTCTCGAATGGGGGAGATCGATCATGGGCCGGTTTGTTGGGTTCCTTGTGTTGCTGCTTGCGCTGGTGATGACGGCAGCGCCGGTGAGCGGGCAGTCGGCGGGGACGGGAAAGACCGTCCTGGTACTGGACGCGTCGGGTTCCATGTGGGGCCAGATCGAGGGGGAGGCGAAGATCACTATCGCCCGGGAGGTCATCAACGGCCTACTCGACGATCTGCCCGAAGGCCAGGAGCTCGGGCTCACCGTCTATGGGCATCGCGAGAAGGGCAATTGCGCGGACATCGAGACCATGGTCGAGCCGGGGCCCGATACGCGGGGGGCCATCCGTTCCGCCATCGCTGGGATCAACCCCAAGGGCAAGACGCCGTTATCCGCGGCGGTCCGCGCCGCGGCGGAATCCCTGAAGTACGAGGAGGAGAAGGCCACGGTGATCCTGGTCTCCGACGGTCGCGAGACCTGTGACCTGGATCCCTGTGAGGTGGGCCGGGACCTCGAGTCCCTGGGGGTGGACTTCACCGCCCACGTGGTCGGCTTCGACGTGGCCGAGCCAGAGGCCCGCGCCCAGCTTCAGTGCCTGGCAGAGAACACCGGTGGCCGTTTCCTCACCGCCGCCACGGCCGGGGAGCTCTCGAGGGCCTTGGAGGAGGTCAGCGCCCCCGCGGCGCCGGAGACGGTGGATGCCGTCTTCGAGGCCACGGAGGGGGACGACGGGCCGGTGATCACCCGGGATCTCGTCTGGACCCTGACCCGGTTGGACACGGAGGACGTGATCCTGGAGGGCTTCGATGTGGCCACCCTCACCATGGCGGTGGAACCGGGGGAGTACCGGGTGGAGGTCCTCCGTAGCTCTGACGAGGCGACGGCGAGCCGGGAGGTGGTGGTCACCGCCGAGCCCCGCCAGCGCTTTGAGTTGCCCCTCGAGGTGGATCGACCGGAGGCCTCGGTCTCGGCGCCGGAGAGCGCCGCCGCCGGCGATACCGTGGTCGTGCAGTGGGCCGGCCCCGATGAGGAGCGGGATTACATCGCCGTGGCGCCGGCGGGTTCGGATTCGGGCGAGCACGTGAACTACACGTACACCAAGGAGGGCTCGCCGCTGAAGCTGGTGATGCCGCCGGAGCCCGGTGACTATGAGATCCGCTACATCCAGCGCCAGGGGCGGGAGATCCTGGCGAGCCAGGCGGTGGCGGTGACCGCGGTGGAGGCGTCGCTGACGGCGCCGTCGACGGCCGAGGCGGGGGCGACGGTACCCGTGCAGTGGCAGGGCCCGGACTACCGGCGGGATTACATCGCCGTGGCGCCGGCGGGTTCGGATTCGGGCGAGCACGTGAACTACACGTACACCAAGGAGGGCTCGCCGCTGAAGCTGGTGATGCCGCCGGAGCCCGGTGACTACGAGATCCGCTACATCCAGCGCCAGGGCCGGGAGATCCTGGCGAGCCAGGCGGTGGCGGTGACCGCGGTGGAGGCGTCGCTGACGGCGCCGTCGACGGCCGAGGCGGGGGCGACGGTACCGGTGCAGTGGCAGGGCCCGGACTACCAGCGCGACTATATCGCCGTGGCGCCGGCGGGTTCGGATTCGGGCGAGCACGTGAACTACACGTACACCAAGGAGGGCTCGCCGCTGAAGCTGGTGATGCCGCCGGAGCCCGGTGACTATGAGATCCGCTACATCCAGCGCCAGGGGCGGGAGATCCTGGCGAGCCAGGCGGTGGCGGTGATCGCGGTGGAGGCGTCGCTGACGGCGCCGTCGACGGCCGAGGCGGGGGCGACGGTACCCGTGCAGTGGCAGGGCCCGGACTACCGGCGGGATTACATCGCCGTGGCGCCGGCGGGTTCGGATTCGGGCGAGCACGTGAACTACACGTACACCAAGGAGGGCTCGCCGCTGAAGCTGGTGATGCCGCCGGAGCCCGGTGACTACGAGATCCGCTACATCCAGCGCCAGGGGCGGGAGATCCTGGCGAGCCAGGCGGTGGCGGTGACCGCGGTGGAGGCCTTGCTCATGGTCCCCTCCAGCGCGGAAGCCGGCCAGAGCATCCCGGTCCAGTGGGAGGGGCCCGACTACCGGCGGGATTATATCGGGGTGTTTCCCGTCGACGGTGGCCCGCGGGATCACATCAGTTACACCTACACCAAGGAGGGCTCACCGCTGGCGCTCGATCTCCCGGAGGAGCCCGGCGACTATGAGATCCGCTACATAATGCGGCAGGGGCGGCTGGTCCTGGCTACAACCCCGTTGTCTGTGGAGTGAGGCGGGGCGCCAGGGACGGCGGTCGGTGCTTCGGTGGCGGCAGGGCATTGCCCGGCGCCGGCGGGTGTAGGACAGTGGGGGCGACACCCACTCCGAATCCGTGCAGGTAACCATCGTGCTGGCTCCGAACGACGATACGGGCGGCCCCGTTTTCGACAACAGTTATGCACGGCTGCCGGAACGCTTCTACGTCCGGCAGCCCCCGCGACGCGTCGCCGCGCCGTCGCTGATCCGCCTGAACCGACTGCTGGCCGCCACGCTCGGCCTCGACCCGGAGGCGCGAAGCGAGGCGGAATGGGCCGAGGTGTTCGCGGGCAATCGGCTACTGCCCGGCATGGATCCCGTGGCCATGGCCTACGCCGGCCATCAGTTCGGGAATTTCGTGCCCCAGCTCGGTGACGGCCGTGCCCTGCTGCTCGGGGAAGTAATCGGCACCGATGGCGTGCGCCGCGACATCCACCTCAAGGGCTCCGGGCGCACTCCCTTCTCCCGGGGTGGCGATGGTCGGGCCGCGCTGGGGCCAGTGCTCCGCGAGTATCTGGTCAGCGAGGCGATGCACGCCCTCGGTGTGCCTACCACCCGGGCGCTGGCGGCGGTCACCACCGGCGAACCCGTCTTCCGGGACCGCGAATTGCCCGGGGCCGTGCTGGCCCGGGTGGCCCGGGGCCACGTGCGCGTGGGCACCTTCCAGTATTTCGCCGCCCGTGGCGACACCGAGGCGGTGCGGGTGCTGGCGGATTATGTCATCGACCGCCTCTACCCGGACGTGCGCGAGACCGATGCCCCCTACCGCGAGCTGCTGGCTGCCGTCGCCCGCGGGCAGGCTCGCCTGGTCGCCCGATGGCTGGGGCTGGGGTTCATCCACGGGGTGATGAACACGGACAACCTCTCGCTGGCCGGCGAGACCATCGACTACGGGCCCTGTGCCTTCATGGACGCCTACGATCCCGCCACCGTGTTCAGCTCCATCGACCAGGGCGGCCGTTACGCCTACGCTCGGCAGCCGGAGATGGCCCAGTGGAACCTGGCGCGGTTGGCGGAGTGCCTGTTGCCGCTGCTCGCTGAAGACCAGGATCGCGCCGTGGAGCTCGCTACCGAGGTCATCAACCAGTATGCGCGCTGGTTCGAGGCGGATTGGCGCGAGGAGATGGCCCGCAAGCTGGGCCTTGCTACCGAGCATCCCCACGATCAGCGCCTGGTGGAGGATTTGCTGGAGCTGATGCAGGGTGCCCGTGCCGACTTCACCCTCAGCTTCCGCGCCCTCGCCGCGTCGGTGGAGGGCGATGCGGCGGAATTGCGTGCACAACTGGGGGAGGGGAATGCCGTGGATCAATGGCTCTCCCGCTGGCGCGAGCGCCTTGAGCGGGAAGGCGCGGAGCCGGAGGCGGCGGCCCAGCGGCTGCGGGCGGCCAACCCGGGCTGCATCCCGCGCAATCACCGGGTGGAACAGGCCATAAGCGCTGCGGAGACGGGCGATTTGGCACCGTTCGAAGCATTACTGGACGCCGTGACGCGACCATTCGAAGAGGATACGGCCCAGGGGCCCTTCGCCCGTCCGCCGGAGCCCGGTGAGGAGGTGGCCCAGACCTTCTGCGGCACCTGAGCCCGCCCCGCACCGGCGGGCTGGGCCCGCCGGTATTGCCTGCCCTTACCGCACCCCCGTAGAACCCCGTATTCGCCTCGTAATCCTACGGATAGTTCCCCTTCGGACTATCGGCCAGACTGTGCTCGAAGCTTGAGATCACGGAAACCGAAGGAGGAACCGCCATGAAACGCTTCATTATTGCTTCTGCCGCCGCCGTCGCCCTTCTTGGTCTGGGCCAGGCCCAGGCGGGCCCGCTGGGGGGCAAGGTCCTCGAACAGGACCTCAACATCGGTGCCAGCGGTGCCGCCGGTGTGAGCCACTTCAGCGCCGATGCCGCGGCACGGCCGGCCGACCGGGTGGTCCTCGGCGGCTACGTCGGCCCGCAGGATCTGCGCGGCGGGCGTGACGCCGAGGCCCGGGCGGTGCATTCCGCCCCCGAGGTCGCCGGCGATGGCCTGATCCGCGCCTTCGGAAAGCGCGGCCCGGTCAGTGGCAGGCAGGCCGGCTGAGGCGCTTGCCGAGCACGCATTCCTTCCCTCCGCGTCCCCTTTTGCGCCGGCCCCTAGGCCGGCGCCCCTTTTCCCCGCCGACCGGCTGCAGGCCGACCGCCAGAGATACCACCGTATACCGCGTACGTAAGAACCCGGGGGAGTACTCACTGTCCAAGAGGCGGTACCATTACCGGGACGTTGTCGTAGACTGCGAAACACAATGATGGGTGAGCGCCGGGCCGTTACAGAGGCGGGCAGGCTGGATGTGCCGCCGACCATACTCCGCCCGCCCCAAAGCGGGATGGAGGTGATCGGTCGGCCTCATGTGTTCCGCGCGATCACGACCTTGCCGCCCGGGGCCGTGGGGAAGCTCGTGGCCCCCGCCGGCTCCGGAAAAACGACGGTGCTTGGCCAGGCATACCGGGAGCTTCGTCAGGCAGGGGTAGCCGTGGGATGGCTCTCGGCCACCTCGCTGGCGAACGATTTCCACCGTTTCATGCTTCAGCTTATCGCCGCGGTGCGTGTGAGTCAGCCGGGGTTCGCGGCGACGTTGCCCTCTCTGCTGGAGGGCTCCAGTGCCAGGCGCTACCAGGATATCGCCATCAAGCTGGCGCTGGCCTTTGCCCAAGACGTCGAAGGCCGCTTGACGCTGTTCATCGATGATTATCATTGTGTCGATCGGCGAATCGTCCACCGGACCCTGGCAATATTGCTCGATCACTTACCCCCGGAGGTTTCCCTGGTGCTTGGCTCACGCGCGGAGCCGGAACTCCCTCTGGGCATGATGCGGGCCAGTGGCCGCCTTGCGGAGCTCGGGTGGGAGGATTTGCGTTTCTCCCGCGCCGAGGCTGCCGAGCTCTTCGAGTTGCGTGGTTGCGCGCTGACAGCCGAACAGCTGCAGCATGTCTATGAGCAGACCGAGGGCTGGGCAACCGGCCTCCAGTTGGCGACCCTTGATCTGGGGGGAGACGCGGGCGCTGGCCTCGAGCAGGCGTTTACCCGACAGGTCCACGTGACCGATTACTGGCTGGATTCGGTGCTCGGTCGGCTGTCACCCTCGATGCAGGAGTTTCTTCTGCAGACCTCTATCCTCGACGCGTTCAACACCCGGCTCTGCGATGCAGTGTGTGGGCGAGACGATGCAGCAACGGTGCTGCGGGAACTGGAGCGCCTTAACCTTTTCACTTTCCGCCTGGACGATGACCAGGTGTGGTTCCGTTATCATCACTTGTTCCGGGAGTTCCTGATACAGCGCCTCCAGGAACACTCACCGCAGCGTCTGCCTGCGCTCCATCTTGCCGCCAGCCGCTGGTTCGAGGCCGAGGGTTTGATGAGTGAGGCGATCGATTTCGCCCTGCGTGGAAATGCGGTGGAGCGTGCTGCCGCGCTGCTCGTTCCCTACGGTCGTGCGCTGTTCCGTGCCGGGCGGTTCAAGGAGCTCCGTCTGAGCATTGCCCAGCTGCCTATGTCCGCGCTCAACGATTCGGCCGAACTCTGCATACTAAATGGGTGGTCTCACGCATACGGCGGGGAGTTTGAGCGGGCGTGGGTCTGGGCGGAGAGCGCACAAAGTGCCATCCCGGATGATGCAGAGGGTCCCGCCTTGGAGGGGGAGATCTCCGTGCTGCAAAGCACCCTCGGGGTCATTCAAAACGATGAGCCCAATCGCAGGACCCTTCACGATGGACTGCTAGACCAACTCGATGGTGCCGAAAGTTCTGTGCAGGCGTTTGCGCATATCGCATTCGGCTATGCCCGCCGCGCGGAGGGCCGCCTTCCGGCCGCGCAACGCCACATCGATGCGGCCATCGCCCTTGCCGAGCGCAATGAGTGCTCGCTCATCAATATGCTCGCCCGCTATAACCATTCTGCTCTTGCCTTGCTGCAGGGTGAGCGTCGGGTCGCCGAGCACAGCGCCCGGGGCAGTCTGCAGCTTGCCGATGCACGCCACTGGAGCGAGGGCATGGGGGCGGCTTTTGTCCGTTCCCAGCTCGGTGCAGCGCTCTATGAAGCCAACCGGGTGGAGGAGGCCATCGCGGAGCTGGATGAGGCGGTATCGATCCTGCGCGCTACGGAGGCCTACGGGTTCTTGGGGGTGGCGCTGGTGCTCAGGGCGCGTGCGCACTGGGCTGCGGGGCATAGCGGGACACTACGCAATGATCTTCGTGATGCAGAGGAGATCGGCGAGAGCCGCCATGTGGATCGGGTGCGTTTTAAGAAGGCCTTGCTGGAGGCACGTATGGCGCTGGCCGACGATCGTCCTGCCCCGGCGAGTCGACATCTGACCCGGGCCCGGGCACTAGTCCGGGATCCGGGCAGCACGGAGCAGTGGTCCGAACATGTCGAACAGCTGCAGCTGGTGGCCGCGCGACTCGCTCTCGCCGAGGGCTGCTGGGACGAAGTGCAGGCGCTGGCCGGAGGCGTCTCGCGCAGCGCGATGTCGGCCCGGCGCTGGTATCATTGGGTGGAAGCCGAGGCCCTCGCTACCGAGTATCTCCTGGCTACCGGACAGCGGGACACCGCCGATGAGGTATTGCGGAAGGCCCTCGCGTTCGCTGCCGAGGAGTCTCTGTGGCGCCCATTCTTCTACATTGGGCCGCGGCTGCGCGAGCATGTGGCCGCCCTGGGACGTGCCGGGGTGGCGGCCGCAGTGGCGCTGGATACCGTGCTCTCCGCGACGGCTGGTTCAAGCTCAACCCCCAAATGTGATCCGCTCCACGCCCGTGAAACCCAGATCCTGTCGCTGGTCGCCGAAGGGGTGAAGAACCGCGAGATCGGCGAGAGGCTCTTCCTCTCGGAGGAGACTGTGAAGTGGTATCTCAAGAGCCTGTACCGCAAGCTTGACGTCGGCAATCGCACTGCCGCGGTCGCGCGGGCCCGCGAGCTGGGCCTGCTTGAGCCTGCGTAGCGGGGGACCGGTCGCGGCGGCTCACATGGTTGTCGGCAGCCAGGTTACGAGCACCGGGAAGGCGAACAGAATGGCGAGGGTCGTTAGCTCCATGAGTACGAACCAGCCCGAACCACGGAACACGCTTTCTAACCTCACCTCCTCGTCCAGCCCCGCTATGACGTAGCAGTTCAGGCCCACTGGTGGAGTAATAAGTCCGATCTCGCACATCTTTACCGCCAGGATGCCGAACCAGATGGGATCGAAGCCCAGATCGGTGACCACCGGGAACATGATTGGCATGGTGATCACCAGCATCGAAAAGGCGTCGAGAAACATCCCGAGGGGGAAGAAGATCAGCAGGAACAGTAGCACGATGACGGCCCCAGGCAGTGGCAGTGTGGCCACGAACTCCGAGAGCATCTGGGGCAGCTGTACGAGGCTGAGGAACAGGCTGAAAATGGCCGCCCCAACGATGGTCATCATGATCATCACCGTGGTGGTGATGGCGTCCTGGCACGAGCTCCAGATGCCGCGGAGTTTCCCACGGGCCGGGGAGATGAGCAGTATGGCCAGTGCGGCCGCCGCGCCCACGGCGCCGGCCTCGGTAGGGGTGAAGATGCCGCTGTAGATGCCTCCAAGTACGGTTACGATAAGCACGACCAGCGGCCAGGCACCCAGCAGGGAAACGAAGCGCGCGCGCCAACCCGCGCGCTCCGCCGGTCGAGCCAGGTGGGGATTGATGCGCGTCACCACCCAGATCCCGCCCAGGAAGACGGCCGTGGAAACGATGCCGGGGATGACCCCGGCGAGCAGCATGGCCCCGGCCGAGACCTGGTTGATGGCGGCGTAGAAGACCAGCAGGACGCTTGGTGGGATCAGCACCCCGAGGACCCCGCCGGCGGCAATGGCGCCGGTTGAGAGGCGGTTGTCGTAGCCTGCCTTCTTCATCTCTGGCAGGGCGATGGAACCGACGGTAGCCGCCGTCGCCACGCTTGATCCGGAGGTGGCAGAGAAGCCCGCGCAGGTGAGCACGCTCGACATGGCGAGCCCTCCGGGCCAGTGTCCCACCCAGCGCCGGGAAATCCCGAACAATGCCCGCCCCACACCGGCGTGGTAGGCGAAGTTGCCGAGCAAGATGAACAGCGGGATCACCACCAATAGATAGACCGCGGTTTCCTGATACACCAGCGTTCGAAGTGTCGAGTATACGTAGCCGAACCCCTCGGTGGAGAGGATGCCGAACAGACCCGATACGCCCAGCGCGGCAAATACCGGTAGGCCGATGGCCATCAGCACGAACAGCAACACAATGGTGAGGACGACGGCGGTTACGGGCTCAATCATGGGCGGGATCCCGAGTTTCGTTTGCCTGCGTACCGGTTGCCCTGTGCGGGTAAAGCAGCGCCTCGATGGCGCACTTGAGCATTTGCAGTGCCGCGAGCCAGAGTCCGAGAGCGATGATGATGCGTACCCACCACACCGGGACGTTGACGACCCCCCAACGGAACTCTCCGTTCACCGTGGAGTGGTAGGCCTCCTGGGTTGAGGGTACGGCGATGAGCACGAGCAGTGCTGCGGTCACCACCCAGACGAAGGCCTCTAGGCCAGCGCGCGGCCCGGGCGGTAGGCGCTCGGCGATGAAGGTCACACGGATGTGCTTGCGCCGTTGCTGGGCCCACCCGAGTCCGAACATCACCGTTACGGCCATGCCAAGCGCGCTCAGCTCGAATACGCCGGGGATGGAATTTCCAAGCACCAGGCGCGACGCGACGTCGAACGTCGTGCCAAGCATGAGGAACAGCAGAAAGGCAGTAGCGACAATTCCGGTCAGCCACGCCAGCACGTTCTCGATGCGCTGAAGTCGTTTCACGGGATTACCCTGTCCGTGCGGCGGTAGTGACCGGCAGGGCGGAGAACCGCCCCGCCGTAACGGAGATCAGCTCCTGTCTCGGTAGATCTCGTAGGGGGTGCGCAGATCACCGGAGCCGTCATGCTCGGCGATGGCCTTCTCCACCATCTCCTGCATGGCCTCCCCGTCGATGCCCTGTGGTTCGGCCACCTCGCGTTTCCACATCTCCACCTGTTCCGGCTGGACGATGTCCTGCGCCCGGGCCTTTTCCTCCTCGGACCAAGTGGCAAACTGCGCACCGTCGGCGAGCGCCTTGTCCACGGCCTGCTCCGCCGCCGGACCGTAGATTTCGGTGAGCTTGCGTGCGTAGAGGTCAGCGGCGATCTCCTCCATCAGTGCCTGAATCTCTTCGGGCAGCGATTCCCACTGGCGCATGCTCATGACCGTCGCCGCGGGGGCATGAGGGCCGGCGCCCATGTCCGTGAAATGCGGTGCGATCTCATGGAGCTGATAGCTGACCGCCGTGACGAACTCGAAGCCTGCCGCGCCATCGATGACACCGCGTTCCAGTGACGTGTACACCTCGGTCGCCGACATGGGTACCGGTGAGCCACCGAGGCGATCGATGGTGTCGTTCATCACGCCATAGGCGCGGATACGCTTGCCCTGGAGGTCTTCTATGGACTCGATCGGCTCGCGGGTGACCAGTGGTGCGTGATACCAGTTCGTCCAGTACAGGACCTTAGCGCCGTGGCGTTGCTCCCACTCCTCACGAAGCGGTGCGAAATTCTCATAGACGTCCCGGCAGACGCGCTGCAGGGCATCCGCCCGCTCCATACGGTAGTACCACTCAAGCCCGCGGGTCACCGGCATGCCGGATTCGTAGTAGCCGGGCGAGATCAACGACATCTGTGTGCGGTTGTCCCGCACCGCCGGCAAATGATCGCCCACACTGTGTAGCGACGAGGACCAGTGCTGGCTGAACTCTATGGCGCCTTCGGAACGACGCACCAGCTCCTCCATGAACCAGGTGTCGAGCTGCGAGGGCATGGCCTGCTGGGAAATGTAGGATGCCCAGCGCAGTTTATGCGCGCCCTGGGCGAACAGTGACACCGGAATGATGCTGAGGGCGATGGCCCCGCCCACCGAGGCGCCGGATAGCTTGAGGAACTTTCTTCTCTGCATGATGCCTCTCCTCCTAATGGATCGATTTCTCTCGGTCGGGTCAGCGGGCTCGCTCGAGCACGCTGGCGTAGTTGGCGACGGCGACGCCACCCATGTTGAACACGCCCGCAAGCTCGGCGCCGGGGATCTGCATGGCGCCGGCCTCGCCGGTTAGCTGTTTGGCGGCCATGACGTGCATGGACACACCCGTGGCACCGACGGGGTGGCCCTTGGCCTTGAGCCCGCCGGAGGGATTGATGGGCAGGCGCCCGTCGGGCTCGACCCAGCCCTCCTCTATGGCGCGACGTCCCTGGCCCCGGGGAGCTAGGCCGATGGCTTCATAGATCAAGAGCTCGGCGATGGTGAAGCAGTCATGGACCTCGGCAAAAGAGAGGTCCTCGAGACCGACGCCGGCCTGTTCCATAGCATTGCCCCAGGCGTAGGCGGCGCCCTCTAGACGGGTGAGGTCGCGCCGTTCCATCGGCATGAGCTCAGTGGCTTGCACGCGGGAACGAAAGCCTACCGCCCGTGACGCTCCGGTCAGCCCGGAGGCGTCGGAGAGCACTACGGCGGCGGCACCGTCGGAAACCGGAGAGCAGTCGGTGCGCCGCAGTGGTGGGGCGACTACCGGGTTCTTCTCCGAGGTCGTATTGCAGAAGTCGAAGCCGATGTCCTTCTGCAGGTGCGCGTGCGGATTGCGGGTGCCGTTACGATGATTCTTGGCGGCGATGCGGGCGAGCACGTCGGTCTGCTCGCCATATGCCGCGAAGTAAGCCTGTGCGATGCGGGCGAACACCCCGGCAAAGCCGAGCTCGGTGTCCGCCAGATCGCTCTTGCGGTAGCTGGCACCTAGCAGACTGTCCGCGACCTGCGCCGCGCCGGCATCGGTCATCTTCTCCACGCCCACGACCAAGACTCGGTGGCCGGCACCGCTAGCGAGGTAGTTCAGCCCCTGGTGCAGGGCCGCGGACCCACTGGCGCAGGCGTTCTCCACGCGGGTGGCGGGTTTGAAGCGCAGCCGCTCGTCGAGCTGCAGCACGAGCGGCGCGCAGAAGTCCTGGGGGCTCATGCCGCTATTGAAGTGTCCGAGGAACACGGCATCGATCTCCTCGGCCGCGGTGCCGGCATCCGCCAATGCCTCGCCGGCGGCGTCGACGATGAGGGATTCGATGTCGCGGTCGGCGAGTTTTCCGAACGGGGTATGTCCCCACCCGATCATGTAGTGTTCCATGCTGACCTCTCGGTGCTGTCGCGCGGTTACTGGCGCAGCCATTCGCGCAGGGTGTTCTTGACGATCTTCCCGTAGGCGTTCTTGGGCAGCTCGTCGACGAAGTGATATTCCCTGGGTCGCTTGAAGCGGGCGATGCGCTCGACGCAGTGACGGTCTAAGGTTTTGGCGTCCACCTCGGCGCCGTTGGCCGCCACGACGAAGGCGACCACCGTCTCCCCCCACTCCGGATCCGGACGGCCGATCACCGATACCTCGAAGACGCTGGGGTGGGTAAGCAGTGCGTCCTCCACCTCGCGGGTGTAGATGTTGGTGCCGCCGCTGATGATCACGTCCTTGGAGCGGTCCTTGAGGTAGAGTAGGCCGCGCTCGTCGAGGCAACCGCGATCGCCGGTGTAGAGCCACCCGTCTACCACCGTTTTGTGGGTGGCATCGGGGTTGTTCCAGTAGCCGAGCATGACCGGATCGCCGCGGACGATGATTTCCCCTACCTCGCCGGTGGGCAGGCGCCGGCCCTGCTCGTCGACGATGCGCACCTCTACCACGGCCTGCGGCATGCCCACCGAGGCGAGGCGGTACTCGCGTTCGGGATGGTCGAAGTGCGCATGCAAGCTGCGGGACTTGGCGGTGATGGTCATGGGGCTTTCGCCCTGGCCGTAGATCTCGGCGAGGCGGTGGCCGAAGATTGCCGTTGCCTCGCGCAGGTCGGCGAGATACATCGGGCCGCCACCGTAAATGATGGTGCGCACCGCGCTGACATCGGCATCGCGCTCGCGCACCCGCTGGCCAAGCCGTTTGACCATGGTTGGGGCCGCGAAGAAGGAAACCCTTCGATGGGCGGTGAGGAGGTCGCAGACCTCATCGGCATCGAAGCCGCCGCTCTCCGGGATTACCTGTAGCGCCGCCGCGACCACATTCGGAATGCAATACAGGCCGGAGCCGTGGGAGAGGGGGGCGGCGTGGAGGATGGTGTCCCCCACATCCACCGACTCCACGTCGATGAAGTAGCCGCTGGTCATGGCCATGAGGTTGCGATGGGAGAGCATCGCCCCCTTGGGGATCCCGGTTGTTCCGCTGGTATAGAACAACCATGCGAGGTCATCGGGTGCTCGCTCGGTGAGAGGAAGCGGTTGTTCCTGGAACCATTGTTCGAAGGCCGCTGAATCGGTGTCGATCACCGTCTCCAACCCGTCCGCGTCTTGGCGGGCGGTGTTGACCGTCCCGACCAGGTCGGAGGTCGCGAAGCAGATGCGGGCCGAGCTATGACTGAGGATGTAGCCAAGCTCAGCGGCGGCGAGCTTGGCGTTGACGGGCACTACCACGAGGCCGGCGTGCCAGGCCGCAAACAGGATCTCCAGATACGCCGGCGCGTTCTTCATGAACAGCGCCACGCGATCGCCTTCATTGAGGCCGGCCGGTCCACGCAGTGCGCCGGCCAGGGATGCCACCCGCCTGGCGAACGCACCATAGTTGGCCAAGTTTCGTTCGCCGTGCGCGATGGCGGGCTGCTCCGGAAACGTCCGGCCGGCCCGCTCAAGTAGCGATGCCAGATTCAAACTCCCCTCCTCCGGTCCGTCGTAGTCGACTTCTCTTGATGCGATCAGGCTAGGCGTGTGGACCCCGTGGAATCACCCCTCGAAAGGGGGGAACGGTCTTAGAATGGCTGCGTCATGATCCGCGACTGGAACGCCCGGTGTTCTCGGTAGCGCTGGTAGAGCGCAGCCAGGTGGGGTTGCTCGGCGCTCGCTGACGGCTCTAGAAGGAGCCATCGGTGGAGGAACGGTCCAATAGCGATGTCAGCGACTGTGAGTTCCGCACCAACGATATATTCCGTGCCACCGTTGCCTAACCAAACCTCAAGGATCTGGAAATTATCCATTGTTCTCTGCCGACCCGCCTCGATTGCCATATGGTCGCGTTCATCCTCGGCAGTCCGGGCCAGTCCGATGAAGAACGGCAGCATAGGGGGCCAGAGCGTGGCGAGCTGCCAGTCCATCCACTGATCGATGAGGGCTCGCTCGGAGGGGGTATTGCCGTACCGCGCTGAGGGCAGCGCGGTACGGACCAGATGGCGTAGGATAGCGTTGGATTCCCACAGGGTGAGTCCGTCGTCTTCCAGCACCGGGACCAGCCCATTGGGGTTGCGCGCCAGCAGTTCTTGCCGGGTCTCGGGCTCCCGCGTGCCGCCCGCATCGCGGTGCTGCCAGGGAGTATCCAGGTCATCCAGCAGCCATAGCACCTTTTGGACGTTGGCGGAGTTCCGCCTGCCCCAGACCGTAATCACGGTTCAGGCCATCTTGCAGGTGATGCCGCCGTCGACGACGAGATTCTGCCCCGTGATGTAGCGGGCCTCGTCGGAGGCGAGGAAAACCATGGCGTTGGCCACATCCCAGGCGTCTCCCATGGTGCCGGTCGGACACTGGGTATTGCGCTTTTCGACCATCTCTCGCTGATCTGTGGCGGAGTATCCTTCTTTTAGGCCCTGGTAGATCATGGGCGTGTCCATCAGGCCCGGGAGGATGCAATTGGCACGTATGCCACGATCGGCGTACTGCAGCGCGACGCTCTGGCAGAGCTGCGCCACGGCAGCCTTGGTGGTGCTGTAGCTGACGTAGGGCACACCCGTGTAGCGGATTCCCGCGATGGAGCCGGTTACCAGGATGACACCGCTGCCCTGGTGCTCCATGAGTGGTAGGGCGTGCTTGCACACTAGGAAGGCGCTGGTGAGGTTGATGTCGAGTACGCGGTGCCAGTCCTTCTCCTCCAGCTCCACCGGACCGCCCAAGGCGACGATGCCGATGTTGTGGTGGACTACGTCCAGACGGCCATAGGTGGCGATGGCGTGCTCCATCATGGCTTGTACGGTGTCCGAGTCCGTCGCATCGCCCTCGAAGGGGGAGGCTTCTCGGCCCTCGTCGTGGATGATCTGGACTGTCTCGCGGGCAGCATCGCCGTTGATATCGACGGCAATGACTTTAGCCCCCTCACGGGCCGCCTGGACAGCCGCGGCCTTGCCGTTGCCCCAGCCGGGCCCAATGGAGCCCGCGCCGATTACCATGACCACCCGATCTTCGAGTCGTTGTGCGCGCATGGCCTCCTCCTATGTGTCCGTTATTGATCTTAGTGCCGGCAACATAAGCATGGAGGGCTGGGCTTTCACCCCTCTAAAGGGGGGAAGCGACAGGGGGTGATGGCGGTCGTCGATCAGGGTGTGTAGAACCCCGTATTCGCCTCGTAATCCTGCGGATAGTTCCCCTTCGGACTATCGGCCAGACTGTGCTCGAAGCTTGAGATCACGGAAACCGAAGGAGGAACCGCCATGAAACACTTCGTTATTGCTTCTGCCGCCGCCGTCGCGATTCTCGGTCTGGGCCAGGCCCAGGCGGGCCCGCTGGGGGGCAAGATCCTCGCGCAGGATTTCAACATCGGTGCCAGCGGCGCCGCCGGTGTGAGCCACTTCAGCGCCGATGCCGGTGCGCGGCCCGCCGACCGGGTGGTGCTCGGCGGCTACGTCGGCCCGCAGGACCTGCGCGGCGGGCGTGACGCCGAGGCCCGGGCGGTGCATTCCGCCCCCGAGGTCGCCGGCGATGGCCTGATCCGCGCCTTCGGAAAGCGCGGCCCGGTCAGTGGCAGGCAGGCCGGCTGAGGCGCTTGCCGAGCACGCATCCCTTCCCTCCGCGTCCCCTTTTGCGCCGGCCCCTAGGCCGGCGCCCCTTTTTGCCGCCAGGGGTGCCCCCCTTATTGACCCGCCGGAGATGACATCTCCCGGGCCTGCTGGCGCAGGCTGTACTTCTGGATCTTGCCGGTGGAGGTGCGCGGGATGTCCGCGAAGATCACCCCTCGCGGGCATTTGAAGCCGGCCAGCCGCTCCCGGCAGTGCGCGATGAGCTGTTCGGCGTCCACCTCGAGGTGGCCCTGTCGCCGCTCCACGAAGGCCACGGGGGTCTCGCCCCACTTGTCGTCCGGCGCTGCCACCACGGCACAAGCCTCGACGGCGGGATGGTCATAGAGGGCGTTTTCCACCTCGATGGAGGAGATGTTCTCGCCGCCGGAGATGATGATGTCCTTAGCCCGGTCACGGAGCTGGATGTAGCCGTCGCCATGTACCACCCCCAGGTCCCCGGTGTGGAACCACCCGTGCCGGAAGGCTTCTTCGGTGGCCTCGGGGTTTTTCAGGTAGCCCTTCATGGTGATGTTGCCACGGGTCCATACCTCGCCCAGGGTCTCTCCGTCCCAGGGCACGGGCGTGCCGGTGTCCGGGTCGACCACGGCGAGGTCCTCCTGGACGGGATAGGTGACGCCCTGACGGGACTTCCTGTCGGCCTTCTCCTCGTCCCCCAGGGCATCCCATTCCGGCTTCCAGGCACAAACCACCGCCGGGCCGTAGATCTCCGTCAGTCCGTAGACGTGGGTGACGTCCACGCCAAGGGCTTCCATGCGGGCGAGCACGCTGGACGGCGGTGGCGCCGCGGCGGTCATCATGTGTACCTGTTGCGGGAACGCGCGGCGCTGTTGCTCCGGTGCCTCCAGCAGCATCTGCATGACGATGGGGGCGCCGCACAGGTGGGTCACGCCGTGATTCGCCAGCGCGTCGTGGATCGCCGCCGGGGCCACCCGGCGCAGGCAGACGTTCACCCCCGCCACCGCTGCCAGGGTCCAGGGGAAGCACCAGCCGTTGCAGTGGAACATGGGCAGCGTCCAGAGATACACGGGGTGGCGGCCCATGTCCCAGGCGAGCACGTTGCCCATGGCGTTGAGGTAGGCGCCGCGGTGGTGATAGACGACCCCCTTGGGGTTGCCGGTGGTCCCGGAGGTGTAGTTCAGGCTGATGGCCTCCCACTCGTCCTCCGGCATGCGCCAGTCGAATTCCGGGTCGCCGCCGGCCAGGAAGGCCTCGTAGTCCAGCTCCCCGAGGCGTTCGCCGCCGGGGCCCTCGGGGTCGTCGATGTCCACCACCAGCGGCGGGCGATCGAGCCGGTCCAGGGCCTCCCGGATTACCGGCGCGAACTCCGTGTCCGTGATCAGCACCCGGGCCTCGCCGTGATGAAGGCTGTAGGCGATGGTGGCGGCGTCCAGGCGTACGTTCAGGGCATTGAGCACTGCGCCGGCCATCGGCACGCCGAAGTGCGCCTCCCACAGCGGCGGGATATTCGGTGCCATTACGGCCACCGTGTCGCCGGGGCCGATGCCGTGGTGGCTCAACGCGGACGCCAGCCTGCGGCAGCGCCGGTAGGCCTCCGCCCAGTCGTAGCAGAGGCCGCCGTGGACCATTGCCGGATAATCCGGATAGACGGCAGCGCTACGGCGCAGAAAGCTCAGTGGGGTCAGCGGGACGTGGTTCGCGGGGTTCTGCCCTAAGTCCTGGTCAAATATGCCGGCGCCGGTCATGCGTTCCTCCTCGTGGGTCTGTCGTTTTCAGTGAGGGTATCGGATGGACTCTGCCCGCTGCACGTCGTGCCTGCGTGGAACCCCGTATTCGCCTCGTAATCCTACGGATAGTTCCCCTTCGGACTATCGGCCAGACTGTGCTCGAAGCTTGAGATCACGGAAACCGAAGGAGGAACCGCCATGAAACACTTCGTTATTGCTTCTGCCGCCGCCGTCGCGATTCTCGGTCTGGGCCAGGCCCAGGCGGGCCCGCTGGGGGGCAAGATCCTCGAACAGGACCTCAACATCGGTGCCAGCGGCGCCGCGGGTGTGAGCCACTTCAGCGCCGATGCCGGTGCGCGGCCCGTCGACCGGGTGGTACTCGGCGGCTACGTCGGCCCGCAGGACCTGCGCGGCGGGCGTGACGCCGAGGCTCGGGCGGTGCATTCCGCCCCCGAGGTCGCCGGCGATGGCCTGATCCGCGCCTTCGGCAAGGGCAATCCCGGCAGTGACTACGCCGGCTGAGCCCATGCCGCATCGCCTCTCTCTCCTGTAGGGGTTCACTGTGTCCCCTTTTTGCGCCGGCCCCGTGCCGGCGCCGCTTTTTGTGTCCTCGATTTCTCCGTGACTTGCCATGCCCCGATGCCCTTGCTATACGAGGGCCCTCGTTTCATGGAAGTGGCAGGGAAGCAGGCATGCAGCTGCTCTGCGTGGGGGATATCCATCTTGGCCGCCAGGCCTCGCGTCTGCCCTCCGAGGTCCTGGAGCGTTTCCGCGGGTGGGAGCTCTCGCCCGCCGGCGCCTGGCGCCGGACGGTGGAAGAGGCGCTGCGCCGGGGCGTGGACGCGGTTCTGCTCGCCGGTGACGTGGTCGAGCAGAACGACGACTTCTACGAGGCCTATGCCGACTTGCGCGAGGGCGTGGCGGAGCTCGCCGGCGCGGGCGTGGCGGTGCTCGCGGTGGCCGGCAACCACGACGTCGAGGTCCTGCCCCGGCTCGCCGACAGTATCCCGGAATTCCGGCTCCTCGGCCGGGGAGGCCGCTGGGAGGCCGAAACGCTGCAGGGTGGTGACGGCGGCCGGGTACGGGTCCTGGGCTGGTCGTTCCCCGGCGAGGTGGTCACCACCAGCCCCCTGGCCGAGGGCGTCCCCGATGCCGGTACGGGCGCTGTCCCCAGCATCGGAGTGCTCCATTGTGACCGTGACCAGACCGGCAGCCATCATGCCCCGGTCCGATTGGCGGAGCTGGAGGCGGCGCCGGTGGACGCCTGGCTGCTCGGCCATATCCACCGACCGGATGCGCTGGCTGCGCCGCGTCCGATCGGCTATCTCGGTTCGCTCACCGGGATGGACCCGGGGGAGTCCGGGCCCCACGGTCCTTGGCTACTGGAGGTGACGGGTGGTGAGCTGGCTATCGGGCAGATCCCGCTGGCGCCGTTGCGCTGGGAGGAAGTGGCCGTCCCGCTGGATGACCTGGATGACCCCGCCGGGGTGCACCTGCGTATCACCCATGCCCTGGACGCCATCCACCAGCGGATCGCCGCCGGCGCGGCCCGCCCCCGGGCGGTGGGATGCCGGTTGCGGCTCACCGGCCGCAGCGAGCATCGCCAGGCGGTCCAGCGGATCCTGAGTGCCGACGATCCCCGCGCGATGGTGCAGGAGCGCGAGGGCATCGTCTATTTCATCGAGCGGTGGCGCCTCGAGGCCCTGCCGGCCATGGACCTGGAGGCCCTGGCGAACAACAGTGACCCCGTCGGCCTGTTGGCGCGTAAGCTCCTGATTCTCCGTGGCGAGGACGGCCCGGAACGCCGGGCGCTGATCACGGAGGCCCAACGGCGCATGGTCAGCCGGGTCCACGAGCGCGACTTCGCGCCCCTGGGGGCACCGGAACCGGATCCCGACGAGGTGGCGTCGATCCTCGAACGTGCCGCCCTGGAGGGCCTGGACGGCCTGCTCACCCAGCGGGAGGGCGCCGAGTGAGGTTGCGCGCCCTTGCCATCGAGCGGCTCCCCGGCATCCGTCCCGGTTTTACCGTCGAGGAGCTGTCCTCGGGGGTCAATGTAGTGGTGGGGCCCAACGCCTCGGGCAAGTCCAGCCTGGTGCGTGGCTTGCGGGCCGCCCTCTACCGGGAGGAACTCCACCGGCTCCCGGTTACCGTGGAGGCGGTCTTCGACAGCGACCGTGGCGAGCTGCGGGCGGTGCGCCAGGGGGATCAGCTGCTCTGGCAGCAGGCAGGTGAGCCGGTGGAGCCGCCGCCACTGCCCCAGCATCGCTTCCTGCCCTGCTTTCTCCTGCGGGTGGAGGATCTGCTCGCCGACGACCACGAGACCGACCGGCAGATCGCCACGCGCCTCGCCCGGGAGCTGGCGGGGGGCTACGACATCCCCGCGCTGCGCGAGGCCGAACCGTTTCGCGTGGGGGCCCGCCACGGCCAGCGGGAGCGGAAGGCGCTGGAGAAGGCGCGCGGGCAGCTGCGGGCGGCGCAGAGGCACCACGCCGAGCTGCGTGGGGACGAGGCGCGTCTGGATGAGCTGCGCCGCAAACAGGTGGCCGCGGAGGAGGCCGCGCTGGAGCAGACTCGCTGCGAGCGGGCCCTGGAGCTGCTGGAGGCACGGCGCGGGCGCCGGGCACTGGAGGCGGAGCTGGGGGGCTTCCCGCCGGATATGGAGCGCCTGCAGGGCAACGAGGCGGACGTCCTGGCGCAGTGGCGGCGCAAGCCCGACGAGCAGGCGGCGGAGCTGGATCGGCTGCGCCGTGGTCGGGCGGAAGCGCAGGGGCGCCTGGACGAGGCCGGATTGCCCGACGGCGGTCCCACCGAGGCCACCCTCGCGGACCACCGCGGGGCCCTGCAGCGATTGCAGCGCCTGGAGGCGCAAATCGAGCACCAGCGCGAGGCGCTGCGCGGCGCCCGGGCCGAGCGGGATCAGGCGGTGGAGGCGTTGGGTGGTGCCAGCGGTGCGGCGGTACGCATCGACCCCGCCACGATCCGGCGCGTGGGCGAGGCCCTGGAGGAGAAGCGTCGCCTCGAAGCCACCGTCACGGCACTGGAGCGTGAGCACGAGCGCCTGCCCCCCGAAGACGGTGACCCCACCGGGGAGATCGAGCGGCTCATGGCCGGGCGGCGCGAGCTGCTGCAGTGGCTCGCTGCCCCTACGGATCCGCCCTGGACGCGCCGTCGGCTGCTCGGCGCCGTGTCCACGGCGGTGGCCTTCGCGGTGGCGCTGGCGGCCGCCGCGGTGGGGTTGCATTGGGGCCTCTCCGTCCTGCTCGTCCCCTTCGTCCTGGGCGCCTGGATGACGTTCCCGCAAGCGGCGGGGGCGGCGGAGCGTGGGGACGCGCGCCGGCGCTTCGAGGCACTGGGGATTGCCGGCCCCGAGGCCTGGGAAGCGGAAGGCGTCCGCCAATGCCTTAGTGACCTGGACCGGGCGCTCCAGGAGGCGCGCGGGCGGGAGGCGGATCAACGTCGCCGGGAAGCGCTCGGCCGGGAGCTGGACCGCCGCCGTGGCGAGCGCGATGAATTGCTGGGGCGGTTGCAGCGCCTGGCAGCGGAGGTGGGTTACGACACGACACGCCACGATGCCGAATTGCTGCGCTGGTTGCAGCTCACCCACGACCACGACCAGGCCGCGCGCCGGGTGGGGGAGTTGGAGCGCGCCTTGGAGGCGCAGGAGGGCGAGGCCCAGGATTTACGCGAACAGGCCGGGTCTTTCCTCGCCGCCTACGGTGAGACGCCGGAGGTGGAACAGCCGGGGGGGGACACACTGCTGGCCCGCCTGGAGAACCTGGCCGAGCGCAGTCGCCGACATCGCGAGGCGGAGACGAACATCGCTAGGGCGGACCAGGACATCGCGCGCGTCGAGCGCGAGCGCCGCGCCGCCGAGGAGGCCATTACCGCCGTCTTCATCGGGGCCGGGCTCGAGGACGGTGACGACGCCGGTCTGCGCCAGCGCCTGGAGCGGCTCGGTCAGTGGCGGCAGCGCCGTGACGACCTCGGGGAGGCCCGACTATTGGAGCGACAGCGCCGCGAGGCCTTGGGTGAGGCGGGCGGTCTGATGGCAGCGGTGGAGGCCGACGACGAGGAGGGGCTGCAACGTCGCCGGGATGCCGCCCGCGAGCGCGCCGGGGAACGCGATGAGCTCCTCCGCGAGATCGCGCGCATCGAGGAGGCGATCCGCCGTGCCGGCGCCGAGCGGGCCCTGGAGGAGGCCCGTGCCGGGGAACAAGGGGCCGCGGACGCCCTGCGCGAACGGCTGGACGAGGCCCTGTTCGCCGAAGCCGGGCAGCTGCTCCTCGACCGTGTGCAGGAGGAGCACGAGCGCAGCAGCCGGCCCCCGGCCCTGCGCCGTGCCGGGGAGTGGTTTGCCCACTTCACCCACCACCACTATCAACTGGACTTCAGCGCGGACGGCGGCACCCGGTTCGCCGCCGTAGAGTCGGCCACGGGGGAACGGCGGAATCTGGCCGCGTTGTCCAGCGGCACGCGGATGCAGCTATTGCTCGCGGTGCGCGTGGCCTTCGCCCTGGAGGTGGAGCGGGGCGCCGAATCGCTGCCGCTGGTCCTCGACGAGGCCCTGACCACCGCCGACCCGGAGCGTTTCCGCGCCGCCGTGGAGAGCCTGCACGCCCTGGCCGACAGTGGCCGGCAGGTGTTCTATCTCACCGCCCAGCCCGGCGACCTCGCCTATTGGCAGGAGCGGGATCCGCAAGTGCACTGGGTCGACCTGGCCCGACTGCGCCGGCGCGCCGGGGCGGTGGAGGCGCCCGAGGCGCTGGCGTTGCCGCCCACCGCCGAGGTCCCGGCGCCGCAGGGCCGCACCGCCGAGGACTACGCCATGGCCCTGGGGGTCCCGCCAGTGGCCCCCTGGGAGCCGCCCGAGTCACTGCATCTTTTCCACCTGCTGCGGGATGACCTGGGGCTGTTGTACCGGCTGATCTGCGCGGGGATTGGCCGTCTCGGTGCGTTGGAGTCCCTCCTGGGCTCGCCGGCGGCCAACACGCTGCTGGACGACGAGGAGAAGGGCCTCCTGCGCCGCCGTGCCGCCGGTGCGCGGGCCTGGCTTGAGGCTTGGCGGGAGGGGCGGGGACGGCCCGTGGACCGCGACGCCCTGGAGGCCTCCGGGGCGGTCAGCGAGACCTTCATCGACCGGGTGGATGCCCTGAACCGGGAGCTCGGCGGGGACGCCCGGGCATTGCTGGATGCCCTGGAGGCGGGGGCGGTCAGTCGTTTCCGCAGCAACGCCCGCGAAGAGCTGGAGGAATGGCTCCGCGAGCACGAGCATCTGGATGGGCGCGAGGTGCTGGATGAGGCGGCGTTGAAGCTGCGCGTCCTGGCAGCCATGGGCGGGGCGGACACCAGCGCCGATGCCGTGGCGGGGGAGGCACAGTGGCTCGCTGATGCCCTCGCCGCGGTTGTTTCGGATTCGCAGTCCTCCCCGTGACCGGGACCTGCGTATCGTGCCGTGGGGCAGGTGCCGGGCACCTGATCACGACCCCCCGCTATGGCAGATCTGGCAGCTTTACCTCCAGCTCGATGGCGGAGTACCAGGCGGCCAGATCGGCGATTTCCTCGTCGCTGAGCTCCTTGGCAATTACGTTCATCTGGGGATGTCGGCGCTTGCCGCTGCGGAAGGCCTCGAGCTGGTTGCGCAGATACATTGCGTTCTGTCCGGCCAGGTTCCCTGCATCGGGCTGGCGCGCGATCCCGTCAAGGCCGTGACAGGCTACGCACTGACCGGCAGCGTCGCGGCCGGCGGCAGGGTCACCAGCCTGGACGGTGCCGGCCATGAGCAGGGTGCCCAGCAACAACATGAGCGCCCTCGGGGTACTCCAGTTCATGGTCCTCTCCAGCGTGAGAGCCCCGGCGCCCGTGCGGGCGCCGGGAAGGCGCGGGTGTCTTATTCCTCGGTACCCGTGTAGGCAATGCGGTAGATGGCACCGGTCAGGTCGTCGGAGACCAGGATGGAGCCATCCAGGAACTGCACTACGTCGACCGGCCGGCCGAGGTATTCGCCGGTCTCCTCGTCGAGCCAGCCGTCGGCGAAGACCTCATGGGTACCGGCGCTGCCGTCCTCCTCGACGCTGGTGAACATCACCCGTGCGCCAATGGGCTCGGAGCGGTTCCAGGAACCATGCTGGGCATTGAGTATGCCGCCCCGGTACTTTTCCGGAAACTGGCGCCCGGTGTAGAAGGTCATCCCCAGGTCCGCGGCGTGGGGCGCCGTTTCCACCTCGGGGAAGATCACGTCCTCGGGGGGCTCGGAATCCTGGTACTCGTTGGTGCGCACGTCCCCGCCGCCGTACCAGGGGAAGCCGAAGTGCTGGCCCTTGGCCGTGGCCCGGTTGATCTCGCCGGGCGGGATGTCGTCACCCATGCCGTCGACCTGGTTGTCGGTGAACCAGAGCTCGCCGTTGGCCGGGTTGAAGTCGAGCCCTACCGAGTTGCGGATGCCGAGCGCATAGACCTCGCGGTCGCTGCCGTCGCGATTCATGCGAATGATGCCGCCGAGGCCGACTTCGTTGTACAGCTCCATCTTCTCGGCGGGTGGGACGTTGTAGGGCTGGCCGAGGGTGATGTAGAGCTTGTTGTCCGGGCCAATGTCGCAAGTTCGGGCACCGTGATTGAAGGACTCCTCCTCCTCCGGCACCAGTTGGTCGGCGACCACCCCGATGGCGACGTCCGGGCTCTCGTAGAAGAATTCCGCCGCGGGGAAGACCAGCACACGATTGTGCTCCGCGACATAGAGGATGCCGTCGCGGGAGAAGCACACCCCGTTCGGCACCTTCATATCCACGGAGGGCGCGAACACCTTCACCTCGTCGGCGACCCGGTCCTTGTCCCGGTCAGTGACCGCATAGACCTTGGTCTTTCGGGTACCGACATAGACCACGCCTACGTTGTTACCCACCGCCATGTGACGGGCATCGGGAACGATTGCGTAGAGATCGATCTCGAAACCCCGAGGCAAGTTGATCTCCTCGAGGATTCGCCGGATGTTGGCCGCCCGTTCTTCGGACTGGGTGACCGTTTCGATCTCGAGGTCGGTGCCGGTGGTTTTGAAATCTTGCAGCCGCTCGATGTTCGGGTCGAGCTGCTGCGCCGTCGCGCCGCCGATGCCGCCAATGAGCAGTCCCGCCAGCGACAACGCACAGAGGGATTGTTTACCAGTCATGGGCATTCTCTCCTCGCATGAATTTCTTGTCTTCGGCCCGGCAAGAGGTTCATCCATGGTACTTATTCAGACTTGGCATGGAGCGGTGTATGGCCAGGACCGCGAACACACGTATAGTCCATGGATATCCCCAGTGCCAACGCCGGGCCCCGTCAACCCAAAGGTGGACCGTGCCCTTTGATGCAACGTAAACAGGCGAGTATCGGCGCGTGCACGTATGCGGGGCGGGAATGGGGTGGCACGCTGTGCTGGCCGCTGGCCACTGTTACACTGAAGATACATGGCACCGCTTGGGCCATGGACTTCACCTGAGGAGGAGATCGATATGCGTTGGAGCAAGCCCGCTTATCAGGAGCTGCGTCTCGGCTTCGAGATCAACCTGTACATAACGGCCCGCTGAGGTCGCCGGGGGTGGTGTTCCCGCCCCCGCTCCGATCGCCATGCGAATTCGCGTGCTCGGCTCTGCTGCCGGTGGGGGCTTCCCCCAGTGGAATTGCAATTCCCCCCGCTGTGTCGAGGCCCGCAGCGGCCGATTGGTGGGGGAGCGCCGCACGCAGTCGTCCATTGCGCTGTCCGGAGACGACCGGCACTGGCTGCTGGTGAATGCCTCTCCGGATATCCGCCAACAGATCATCGACAACCCGCCTCTGTATCCGCGGGGCGCGATCCGCAGCAGCGGGATCGCGGCCGTGCTCTTAGTGGACAGCCAGGTCGATCACGTCACCGGCCTGATCATGTTGCGCGAGAGCCGCGAGCCCCTGCCCGTCTACTGCAGTCCCCGGGTCGAGGAGGATCTGCGCACCGGTTTCCCCCTTCTGGAGATGCTCCGGCACTACTGTGGTACGCAGGTCCGCCCCCTGCCCCTGGACGGTCGGTCGGTGGAGCCCGCCGAGACCCCGGGGGTCCGGGTTACTCCGGTCCCCCTGACGAGTAAGCCACCGCCGTACTCGCCGCACCGCGACGATCCGAAACCAGGGGACAACATCGGCCTGGTGATCGACAGCCGGGATTCCGGCCGGCGGGCGTTCTATGCCCCGGGGCTCGGGGCGGTGGAACCCCACTTGAAACCCTGGTTGGAGAGCGCCGATGTGATCCTGGTGGACGGCACCACCTGGACCGACGACGAGATGGAGCGAGTGGTCGGCGGCACCAAGACCGCCCGTGAGATGGGCCATCTGCCGCTGACCGGTGCTGGCGGCATGCTCGAGATACTGGATGCCTACCCCGGGGCGCGGCGGATCCTCATTCACATCAACAACACAAACCCGGTACTCGATCCGGACTCCGCGGAGCGGGCCCGATTGCGGGAGCTGGGCATCGAGGTCGCCCATGACGGCATGGAAATCGAGCTCTGAGGACCCGGCCGGGGAGGCAGGCACGGGGCCGCCTTGGTCGCGGGAGGAATTCGAATCCCGGCTCCGTGCCCTCGGACGGTATTACCATCTGCACCATCCCTTCCAGCAGATGATGGCAGGTGGTGAGCTCGACCGCGCCCAGCTCCAGGGCTGGGTGATTAACCGCTTCTATTACCAGATCAATATCCCGCGCAAGGATGCCGCCGTGCTGGCCAATTGCCCGGACCGTGAGGTCCGCCGCCAGTGGGTGCAGCGGATCCTTGACCATGACGGGCGTGATGACGACGCCGGCGGCATCGAGGCCTGGCTTCGACTCGGCGAGGCCGTGGGCGTGGCCCGCGAGCGCATGCTCTCGCTGGAGGAGGTCCTGCCCGGGGTGCGTTTCGCCGTGGATGCCTATGTCAACTTCGCCCGGCAACGCCCTTGGGAGGAGGCCGTGTGCTCGTCACTGACCGAGCTCTTCGCGCCGGAGGCGCACCGCTCCCGGTTGGCCACGTGGCCGGAGCACTATCCCTGGGTGGATCCCGACGGGCTGGCCTACTTCCGCTCGCGCCTCAGTCAGGCGGGGCGCGACGTGGAACACGGACTGGCACTGACGCTGGCGCATTTCCGCAGCGCGGAGGGCCAGAGGCGGGCGCTGGAGATTTTACGCTTCAAGCTCGACGTGCTCTGGAGCATGCTCGATGCCATGTATCTGGCCTACGTGGTGGGTATGCCGCCCTACCAGGCCGCGGAGGAAGGGGCATGAATCGTGACAGCACCGTGCACCTGCAAACCGGGGTACGGTTGCAGTGGGAGCCCGCGCAGTCCGCCTATGTGCTGCTCTACCCCGAGGGCATGGTTCAGCTCAACGGGCCCGCCGGCGAGATCATGGCCCGCTGCGATGGCCGGACGGTGGCGGCAGTGATTGCCGATTTGGAGCAGGCGTTCCCGGAGGCGGAGCTCGCCGAGGATGTCCTCATGTTCCTGGATGAGGCCGTGGCCAAGGGCTGGTTATACGCGGAGGGAGGCTGACATGATTGCTGCCGAGACGGGAACGGGCCTGGCCGAGGGCAGCGCACCCATTCCGTTGTGGCTGCTCGCCGAGCTCACCTACCGCTGTCCGCTGCAGTGTGCGTACTGCTCCAACCCCATCGCCTTCGCCCGCTATCGCAACGAGTTGAGCACCCAGGAGTGGCTGGACGTGCTCGATCAGGGCCGTGCCCTCGGCGCGGTGCAGCTGGGGCTCTCCGGCGGCGAGCCGCTGCTGCGCAAGGACCTGGAAACCATCGTCGGCCATGCCCGCGGGCTCGGTTTCTACACCAATCTACTGACTTCCGGGGTCGGTCTGGATGAGGTCCGTCTCGCGCGGCTCAAGGACGCTGGGCTGGACCACATCCAGATCAGCTTCCAGGCCGATCAAAGCGGCCCGTCCGATGAGGTCGCCGGCAAGGACCACTTCCAGACCAAGGAGCGCATGGCCCGGGCCATCAAGGCCCACCACTACCCCATGGTGTTCAACGTGGTCCTGCACCGGCACAACCTGGACCGCGTCGATGCCATCCTCCAGCTGGCCTGGGACTTGGGCGCCGATTTCGTGGAGCTCGCCAACACCCAGTACCACGGCTGGGCCTATCACAACCGCGCGGCGCTGATGCCGACACGGCGTCAGCTACAGGAGGCCGAAGCGGTGACCGAGCGGTGGCGCGAGAAGGCGGGCTCGCGCATGCGTATCTATTTCGTGGGCTCCGACTACTACGACGAAACCGCCAAGCCGTGCATGAACGGCTGGGGCACAACCTTCCTCGGGGTGGCACCGGACGGCCGTGCCCTGCCGTGTCACGGCGCGACCTCACTGCCCATTGAGTTGCCGTCGGTGCGGGAACAACGGTTGCAGGCCATATGGCAGGATTCCCGCGCGTTCAACGTCTTTCGCGGTCACGACTGGCAGCCCGAGCCCTGCGCCAGCTGCGAGCTGCTCCACAGTTGCCACGGTGGTTGCCGGTGCCAGGCCCTGTTGCTGGCCGGTGATGCCTGGGCGACGGATCCGGTCTGCCCCAAGTCAGCGCTACACGACCGGGTCTTACAGGCGGTGGAGGCGGCGGATCGGCGTGAGGGTGCTGCGCCGCTGGTGATGCGTACGGTGGCCAACAGCCGTGCCCTGAGCGGCGGGGCGGCGGAGGTCAGGGGGCAGCGCCGGGACCCCTGAGGTGGCGTTGCACGAAGGCCAGCTCGGCGAGGGCGGCGGTGCGGATATGGGCGGCCCGGCGCAGGCCGTGACCCTCGCCGGGGTAGATGCGCATCTCGGCGCCACCGCCAGCGGCGGCCATCGCGTCCGCCATCTCCGTGGCCTGGGACACCGGCACCACGCGGTCGGCATCACCCTGGATAAGCAGTACCGGTGCGGTGATCTCACCGGCATGGCGCGCCGGGGAACGCGCCGCGTAACGTTCGGCGTCCCGTTCGGGGTCGCCCACCAGGAATCCCAGGTAACCACGCTCGAAGCGGTGGGTCAGCGCGGCGAGGCGGGCGAGATCGGTCACCGCCCACCGGCAGAGCCCGCCGGCGAACACGGTGGTGCCGCGCAGGGCGTTGAGCACCGTCAGCCCGCCGGCGCTGTTGCCGGCGATGAAGGCCTGACGCCCATCGAACAGGCCCCGGGCGGCGAGGGCCTGTGTGAACCGGATGCAGTCCTCGACATCGGCGATCCCCCAGCGCCCCCGCAGGCGCTCGCGATAGGCCCGGCCATGGCCGCTGCTGCCCCCGTAGTTGACCTCGGCGACGGCGATGCCTCTGCCGGTCCAGAACTGGAGCTCCGGGTTCCACGCGGGGCTGCGCATGGCGGTGGGTCCGCCGTGGGCACGCACCAGCAGTGGCGGGCGTGAGTCCCTCGGGCCGGATACCCCCGGGCACCAGGGGTGGTAGAGGTAGCCATGGACCGGCCCATCGGGGCCCTCCGTGGTGATCGGCTCGGGCCGCGCGACGGCGTCGGGATCGGGGGCGAGGTCCTCGCCCACGATCCGGGAGAGCCGACCCGTGGCCGCATCCAGCCGACAGATCGCGCGGGGACCGTCCTCGGGGGCACCGAGGTACCACAGGGCCTGTCCGTCCCATTGGAGCTGGGTAATATCCACATCGGGCGCGGCCAATGGGCGTACCTGGCCCGAGGGGTCGATACGGATCAGGTCGCAGCAGGCCTGCCGGATCCGCACCGCGAGGGTGGTGCCGTCCGTACGGCCCACGTGATGGGGCTGTGCGAGCTGCCAGGGCGGACGGGAGAGGTCGGCGGGATCGTCGCAGACGCGGAAGGGGCCGGCGCCGGTGAGCCGATACAGCTGCCACCAGCCGGCGCGGTCATCTAGGCAGTACAACGAGCCGTCTGCCCCCCAGCGCGGCTCCAAGGCCGATGACCGCCCATCGGTCAGCGCCCGCGCCTGCCCGCTGTCCAGGTCCATCAGCCACAACCGCGTCCGCGTCCACGGCATCTCCGGGGCGTTCCAGGCGATCCAGGCCACGTAGCGGCCATCCGTGCTGATCCGTGGTGCCCCGCAGAACTCGTCGCTCTCCGCGAGGATCCGGGGCGACCGCCTCCCGGACAGATCCAGCAAGACGATCCGTGTACGCTCGCCCGCCGGATCCTCCTGCAGGCAGACCAGGCGGCCGATAGCCGCATGCACGTCGCAGTCCCCGTGGCGCAGCCCCTCCGCGACATGGAGCGGTGTAGCCTCTCCCCGCCCGGTGACGGCCCAGACCCCCTGATCGGCCTCCTCGATGAACAGCCACGGGTGGTCGCCGGTGCCGGACCACACGGCGCGACCGCCGTATTCATGGACCCGGCAGCGGGCGCCCACAGCGGTCGGTGACCAGGCTGATTCCGGCGTGCCGCTCGCCGTGATAAAGAGCCGCGTACGGCCGGCGTCGTTCGGGCGGTGCTCTGTCCAGGCGAGTCCCTGACCGTCGGTGGATACCGCGAAGCCCGTGATCCGGTTGCCCTGTGCGAGGGCGGTGGCCTCAATGGTGCCCGGCCAGTGGCCCCAAGGGAGGGCTCGTGTGCTCATCGTTGCTCCCGGTCGCTGGCGCCGCACCACCGGCAAGGCATCCAGGCGTTTGCTGAGATACCGGATCCGGCGGACGATAACGGCCCTTGGCGGCTCAGCCCGTCAGTGCCGACCCGAACGGTGGTAGCGGCCGCCGTCAAAGCGGTCGAAGAACTGGCCCAGTGCCGGGTGCTCCACCTGCGCGCCGGAGTGATCGGGCTCGAGGTGGCGTTCGGCCACATAGGTGCTGTGGCTGGCGCCGTCCACGAGGACGTGATACCAGGGTTGGTCCTTGGGTGGACGGCTTCGGGCCATGGTCTCGTACCATTCCTCCGAGCCCTGGAATATCGGATCCACGTCGACGATAACGCCCCGGTAATCGAACTTCCGGTGGTGGACGACCTGTCCGACGGTAAACTTCGGCGTTACCTGCATAACACTATCCGGGATTATGGGGCTTAAAGGTCCATGATAAGGGAGGTCGAACGGGGGAGCACAACGGCTTGCGGGATCGGGGGCCCATCGGTCTTCGTCTCGGGGCCCGCCTCCGTGTCAGGAACCTCGGCGCCTAATAGGAGGATGCGAGAAATGAAGCGGCAAGGCATAAGACAACTGGTCGGTTTGGCATTGGTCGCGGCTGTGGGCTGGAGCGTAAGCGCGGCTGCCACTGAGGGCTTGTACTCGGCAGACAATCTCATGGGCTCACCCGTGCATGCGTCGGACGGCGAGCGAGTGGGTACGGTGGATGATCTACTGCTCGGTGACACCATGGCGGTGCATTCGCTGATCGTCGAGCTCGACAACGTCGTCCGCTTGGGTGGTCGCGAGGTGGTGGCCGAGCGGGGGATGTTTACGGTTACGACCACCGATGGCCCGAGCGCGTTCCAGGACATTACCTACGAAGTGCGGCTCACCGTAGGGTCGGACGAGTTGGAGGATCTCCCCGAGTACGACGAGGGTTGGTGGAACCGGACGACGAGCCGCCTGCAGCAGGCTTGGGAGAATACCCAGAAGGGCACCCGCAGTGCCTGGGAGCGCACCCAGGAGCTCGGATCGGCGGCCTGGCAGAACCTCCGGGAAGGCGCGGAATCCCTCGGCGAGCGCATCGGCGATGCCGTCGGCGGTGACGAGGGGCAGTAATGGGGGGACGTCTGTACCGGTGATGCTTCCGTGGCGTTGCCCCGGTTTGGTGAATACCTCCGCTCAGCCGCGCTGCCACAGGGCGGTGATGCAGTAGGTCATCTCGCCGTCGCGCGTCGCTACCGTGAACTCATCGTCGACGCGCTTGCCCAGGACGGCCCGGGCGAAGGGTGAATCCACGCTGATCTGGCCGGTGCCGGGGTCGATCTCGTCGGCCCCGACGATGCGGTAACGGGCGCTGTTGCCGGCCTCGTCCTCCACCTCCAGCCAGCTGCCGAAGTAGACCCGGTTCGGGTCATCGGGCGTGCGCTGCACCACCTGCAATGCGTCCAGGCGCTTGCTGAGATAGCGAATCCGCCGGTCGATTTCCCGGAGCTGTTTCTTGCCGTAGATGTACTCGGCGTTCTCCGAGCGGTCCCCCATGGCGGCGGCCTCCGCGACCGCCCGGGTCACCTCGGGCCGGCGGACCCGCCAGAGCCAGGCCAGCTCGGCGTTGAGTCGGTCCCAGCCTTCCGGGGTGATATACGGGGAGCTCTTCTTGCGCGGGGGGCGATAGCGGCTCATGCGGAGGAGGCCTGCAGCCGGAAGCTCACGAGGTACAGGCAGCGGAGTGTACCGCCGCCGGCCGCGGTGATCGAGGGCATCATCCCTTGGCGCTCGCCGCCATACCCAGTGCGGTGGTATCCACCCCCAACCGGTGGCGTACCGCCCGCCACAGCAGGACATTCCAGAGCACGAGGGTGAGCGCGCTGGCGGCGGCGGCACCGTTGATCCCGAACGGCGGGATGAGCGCCAGGTTGAGGGCCACGTTGGCGACGACGCCCACGGCCAGTCCCCGTGCCGTGTCGCCCTCGTGGCCGGTCATGTTCAGCAGCAGTGCCACCGAGCCGAACGCGGCGTTGCCGAATTGGCCGAGGGCGAGGAGGATCAACGCGGGCCCGCCGCCGCTGTAGTCCTCGCCGAATACCAGGACGATGACCGTCTCGGCGATGATCAGGAAGGCCGCCACGATGGGCAGCGTCAGCACCATCACCAGCCGTGCGGCGCGGGTGGCGGTGCGCTGCAGCGTGGCGAGGTCGCCGCGGGCGTGGCTATGCGAGAAGCGCGGCGCGACCACCAGGTTCACCGCCATCAACCCGAAGCTCACGCTCATGGCGGCCTGGGAGATCACCCGGTAGAGCCCTACCTCGTCGCTGGGTCGGAACCAGCCCAGCATGATCAGGTCGGTATACTGATGGACGATATGCATGGCCGAGACCAGGGTCAGGGGCAGGGTGCTCGCCAACCATCGCCGGCTTTCATAATGCGGTGCCGCCTGCTTCGGCAGGGGCGGAGATACGCGGCGAAACAGCACCACGGCGGCCCACAAGGCCAGCGCCGCCGCACCGGCATGCAGCGCCACGGCGGTATCCGGGCGCATCGCCTGCGGGGCTACGACCAGCAAGGCGGCGATGGCGAGGAACAATAGGGCCGGGCGGATCACGTATTCCGGGAGCTGGCCGAGGATTACGTGATGGAGGCCCCGCATGGTGGCCCCGTAGAGGTTTGCCAGGATGATCATGGGCACCGCCACCACGGCCAGGGCGACGCTCGTCCGCTCCACGGCGTCGAGGCGTGCGCCGAGCAGCCAAACCCCCAGGATAGAGATCATCGCCACCGAGACGCCCAATGCGAGCGCCCCCCCAAAGGCCCAGCGCCGTATCCCCTGCAGGAGATCCCAGCGCTCGCGGGCGCGGGCGGCGGCGGTCTCGCGAAGGATCAGGATCGGTAGGCCGCCCGCACCCGGCATGTTGAGCAGCATCACCAGGGCCATGGCGTAGGCGTAGATACCGTAGCCAGAGGGCCCGAGACTGCGTGCTAGAAGCACCGTCAGGCCGAAGGCCAGGGCGGCGTTGAGCGCACGCAGGGCGAAGCTCGAGGCGCCGCTGCGCAGCAGTGAGCCCAGGCGGAGCGCGCTCACGGCAGGCACAGGATGTTGCAATGCGAGCTGCGTTTCGGTAGGCGTCTCCGCAGGGTGCCGGCGGGGGTGATGTAGTGGATCCGGTAGCGGAGATCGTCCCAGAGGGTTCGGACCGCGTCCGGATCCCGCCCCGCCGCCGCGAGCAGGCTATCGTTGCGTTCCATGACCACAGCGGGGCGCAGCTCGCTGAGCGTTCGCCGCGCGCCTTCCAACACGTCCATCTCGGCACCCTCGACGTCGATCTTGATTACGTCCACCCGGCGCAGGCCTTGCTGGGCTACGTACTCGTCCAGGGTCAGGCAGGGTACGGTCTCGGGAGCCCACCCGTGCTCGCCGCGGCCGACGTAGGGGGAGCTGCGCCCGGCGTTGTAGAGTCGGCCTTTCCAGTGCGCCTGGGGGACCCATACCGTGAGCTCACCCGCCTCCGCGGCGAGGGCGCAGGCGTTGACCGTGATGTTCTCCAGGCCGTTGTCGGCGATGGCGCGCTCGAGGCGCTCGCGGTTGCCGCGCACCGGCTCGAAGGCGTGGACCTGCCCGGCGGGGGCGTCCGTGGCGAGGACCAGGGAGAAGCAGCCGACATTGGCACCCACATCCAGGGCCACACCGTCACGGGGCAGGCGATCGCGGAGCACGGCGAGGGCGCCGCGGTCCTCGGCGGGGAAGCCGTACCAGAACACCCCGGCCTCCACATGCTCACTCAGCCGCACCGGCAGGGACGCGCCACCGGGCAGCCGGGCCGGCATAGGGTCGGTGACGCGGCGGGCCCAGAACTGGGGCATCACGCGGCTCACCGACGGCCACAGCCCTCGCACCCCGGGTATGGAGGCCGCCGCAAGGCTGATACGCTGGCAGACATGGAGGGTGAGAGGTGGTTTCGGTCGCTCCGTCATGCTAAGGGAGTCTACAGGCGGCGTCTGGGGCTGTCAGCGAGGCCGTTACGGCTGCTGATGGCGGCTCTGTTGCTCCTCGCCGTCTCCTGTGGCGCCGCGGCGGACCCGCGCCTGGAGGCGCCATCGTTCCGTAACATCGACCCGGTGACCTTTCGCTTTGACTATCCCGCCCTGGCCGCGCTGAAGCTGGAGGGCCAAGTGGTCCCCGGGCTGCACCGCAACTTCGTGCCCCAGGGCATCGATTACGTGGATCGGGATAACGGCCGGGTGGTGCTCTCTGGCTACTTCTGTGAGCGCGTTGGCCGGGGCCTGCGTTGGCAGATGTTCATCCGTCGCTGCATGCTCAAGCATTCGGCCTTGTATCTCTATGACCTCGCCGCCGGTGAGACGGTGCGCTTGGCGATGCTGGAGGAGCGCGACGGTGAGCCCATGCGGCGGCATGCCGGTGGTGTGGCGGTGCTCCACGATTGGCTCTGGGTGCCGGACCGTTTCCAGGTGTTCCGCTTTGCTCTCGATGAGCTCCTGGACGCTGAGGTGCCGGTGATCACTATGCGCCCGGACAACGAACGCCCCATCCCCGTGGACAGCAGCGGCGACTTCGTTACCGCGGAGGGCGGGATGCTGTGGGTCGGGAACTTCCAGCGCGGCGACCGCGGCGCGCCGCTACCGCAGCATTACCTCTCCCTGCTCGGTGACACCCGTGGCTGGACGGCCGGTTACCGTATCGACCCCGAGACCCTGCGACCAGTGAACCGGGAGCGCTACCAGCTGCGCTGGGGCGGGATGAGCCACGAGGTCTACCGGCCGGACATCGCATTGCATCACCGGGATCGAGTCCAGGGGATTTCCTTCCTCGGCACCCATCGGGTGGTGTTAAGTGCGTCTTGGGGCCGTGCCCCGAGCAGCTTCGCGTTTCATCACCTGCCGAGCTCCGTGGCGGAGGCCTTGGAGAAGCCCTCGCCGACGGTCCGCTTGCCGGATGGCACCGAGATCCCCGTGCTCACCCTGTTCCGCCCGACCCGCGAGATGCGAGTGCACGCTCCGCCCGGTTCCGAGGGCATCAGCTTCGACGGCAGGGGGTTGGTAACGGTCTTCGAGGGCGGGGCCATGCCGTATCGCGAGCGGTGGCCGGACGTGGAGGACCGTATGATCCGCTTCCTACCGCCGGGGATCACGCGCTCTGTGGATCAACTGGCCGAGGCGGTCCCGGAAGAAGGATCGCCATCGGAGTCCGGCGCTATCCAGTGAGAGAGGTCGCGTCCGAGGAGCTGGGAGAGTAGCGTCACGTCGTCGGCGAAATACCGCCGCAGGCGCCCCGCCATCTCCGGGGAGAGGGCAGGCCGGCGGTCACCGGCGCTATTGAGCCGTCGCAGCGCCGCAGCGATCCCCCAGTCCCCGCTGATTCCCAGGGCGTCCCGCGCCCGGCTGGTATGGCGGATGAGCCGTGAGAGCAGCAGGGAGCGGGTCGGCGGTGTTGCGTTGACCACCGGGAACTGGCGGCGACCATCATCGTCGACCTGCAGGAAGGCGAGGGTTCGGCGATATACCCCCGCGGGGTCGGCACGCAGGTCATCGAGGAGCAGCGCGAGGACGCGCTCTTGCGGTACCCACCGGTAGAGGCGCTGGAGCTGCTCACCGAGGCGGCAGTAGGCGCCGTACTGGAGCCGATCCGGGTCGGCTCGGACCGCCCGGGGCAGCTCGCGGCCGGCGTGGCGCGCGGGTTGCAGCTCCCAGGCCCGGGCGAACTCACGCCGGTCCTCCCAACCCTGGCGCTGGCACTCGGCGTGCAGGGCGGGGGCCATCTCCACGGGGTTGCGTAGGCAGACGATGAAGCGGGCGGACGGGTTGTAGGCGAGGATATTGGGCACCGCCTCCGGGCAGTACAGGTAATGGGTGGAGGCCTCCCCGACGGCCCGATGGCCGGGGCCCGCGCTCGCGAACAGTGCCTCGTACTCCGCCAGGTTCCGGGTGGCCGGCATGCTCTCGGTGTTAAAGTAATGCGGCTCCTTGCGCGGGCTCAGGAACACCGCCGGGTGCTCGGCGAGCCATTGGGCGAGTGCGGTGGTGCCGCACTTGGGGGCGCCCAGGATGAAGAAGTCCGGTCGCTGGCTGGCCATGTCCGATTCGACCTCGGGACTCGTGGAGACGGCAATGATGGCACAGCGCGCGGCGGTGGCCGCGCACCCGACCCCCCTCCGGGTGTTGCACGTGGTGCGCACCGACGACCCGGCCGGCGGGGGCATTATTCACTATATCAACCGGTTGGGGGAGGGTCTCGCCGGCTCGGGAATTACCATGGGGGTTCAGGCGGTATTCGGCCGGGACCAAGCCCGCCGGGTGCTGTCCGTGCGTGCCCCATTGGCCTTCCTCCGACGCACCCGCCGCGCGCTGCGTGAGGCCGATGTCCTCCATGCCCACGGGATCTTCGGATGGCACGTGCTGCTCGGGGTGCTGGCCGCCCGGCTGGAGGGGCGGCCCTACGTCATCACCCTGCACGGCCACCTGCATTCGGCCGCGTTGCGGGAGCGCTTCCTGGCCAAGTGGCTGTATCTGCGAGCCGGTGGCGAGCGGATCCTGCGGCGGGCCGCCATGGTCCTGGTAAGCGCCGCGGCCGAGCAAACCGCGCTGCGAGCGCATAGCCCGAGGGCGAGGGCAAAGATGCTGGTACCGGCGTTGCCGGTGCCGGAGACAGCGACGCCACCGCCGCCGGGCGACCCCGGTGATACCCTCCAAGTGTTGTTCATCGGCCGCCTGCACCCCCACAAGGGTCTCCCGGAGCTGCTGGAGGCGGTGGCCCGGCTCCGGGGCGGAGGGCAGCCGGTGGCGCTGCAAGTGGCGGGCAACGGCCACCCCCACCAGCGCCGGGACGTGGAGGCCCGAATTCGACGGCTGGGTCTGGAGGATTGTGTATCCTTGCTCGGCCACGTCGACACCGCCGAACGGGATCGACGGTTGCAGGCCTCCCATGTGCTGGCGTTGCCGTCGCATTCGGAGAATTTCGGTTTCGCCGTGGCCGAGGCCATGGCCCTGGGGCGGCCGGTGGTGGCCAGCGAGGGTGTTGGTGCCGCCGAGATCGTCGCCGAGCGGGATTGCGGCCGAGTGATCCCGGTCAGTGACGTGGACGCCTTGGCGGAGGCCCTGTACGCCTGCACGGATCCGGAACGGCGCCGGAGGTGGGGACGTCGCGCCCACCGAGCGGCCTGGGAGTGCTTTTTGCTGGGGCGTCTGGGAAGCGATGCGGCGGCGGTTTATCGTGACGCCGTGGCGGCGGACGCCACCGGTCATTCGGAGTAGCCGCGGGGTCAGGCCCAGAGCGTGTCCAGGGCGAAGGTGATCGCCTCGAAGGGTGGCTGGGAGACGGCATCGTCCTCCTGCAGGGTGGCGAGCAGCAGCCAGTAGGCGCCCTCCTGCAGGGCGTAGACCTCCAGGGTGCGGGCGTCCGGATCCACCAGCCACAGGTGGGGCACACCCTCCCGAGCGTAGCCGGGCATCTTAACGGCGCGGTCGGTGCGGGCTGTTGCCGGGGAGAGGATCTCGCAGACCCAGTCGGGGGCGAGCTCGAACCAGGCGGTATCCGGTAGAGAGGGCATGTGCTCGCGGCGCCATCCGGCCAGGTCCGGCACGATGATATCGCCGCCGAGGTGGAGCTCCGGCTCGTCGAGTATCCACCACCCCCCCGGGCCGTTCCCGCCGTGGTCGAAGGGGCCCCATAAGTTCCCCGTAAGGGCCGAATAGGCCCGGGCGTGCCGGGGTGCCGGCCGGGGATGGGTATGCAGCTCGCCGCCGAGGATCTCTCCGACCAGATGCTCGGGGAGGGCGAGGATGTCCTGGTAGGTCGCATGTTCGGTGTTGGGCTCGGCCATGGTAACCACCCCCGGTGCTCTGGGTTATCCTAGCGCACATGCGGATCCTGGTGGTGGAGGACAACGCGGCGCTGGCGGCCAACCTGGTGGATTATTTGGAGTCCCGGGGCCACCAGGCGGAGGCCGTCGGCAATGGGCGTCGGGGGCTGAACCTGGCCATTGCCGAGCCCTACGAGGTGATCGTGCTGGACCTGGCCCTCCCCGGCATGGACGGTGTGGAGGTTTGCCGGCGGCTGCGCGAGGCGGGGGTGGCGACTCCCGTGATTATGCTTACCGCCCGGGGGGAGCTGGAGGAGAAACTCGCCGGTATTGACAGTGGTGCCGATGACTACCTCGTCAAGCCGGTGGCGCTGGCGGAGCTGGAGGCGCGGGCTAGGGCCCAGGTCCGGCGTGTGCGGGGTGAGCTGGCGAGCACGCAACTCACTGTCGGTGACCTGGTGCTGGACGAAGAGGCCTTTGAGGTACGCCGGGGGGACACGCCGGTGCCTCTCGCCCCGGCGGATTTCCGTCTCTTGCGCACCCTGATGCGTGCCGCGCCGCGGGTGGTGCCCCGGCAGGAGCTGGACCGGGCACTGTGGGGCGAGGACGTCCCTGGCAGTGACACCCTGCGCGCCCATATCCACCGTCTGCGCTGTGCCATCGACCGGCCCTTCGGCCGGGATACCCTTCGAACCCGGCACGGTATCGGTTATTACCTGGTGGCGGATGGGAATGGGTCCCCGTAGCCTGCGTGCCCGCATCCTCACCGCCTTCGCCCTGGCCGGGCTGGTGCTTGGCCCGTTGGTGGTGGGGGTGTTGCTCCTCGCCGCCTATGAGCTCGAGGAGCAGGCGGTCGGCTCGATCCTCTCCCAGCGCCTGGAGCGGATCATGGCCGAGGGGGCCGCCCCGGTAACGGGCGACGGCGAAGCGGCGCCGGGTCTGCGGCTTTTCGGGCCGGTCGGCGCCGAGGCGCTTCCCGAGGATGTGGACCGCTGGCGGCCCGGCCTCTATGAGATTGAGCCCGACGGGGAGTCCGTGGCCGTGGAGTACCAGGGGACGCTGGGGACCGATCCGCTGTTTTCACTGCCTCGCCAACCCAGCTTGGCGCTGGCCATCGACCGTTCGGATGGGGTCACCTATGTGCTCGCCGAGGATCTCACCGCCCTGGAGGTCCGCGAGTCGCTCACGATCTGGCTGGTGGTGGCTGCCGCGGCCTTGGCCATGTATCTGTCGCTGTGGATCGGCTACTACCTCTCCCGGCGGCTGATCGATCCGCTGCGGCGGCTGGCCGCCGCCGTCGGCCCTGCCCGGGCGGGCGCGGGCCCGGCCGTCGACCCGGCCGATTATCCGGACGACGAGGTGGGCGAGCTGGCCGTAGCCCTGGCGGATTATCAGCGGCGCACGTATGAGGCCTTGGAGCGGGAGCGCGGCTTCTCTGCGGATGTCGCTCACGAGCTGCGCAACCCGCTGGCGGTCATCCGCAGTTCCCTGGAGTTGCTCCAGGAGGCGCACCGGCTCGCAGGGCCCCAGCGTCGGGCCCTGGAGCGTGCCGATGCCGCTACCGGGGAAATGGGGGAGACCCTTTCCGTGCTGTTGTTGCTTGCCCGGGAATCCCCCGCGGCCGATGACACGCCGGTGGCGCTTGGCCCGCTGGTGGGCGCGGCGGTGGAGCGTTTGCGCCGGGAGAGCGATGTGGCCATCCACTATAGTGCCAAGGCGGAGCCCTTATTGATGGCACCGGAGGCGGCGTTACGGTCCGTGGTGGAGAACGTGCTCGCCAACGCCTTGCAGAGTACCCCCGAGGGGGAGGTGCGGGTGTTGCTGGACAGCGGGCGGTTGGTGGTGGCAGACACGGGCATCGGTATCCCCGCCGCCGATCTGCAGCGCATCCGCGGCCGCGGCGAACAGGGCAGCAACAGCCCGAGGGTCGGCAGCGGGTTGGGGCTGTCCATCGTCGACCGGCTCTGCCGGCTCTTCGGCTGGGAGCTGGAGATCCACAGCAGCGAGGGTCGCGGCACCACGGTCACCTGGCGGTTTACGCCGGCGTCACCGTCTCTCCACATTCCGTAGACATTTTGTTGACGTGGTACCGGCTATCGTCTGGCGCACTGGAATGCGGCAGAGGAGGCCGGCAATGGTGCTTTCCGTGGTGATCCCTGTGCTCGACGAGGCGCCCAATATCCCGGGCCTTGCCAGGGAGCTGGGGCATGCCCTGGCGGACATCGAGGCCTACGAGATCGTGTTCGTCGACGATGGCAGCAGCGACGACACTCAGGAGGTGCTGGCAGTCCTGAGCGCCGCCGATCCGCGCATCCGGCTGATCACCCATCCCGCCAATCGGGGTCAGAGCGCGGCCCTGACCAGTGGGGTGCGCGCTGCCCGGGGGGAATGGGTAGTGAGCCTCGATGGCGACGGCCAGAACGATCCCGCGGATATCCCGCGGTTGCTTGTCGAGCAACAACGCAGCGGTGCCCACCTGGTCACCGGCTGGCGTCGTCGGCGCAGGGATCGTTGGCATCGGCGCTGGTCGTCGCGCGTGGCCAATACGGTGCGTGGTCGGCTGCTCGGCGATGACTGCCCCGATACCGGTTGTGGCCTTAAGCTGTTCCGCCGCGCGGATTTCCTCGACCTGCCGCGGTTCGACCATATGCATCGATTCCTGCCGGCACTGTTCCGACGGGCCGGCCTCCCGGTGGCGAGTGTGGCGGTCTCGCACCGGGCCCGAGCCGCCGGCCATTCCAAGTACGGGCTCTTCGACCGCCTCTGGGTAGGGGTTGTGGATCTTCTTGGCGTGTCTTGGTTGGGCCGGCGCTGGATCCCCACCGACTACCGGGAGGTGCGGCCGTGAGCGGGCCCTCGCTCATCTGGTTGACGGTGGGTCTGACCGGTCAGGCGCTGTTCTCACTGCGGTTTCTGATCCAGTGGTTGCACAGTGAAAGGGCCCGCCGAAGCGTCATCCCCATCGCCTTCTGGTACTTCAGCGTTGCCGGCGGTATCACCCTGCTCGCCTATGCCGTCCACCGGCAGGATCCGGTTTTCATCCTGGGCCAGACGACTGGTTTAGTGATCTACCTGCGAAACCTGTGGTTCCTCCATCGCGAACGTCCGTCGACAGTGGAGGAATGAACATGAGGGCCGGGAGTGCGGTTGCCCTGTGGGCCCTGGCCATGGTGGCGGCGCTCACCGGTGTCTATCTTTGGGTGCTGCCGATTGTACCCATCGACGAGACGCGCTACCTAGGGGTCGCCCTGGAGATGTGGCAGCGTGGCGACCTCCTGGTGCCCTACAACAACGGGGTCCCCTACAGCCATAAACCGCCGTTGTTGTTCTGGTTGTTCCACGCCGGCTGGTCGGTGTTCGGCGTCAGTGAGATATGGCCGCGAGTGGCGGTGGCCGGTTGCGCCCTGGCAGCCCTGGGGCTGACCGCGCTCCTGGCCCGCCGCCTCTGGCCAAGGTGTCCCTGGGGCGTCGCCCTGGCGGTGATCTTGCTCGTCGGGACCTTTCCCTGGGCGCTGTGGACGCCGGTGGTGATGTTCGATGTGCTGCTCACAGTGCTGGTCCTGCTTGGGTTGGTCGGGACCCGGGAGTTGACCGGGGCGCGCCCGTGGCGCGGGGTGGCGCTGCTGGCGATGGGCGTCGGTGGCGGCGTCCTTGCCAAGGGGCCGGTGGTGCTGCTGCACCTCCTGCCGGTTGGTGTTCTCGCGCCGTTGTGGTATAGCCCTGCCCAGGGATGGGGGCGATGGTATGCCCGCTGGAGTGCGGGGATCGCGGCGGGCGCGGCCATTGCCCTGGGTTGGGCGGTGCCCGCCGCGCTGGCCGGCGGTCCGGACTACGCGCAGGCCATATTCTGGGGACAGAGCGCCGGCCGCATGGCGGACTCCTTCGCCCATGCGCGCCCGTGGTGGTGGTACCTCGTGCTCCTGCCTGTGATCCTGTTGCCGTGGGCACTATGGCGCCCCAGCTGGTGCGCCATTGCCGCGCTCGGCAGGGGTGGCGACGCCGGTAGCCGGTTCCTCCTGGCGTGGCTGGTCCCCGCCTTCGTCACCTTTATGTTGATCAGCGGCAAGCAGGTGCATTACCTCCTCCCCCTGCTGCCCGGCGTGGCGTTGCTATTCGCCCGCGGATTGACGGAGCGCACTGCGGGGCGCTGGTGGGATGGTTTTCCCTTCGCGCTGTTGGTCCTCGGGCTGGCCGGTTTCGTCGCGTGGGCGCCCGGGAGCCCGGCATTCGCCGACGCTCCGGGTTGGCTCGGTGACATACCCACGTGGGTGCCCTGGGCCATGGCGCTGGTGGCGCTCGTCATGACGCGCCTCCCCGAGGCGGTTACCGGTCAGGCCCTGGTGCTGTCCAGTGCGACTGTAGCGGTGCTGGTAATCCTGGTCGGAGGGATCGGGAAGGCGGCGGCCCCCTGGTACGACCTCTCCCCCGCGGCCCGGGTGGTCGCGAGTGCCCAGGGGGAGGGCCGGCCCGTGGCCCACGTGGGCAGCTACCACAACCGCCTCCGTTTCCCCGGGCGGCTGACCGCACCGGTGGAGGAGGTCTCTCACGGTGGCTGGAGGGTCTGGGCGTGCGCCCATTCCGAGGGGCTGGTGGTGCGCTATACCGAGCGCTCGCCGGCGGATCCAGCCGCCTCGGTCCTGCAGCGCCCGTTCCGTAGCGACTGGCTGGTCATACAGCGCGGTGGTGCCTGGGCCTGCCCGGCGTCAGCGCCGGCGGCGGGGGCGTGGCCACCGGCGAGGCGCGGTGAATCGGCCGCGTTCAGCATGCCTGT
Source organism: Arhodomonas sp. SL1 (assembly GCF_052060015.1). NCBI lineage: Bacteria > Pseudomonadati > Pseudomonadota > Gammaproteobacteria > Chromatiales > Ectothiorhodospiraceae > Arhodomonas > Arhodomonas sp. SL1. The sequence goes on along the minus strand of NZ_JBPODZ010000002.1, from coordinate 212,857 downwards.
GTCTCACGGGCGAGTGTCTCCAGTGCGTTCTGTAGGGCAGCCGTGATCCTGCGCTCCTCATTGCCATAGGTGGCGGGGGGAATGGGGGTACCGATGAACAGCCGTACCCTCCCGGGACGCGGCAGGCGTCGGCCCGGTGGGAGCACCTCTCGGGTGCCCTCGATCCATACCGGGACCACGGGAACCGGCTGGGCCGCCAGTACTCGCCCGATGCCCGGGCGCAGGGCCTGGAGGCGGCCGTCGGGCGACCGCCCCCCTTCCGGGAACCAGATCAGGCTGTGGCCCCGCTGCAGGCAGGCGGCGGCGAGGGCGAGGCTGCGGCGCGGTGCCGCGCCGGGGTCGATGGGGAGCACGCCGGCGGTGCGGCTGAACCCCCGGGTGAGACGGTTGGAGAAGAGGTAGCTCTCCAGACCGGCCCAGTACAGGGATTCGAGCTGCTGGTGGCTCAGCGTGGGCAGCAGCGCCAGCGGGTCCATGAGGCTGAGGTGGCGCGGCGCGATCAGGTAGGGGCCGCCGTCCGGGAGACGACCGTGGACCTCGACGCGCATTACCAGCCGACCCAGCAGGCGGGCGATCCCCAGCAGCAGGTAGGCGATGGCGCGCCGCGGCGCGGCGTTCGGTTTCAGGGCCGTCCGCTGGTCCTCGCTGAGCATCGTCTCGGGCGCGGCGAGCTGATGGGCCAGATCGCTGCCCTCGTCCCGCGCCCGGGACGCACCGGCGGCCTCTCGCAGTAGGTCCCGCACCGTCTCGACCCGGGTGATGGCGGTGTCGTCGAGCTCGATGCCGGCCCGATCCTGTAGCGCCAGGGTGAGCTCCACCCAGCCCAGGGAATCGATCCCGAGGTCGCCGGCGAGCTCGCTGTCCGGGGTAAGGCGCCGGTCGTGGAAGCGCTCGGCGAGGTACTGCCAGGTATCGTGCGCGGCGGGGTCCGAGAGCAGTTGCTGGTCCTCGGGGGCCATGGCCTCGGGGGAAATCGGCGCGGTGCGCGAGCCGACAGCGCCATCGTCCGTTTCCAGCGCATCAAAGAGCTCGCGCAGCTTGTGACGGCGGAGCTTGCCGAGACGGGTACGGGGCAGGGGATCCAGCGAGATCCGCAGGACGCCCGGCCGGTGGTGGCTGGGCAGAGCCTGCGCGGCCTCCCGCGCCGCATCCCGCAGCTGAGCGCCGAGGCGTTCGCCGCTGAGCCCGCGGGTCAGGCGAGGCTCCGGGACCACGATGGCCGCGAGGCGGTCGCCGTGCTCGAGTACGCCGGCCTCGCGCACCGCCTCGGCGTCTTCCAGCACGTGTTCCACCCGTTCGGGGTCGATGTTCTCGCCCCCGGAGAGGAGGATCATGGCGGACTGGCGGCCGAACAGGTGGAGGTAGCCTTCGTCGTCCCGCTCGCCGGTGTCGCCGGTGTGGAACCAGCCGTCCTCGTCGAGTACCTCGGCGCTCTTCTCCGGCAGATTGAGGTAACCGCTGAAGACATTCGGCCCCTGGGCCATCACCTCGCCGTGCCTGCCAGCGGTGTGGTCGATGGTCAGCTCCACGCCGGGCAGGGGCAGACCCGCGGTGTCCAGCCGCAGGCGCTCGGGTGGGTTGTAGGTCAGGATTGGCGCGGTCTCGCTGAGCCCGTAGCCGGTGGCCACCTCCCAGCCGAGCGCCTGCAGGCTGCGGCCCAGGTCGGGGTCCAGGGCGGCACCACCGGCGACCACCAGGCGCAGGCGGGGGGCGAGGCGGGCATGGAGGTCGGCGAATAGCCGGTGGCCCAGGCGCAGGCCGAACCGCCGCCGCGCGAGCCGGGAGACGGCGAGCATCCGCCGGAACACCCATGCCGCAAACCGGCCACGTTCGGCGACACGCCCCTGCAGGGCCTCCCAGATGGCCTGATACAGTCGCGGTACGCCGAGCATCACCGTCGCCTCGCCCTCGCGCAGTGCCCGGACGATCTGCGGGCCCACCAGGGAGAACGGCACAATCAGCGGGGCGCCGAGGGTCAGCGGGGTCAGTATGCCGACGGTAAAGGGATAGACGTGATGAAACGGCAAGGGCACCAGGACCCGGTCGGAGGCGTCGGCGAGATCCTGGTCGCACAGCGCGCTGACATTGCTGGCGAGGTTTCTGTGGGTCAGCGGCACCCCTTTCGGCGGGCCCGTGGTTCCGGAGGTGTAGAAGATGGCGGCTACATCGTCGGGGCGGGCGCGGGTGGCCGAGGGCTGCGGGGCCAGCATATCGGCCCAGCTGTCGGCGGCCGGCGGGTTGGTATCGAGTAGACGCAGCGCCGCGTTGCCCAGCTCCGGGGGCAGGCGCTCCTTCAGCGACGTGGTGGTGAAAATGAACCGGGGCCGACAGTCGGCCAGGGAGTGCGAGAGATCCTCCCCAGGCATCTGCGTATCCAGTGGGATCGCGGCACCGCGGGCGTGCATCACACCCAGGGCGACCACGATCCAGTCCGTGCTGTTGGGGGCGAAGATCGCCACGCGGTCGCCGGGCTCCATGCCGTGCTGTTCCAAGCCGGCGGCCAGACGTGCCGCTCGGCCCAGGAGATCGTCTCGGGACGTGGTATGGAGGTCGTCGCGGCCCATCGCTACCACCGCATCCCGGTCCCCCGGAAGGGCACACGAGGTCAGTAGCTCGTCGATGGTTTCCGCGCTCATGGGCCACTCCCTCGTTCCCGGCGCGCCTGCAGTGCCCCCTGTACGTCCACCGCGCAGTGCTCACCGCCGGCCTCCGGGAGGTGGACAACGAAGCGGGCGCCCCCTTCCGGGCCGTTCTCGGCGTGGATGCGGCCCCAGTGGAGCTCGACGATGCGCCGGGTGATGGCCAGCCCCAGGCCACTGCCCTTGGGCTTGCCGCTGCCCGAATCGAGCTGATGGAACTTCTCGAAGATCCGCTGCAGCTCCGCCTCGGGGATGCCGGGGCCGTTGTCCTCGACCCACAAGCGGAAGCCGGTGCCCTCGCGTTCCAGGCCCAGGGTGACCCGGCCGTCACCCGGGTCGCAGAACTTCACCGCGTTGGAGAGCAGGTTGATGACCAACTGTACGAGCCGGTCCGGGTCGCCCTTGACCGGCGTGGCTTCCTCGGGGAGATCGGCGTTGACGGTGACTTCCCGGTCCTCGAAGAGCTGTCGGGTGCTCTCCATGGCGTCGGAGATAACCTCCTGGAGATCCACGGTCTCCAGGCGCCAGCCGGACCAGCCGCTCTCCATGCGCGATAGATCCAGCACCTCGTTGATCAGCCGGCTCAGCCGTTCGGTCTCCCGGACCACGATCTGGAGGAATTCGGAGCGCTTCTCGGCCGGCATCTCCGGGTTCTCCAGCAGGATCTCGCCGAACGCGCGGATGGAGGTCAGCGGCGTCCGCAACTCGTGGCTGACCATGGAGACGAATTCGTCCTTGAGTCGGTCAAGCTCGGTGAGGCGCTCGTTGGCAGCGCGCAGCTGCGCGGTGGCGCGTTCAAGCTCCTCGGATTTCTGTTCCAGCTGGCGGCTGTACTCGATGGCCTGGGAGGTGGCGTCGAGGATCTCCATCACCCCCGCGAAGGTCAGTGCCTCGGCCTTGACCACCGAGGAGATCATCACCCGCGCCGATGTCGAGCCGATGTGGCCGGCGAGTAGCCGTTCGGCGAAGCTCACCAGGGCCGGGTCCGCCTGGGCGGCGTCCTCCGGTATACCCCCGCGCCGGCGGCCGAAGTCGACGAGGGCCTCCTCCACCTCTGCCTCGCCGAGGAAGCGCTCGAGCAGGGCTCGCAGGTCGCCCACCGAGGCGCGACCCTCCCAGAAACTGCGCTCGTGCCCCGATTGGCGGAAGATGTCGACGAACAGCGCCGCCTGGATGCGGTCCAGGTCCTGTTGGCGGCTGAACAGCGATAGGCCAACCGTGAGGCCGATGTTCACCAACAGGCTCCAGAACACGGCGTGGGAGAGCGGGTCCAGGCCGGTGAGCCCGAGCACTGCCTCCGGGCGCAGCCAGGAGAGGCCGGCCGGCCCCTCGGCGAGCCAGGAGAACGGCAGCCAGCCGGAGCGGATAAACGACGGCACCAACAGCGTCCAGGCCCACAGCGACACGCCGCCGAGCATGCCCGCGATGGCGCCGTTGCGCGTGGCGCCGCGCCAGAATAGGCCGAGCAGTATCGGCGGGGCGAACTGCGCGGCGGCGGCGAAGGAGATCAACCCGATGCTGACGAGGGCGTAGGACTCACCGATGAGCGCGTAGTAGAGGTAGCCGAGGAGCACGGCGCCGACGATGGCCGCGCGGCGCACCGCCAACACCAGCCCGGATAGGTCGCGGAGGCCGCCGGCCTCCAAGGCCCGTAGGCGCAGCAGCGCCGGCATGACCAGGTCGTTGCTGACCATGATGGACAGCGCCACCGTGGCCACGATGACCATGCTGGTGGCCGCGGAGAAACCGCCGATATAGACGAACAGTGCCAGCAGGCGCTGACCCTCGGCCAGGGGCAGGGTGAGCACAAAGGTGTCCGGGTCCACGGAACCCGGGGCGAAGCTGGTAAGCCCTGCAACCGCGATGGGCAGTACGAACACGTTGATCGCGAGTAGGTACAGCGGGAACAGCCAGGAGGCGGTGCGCACGTGGTTCTCGTCGACGTTCTCCACCACGGTGACCTGGAACTGTCGGGGCAGAAACAGGATTGCCCCCATGGACAACAGGGTGAGGGTGAACCAGTTGCCGTAGCCCCCGGGCAAGGCGTCCATGGAAAACAGGCGGCGGATATCGGGGTTGGTCATGGCCCGCTCGGCGAGGTCGGTGAAGCCGCCGAACATGCCCCAGGTCACAAAGGCGCCCACCGCGAGGAAGGCGACGAGCTTGACCACCGATTCCACGGCGATGGCGGCCACCATGCCCTCGTGGCGCTCGGTGGCGTCCAGGTGCCGGGTGCCGAAGAGGATGGAGAAGATGGCGAGCACCGCGGCCACGTACAGGGCCTTGTCCACCCAGAAGCCCTGGTCCGAGGGCAGTGCCTCGGGTCCCTGGAGCACCGTGTAGCTCACCGACACGGCCTTGAGCTGCAGGGCGATATAGGGCGTGACCGTAATAATGGCCACCACCGTGGCCAGCGACCCCAGGAGCATGCTCTTGCCGTAGCGGGAGGCGATGAGATCCGCCACTGAGGTGATTCGGTAGGTCTTGCAGATGCGGATGATCTTGCGCAGCACCAGCCACCACAGCGCCGCCATCAGCGTTGGCCCGATGTAGATAGGCAGAAAGCCGAGGCCCGTGGTGGCCGCGCGGCCGACGCTGCCGTAAAAGGTCCAGGCGGTGCAGAACACTGCCATGGATAACGTGTAGACATAGGGGCTCGCCGCCAGGGGGCGGCCGCCCCGGTCGTGGTGCCGATCGGCCACCCAGGCGATGGCGAAGAGCAGGCCGAGGTAGAGGAAGGAGGCGAGCAGGACGACGCGCTCGTCAATCATCCTTGCGCTCCCCGCGCTGCCTGCCGAACAGAAGGCGGATGAGCACGATGAATGCCGCCCAGATGGCGAACAGCCCGATCCAGAGCACGGGCGCGTTGCCGTCGCCCTCGAGCACTGCCAGCAGCGGGAAGTTGAAGGCGACCACGCCCAGGAGGAACAGTGCGAGGAGGCGTTCGTTGGACGGCCCCTGCTGCATGAGCGCCCCCGCTAAAAGGCCCGCTGCTGGCGACGAAATTCCACCATGCGCTCGGAGGCGTTCACCGCGTCGCGCAGGGTGACGATGCCGTGGTCGGGTAGCAGATGCACCAGAGCGGTGAAGATTTCCGCGGTGGTCAGCGCGTCGCCCATGGCGGTATGGCGGCCGGAGACCTCCACCCCCAGACGTCGGGCGATGGACTCCAGGGCATGGTCGGGGGTGTGGTCGTGGATGAGGATGGATAGCAGCAGGGTGTCGAGCACCGGATTGTCGAAGCGTACCCCGGTGTTGCGCTGCTTTAGCCGCAGGAAGCGCATGTCGAAGGCGGCGTTATGGGCCACCAGCACCGCATCGCCGACGAATTCCCGGAACCGCGGCAGGGCCACGGTGATATCCGGCGCGTCCGCCACGTCTTCGTCGGTGATGCCGTGGAAGCGCGTCGAGGTCTCGGGGATCTCCCGTCCCGGGTTGATCAGGGTCTCGAAGGTCTCGCCGTCGCGTACCTGGGTGCCCGAGACGCGGACCGCGCCGATCTGGATGATCTCGTCACCGTGGCTCGGCTCCAAGCCGGTGGTCTCGGTATCGAAGACCACGTAATCCAGCTCCGCCAGCGGCCGTTCCGCCAGCTCCCCCAGCGGTCGGGCACGCTCGCCCAGACTGAAGTCATAGAACTCGGGGCGCGGCGGCAGGGGGTTGCGGGTTTCGGGCTCGTGCTGGGAGGCCGGCAGGGGCAGGCGCAGCAGGGCATGCCCCGGCCGCTCCGGATGGGCCCGGCTCCAGATGGCGGTGTCGTGGCGGTCAAGCACCTCGCGGGTCGTTACGGTGCTGCCGGCGTCCTCCAGCGGTGCGTCGAGCCAGCCCGCCAGGCGGGCGGAGGGCACCGCCTCGCCGGCCCATACCAGGTCCACATAGACTCGATCCTTGTGGGTGGTGGTCTCCACCTCCACCGTCTCCACCCCCTGCTCCTCGCCCAGGCGCAGCAGCAGTTCCCGGAGTACCTGGCCGATGAGGTAGCCCTCGGCCCGCAGCCAGTGCCCGGCGGTGATCAGCCGGACCTCGGGTAGGGCCGCATCGGTGCGCTGCACGCTGGCGAGGATGTCCTCGGAATACAGGTCGGCTAGGCGCCAGGGGTCGGTGACCACGTTCTGCGCCTCGTGGAACAGGGTGTCGAAGCCGGAGGCGAGGCGCCGGCTCTCGTCGCGGATGATCCGCTCGAAGCGTTGCCGGGCATCGGCAAGGCCCTTCTCCTCGGCGGCTTCCAGGTTGTCCGCGGCGGCACTGAGGCTGGCCAGGGGGTCGCGGAGGTCCTCGATGGCGCGGCGCAGCGCCCGCTCCTGGCGCAGCAGGTCCCGGGTGGCGGCGCTGACGTCCTCCAGGGTGAGCACGAAGCCCCCGTTCTCGGCGGTGCCATCGGGGAGCAGGCCGAGCCGGCAGCGCAGCAGCCGGGAGGCATCGGCGGTGGCGCAGACGAAGTCCGCGCCGCGGTGGCCCTCGCTGCCGCCGTTGGCGCTGCCGTGGCGGAGCATCTCCAGGGTGTGCTCCAGCGGCAGGTGGGCGAGCACGTCCATGACGGAACGGCCGAGGCCCAGGGCGGGTTGGTCCCGGAGCAGGGCGCGGGCGGCCTCATTGTAGAGCAGGATGCGGCCCTCGCCGTCGCAGACCACCACCCCCTCGCGGATCTCGCGGACCACGGTCTCCAGGCGGTTCTTTCGGTCCTCGATCTGCGCCGACCAGGAGGCGACCGCCTTGTCGAGCTCCGCGCGGCTCCGTGCCAGGGCATCCCCCAGCGCCTGCACCGAGTCCGGCAGCTCGCCGAGCCAGTGGTGGCGGCCCAGCTCCAGGGCGTGGGCGGGGTTGGAGCGGGCCATGATTCGGGCGCCGCGGTCGACTGCCGCCAGCGGCCGGAACAGCAGCCAATCCAGCGATACCCAGACCAACAGTAGGAGCGCTACCGCCGCGGCGGTCATCGCCGCGGGCCACTGGGGCTGGGCGGCGAGGTAGGTGGCGGTGGCACCGCCACCCAGCGCTATCGCCGTGGCCGTGCCCACCAGCAGCCATAGGCGGCGGCGCACCGGGGGCAGGCGGAACCCCCGCACCCTGTCAGCCCCCCTCGCCGGCGATCCGGCGAACGCGCTCCACCACCTCGCTGGTGGAGAAAGGCTTGACGATATAGTCGTCGGCGCCCAGCGAGATCCCCTTCTCGCGGTCGATCTCACGGCCCCGGGCGGTGAGCATGATCACCGGCACCTCGGCGAGCTCGGGGTCGTCGCGCAGGGTCTGGCAGATCTCGTAGCCGTCGGTACCGGGGAGCATGATGTCGAGCAGCACCACGTCCGGGCGTTGCTCGCGTGCCGCGGCCAGGGCGTCCTCCCCGTTGTCCGTTGTGGTGACCGTGAAGCCTGCCTGCTCGAGTAGGAATTCCAGAGACAGGACGATGTTGGGTTCATCGTCGACGACGAGCACGTGCTTCGACATGGATCGATCCCGTTATCTCGTTGGCGCACGCGGGCGCTTCCAGCGCCCCTCTCCTCCCGGGGCCCTACGACCCCTTATTGGACCAGTATATGGTATTCGACCGTTCCCCGTCGCGAGGGTAGGCTGTCGGTGGAGCCGGAAACGGTAGGCGGGGGTGCCGATGCACAGCGTCGATGAACAGCCTGAGGCGATCCAGCGTTTCCTCGAGGGGCACACGCCCTTCGATGCCATGGAACCGCGGCATCGTGACCTGCTCGCCACCCATGCCGAGGTGCTGGCATTTGCCGACGGGGAGGTCATCCTGGAGCCCGGGAACCGCCGGGTGGAGTATCTCTATATCGTCGCCATCGGCGGTGTGGAGGGGGAGCGGCCCCTTGCCGAGGGTGAGCGCTTCGAGCTCGGGGCGGGGGAAAGCTTCCCCATGGGGGCGTTGCTCGGCGAGCGCGCCACGCGCACCGTCTACCGCGCCCTCGGTGAGACCCGGTGCTACCGGGTCGGGCGGGAGGTGTTCGCCCAGCTGTTCACGGAGAGCCCGCCGTTCCGGGACTTCTGTATCCGCGGGGTGAGCAGCCTGCTCGATCAGGTCCAGCGCCACATCCAGGTCTCCGCGGCCCAAAACCTCGGGGCGGAGACCAGCTTCGATACCCCCCTGGGTGAGCTCATGCGTGGCGAGCCGGTTACCTGTGGGCCGCGCACGCCGGCACGGGAGGCCGTGGCACGGATGCACGGGCGCAAGGTCGGCAGTATCGTAGTCGTGGATGAGGCGGGCCGGCCCGCCGGTATCTTCACCCTCCACGACCTCCGCGCCCTGGTCAGTGCCGGGGCCGACCTGGATCAGCCCGTCGCGGATGCCATGACGCCGGAGCCGCTGGGCTTGCCCGAGGAGACCTTCGCCTTCGAGGCGGTGTTGCTCATGGCCCGCGAGCACATCCGTCACGTGGTGGTGACCCGGGACGAGCGCCTGGTGGGGGTGGTCTCGGAACGGGATCTGTTCGCGCTGCAGCGCATCAACGTCGTGCATATCATGCGCGGGATCAGCCGGGCGGGCTCCGTGGAAGAGCTGGCGGAGTCCCGTCGCGGGGTGCAGCCGCTCATCGACACGATGATGGCCCACGGCGCCGAGGTGGAGCAGCTGACCCGCATCATTACCCTGCTCAACGACCGAACCGCCATGCGTGCCATCGAGCTGGTGCGCGAGGAGTATGGAGATCCCGGCATCGGCTTCACCTGGCTCGCCTTCGGCAGCGAGGGCCGCGGCGAGCAGACCCTGGTCACCGATCAGGACAACGCCATCCTCTTCGAACTGCCGCCGGGGGAGACGGCAGAGGCGGTGCGGGAGCGGCTCCTGCCGCTGGCGCGGCGCATCAATGAGGCGTTGGCGGCCTGTGGCTTTCCCTTGTGCCCCGGCAACATCATGGCGAGCAATCCCGGTCTGTGCCTGTCCCTGGACGAATGGCGGGGGTTGTTCCGGCGGATCATCGTCAGCCCTACCCCCGAGAACCTGCTGAAATCGAGCATATACTTCGATATGCGCCCTATCTGGGGGCCCCCGGAGCCCGCCGAGCGGCTCTTCGAGGAGGTCCTCGCCCTGACCGGGAAGAATTCCATCTTCCTGCACATGATGGCCGGGAACGCCCTGCAGAATCGCCCACCGCTGGGGCTGTTCCGGGATTTCATCACCGAGCGTGAGGCCGGCAGCCGGCGGGAGGTCCTCGACCTCAAGGTCCGGGGGCTGACGCCCTTCGTCGACGGTGCCCGGCTGCTTTGCCTGGAGGCGGGGATCGCGGAGGCGAACACCCTGGAGCGGCTGCGCCGGCTCGCCGAGGCGGGCATCGCCGGTGAGGACGAGGCGGATGCCTGGCGGCGCTCCTTCGCCTTCATCCAGCTCCTGCGCATGCGCCTGCACCAGGGCCAGGCCCGCGCCGGGGAGGCGATGAACAACCGGTTGGATCCGGAGACCCTCAACCCACTGGACCGACGCATCCTCAAGGAGGCCTTCCGCCAGGCCCGTGCCCTGCAGCGCAAGCTGGAGGTCCGCTATCACGTATGACGCATCAGGAGACGCGAGCACCATGCGACTGATCCGGTTCGGTCCCCCCGGCGCCGAGCGACCGGGCCTGCTGGACGCCGACGGCGTGCCCCGCGACCTCTCGGGGCAGGTCGATGACCTCGGCGGGGCGGCCCTCGCCCCGGAATCACTACAGGCCCTGGCGGCCCTGGATCCCGCGTCGCTGCCGCTGGTGGCGGGCTCGCCGCGGCTCGGGCCGTGCATCGCGCGGCCCGGCAAGATTCTCGGCATCGGTCTGAATTACCGGGATCATGCCCGGGAGACCGGGGCACGGCCCCCCGACCGGCCCATCGTCTTCCAGAAGGCGTCTTCGTCGGTCTGCGGACCGGATGATGACCTGCTCCGGCCACCCGGTGCCGAGCAGCTGGATTGGGAGGTGGAGCTGGGCGTGGTGATCGGGATGCCGGCGCGGCGGGTGACTGCCGCGAACGCCCTTAGGTATGTGGCCGGCTATTGCGTGGTCGACGATGTCTCCGAACGGGACTGGCAGCGGAACCACGGGGGCCAGTTCACCAAGGGCAAGAGCCATGACAGCTTCTGCCCGCTGGGTCCCCATCTGGTGAGCGCGGAAGCGGTGCCCGACCCGCAGTCGCTCCGGCTGTGGACGATGGTCAATGGCGAGCTCATGCAGGACGGAACCACCGCGGAGATGATCTTCCCAGTCGCCGAGCTCATCGCGCATCTCAGTGGCTACATGACCCTGGAGCCTGGTGACATCATCGCCACCGGCACCCCGGCCGGCGTCGGTCTGGGCATGGAGCCACCGCGGTTCCTCCAGCCCGGGGACACCGTGCGCCTCGGGGTGGAGGGGCTCGGCGAGCAGCACCACCGGGTGGTAGCGGTGGAGGATCAGTCGTAGCCGGTGACCGGCGTAGGCACCCCGGTGGGCCGTTCGAGAACCGCCGCTACCCGATTGCGGTCCACCAGGTGGCCGCGTTCCAGGGCCTCGTTGCTGATGCGTGTGGCATGGGCGTTGCGCTCGCGCTCACTGAAGCGTAGGTCCTTCGCCGTGTAGTCCTGATCCGTGGGCAGCGGGTGGGCCTCAACCCACAGGCGTCCCTGGGACCAGGCGGTCTTCACCGGTTGGTGCACCAGGTGTACCGGCGCCCCCCGCGGGACCTGGGGGAATAGCGCAGCGATGTCCTCGGGGTAGAGTCGCACGCAGCCATGGGAGACCCGCATGCCCACGCCGGCGGGGCGGTTCGTGCCGTGGATCAGATAGCCCGGCAGGTCCAGGATCAGGGCATAGGCCCCGAGGGGGTTGTCCGGGCCCGGCGGCACCTCCCGTGGCAGCCGCTCACCGCGGGCGGCCGCCTCGGCGCGGATGGACGCCGGTGGATACCAGGCGGGCTGGGGGATCTTCTCGGTGACGCGCGCGGTGCCCAGCGGTGTGCCCCAGTCCTGCCGGCCGATACCGATGGGGTGGCTGTCCACGTGCCGGCCGTCCTCGCCGTAATAGTACAGCCGCAGCTCCGGGGCATTGATTACGATCCCCTGCCGGGGTGTGTCCGGGAGGATGAAGCGCCGCGGCACGATCACCGGGGTGCCGTCGCCCGGCAGCCAGAAGTCCTTGTCCGGATTGGCGAGGAGAATGTCCCAGTACCCCAGGTCGAAGCGCCGGGCCACGTGGTGCAGGGTCTCGCCGTCGCGGACGATGCTGACGTGGGTGCGGCCCACGAGGGCGTCGCCGTTGGCCGGTGTCGGCCAGCGGTAGAGGTGGGTCCGGGCGGTCTCCAACGGATCCGACCTGGCCAGCGCGGGGGCGATGGCGGGTAAGGCACCCAATGCCTGCAGCAGTCGCCGGCGTCGGGGGTCGAAAGGGGGCTGCGGCATGTTCCTCGTTCCCGGGGGCGAACAGGCCGCTATCGTGCCAGCTTGTGGCAGGCGTCGCTAGCGGGCGAGCTCGACGCAGCGCCAGATGTGATCTTCGCGGAAGCGCAGCAGCCGACGCTCTCCCGCCCGAGGCGGCCGCCGGGCCCTACCGTCACTCGGATACCGGGCCAGCGCCACGCCGACGAGCTCATCGGCGCGCACCGCGAGCAGGCGGACGTCGATCCACTCGCCGCCGCAGCAGAGCTGGACGACATCCCCGGTGGCCGCCTGGTAGCGCGCACCGGTGGGGGTATGCAGGGGCTGGTGGCGCCTGCGCGGGTGGAGGGGGGCGCTGTCTTCCATGGGCTCCGTCCTCGTGGGCCGCTCTCGAGTAGTGGACCCATGGTAGTTCCGCGGGATGACGCCACGGTTACAGGGTGATCACCTTGGCCGGATCGAAGGCGACACCGTCGATGGCGGCTGGTGACTCCTCGGGATAGCCGGGCTGGTTGGCGACGAAACGGGTGCCGTGGGCCGTGAAATCGGCGTTGGCATGCGTGTGCCCGGAGATCCAGAGCGCCGGACGCCGCGTGTGGGCCAGCGCCCGGAGATCCGAGACGAACGCGGCGCTGAGGCCGTTGCGCGGATAGCCGGGATGGCACAGCGCCGGGATGCCGGGGTGATGGGTGACCACCACGCTCGGGCCGTCCCACCGCCGGGCGAGGGTATGGTCCAGCCACTCCCGGCTGACCAGGTGATCGTCCCGGGCCTGTGTCGGGGTGAACGGTCCTTCTTCGGTGTGGATGAAGTGATGGTCCACCATCGTTTCCGCCGCGAGGCGCTGATTCTCCCGGATCGCGGCGGGATCGCCGGCCGTGCCCAGGCGATAGTCGGTCCACAGGGTGGCCCCCAGGAACCGTACCCGACCCAATTGCAGCACCTCCCGCTCGAGGACGTGGACCTCGCCCATGCCACGGGCCCGTAGCGCACGGGCGGTCTCACGGCACTGGCCGGCGAGTTCCGGATGGTACCAGCCGTGGTATTCATGGTTGCCGAGGACGTAGATCACCGGGACAGAGCGGGTCGCGGAGAGCCGTGCCGCGGCCTCGACGCCGTGGGTCCCGGTGGCGATATCCCCGGCGAGGACGACGACATCCGCGCTGGCGGGCGGCACCAGTGCCTCCAGGGTCTCGCCGTTGCGGGTCTCCAGATGAATGTCACTGACCGCCTGTATGCGCACGTCTCCGCCCCTGCAAGCCGTGTCAGCCGAGCCCGTGACCGGGTAGGTCCGCAGAATCCGCGCTGGCCACCCGATTCCGTCCCTCGCGCTTGGCATTATAGGTGCCCGCGTCCGCCCGGCGGATGAGCGACTTCACGTTATCCTCCTCGCGCAGGTCCGCCACCCCCACGCTCATGGTAACGTGCTCGGCGACGGGGAATTCCGCCGTGGCGACGTTGCGCCGGAGCTCTTCGGCCACCACGCGGGCGCAACCGGCGTCGGTCTGGGGCAGCAGGATGATGAACTCTTCACCGCCCCAGCGCACCAGAAGGTCGCTGGCACGCAGCCGCTCGCGGATCACCACGGCGAAACGCTCCAGGACCCGGTCGCCCAACTCGTGTCCGTGGTGGTCGTTGATGCGCTTGAAGTGGTCGATGTCGGCGAGCAGCAGCGACAGGGGGTGGCCGTAGCGGCGCGCCTGCTCGATGGCATGCTCGAGGATGGGCACGAAGCCGGCACGATTGAGCGCGCCGGTGAGGGCATCGTGGGTGGCGGCGCGCTTGAGCTGCTCCTCCAGGGCCTTGCGGCGGCTGATGTCCATGAGTACCCCACGGAAGAGCCGTCCGGGCTGGGGGTCGCTGGCCGCCACGGCGTGTCCGAGTACCCAACGCACCCCCTGGGCCGTCTCCACCCGGAACTCGACGTGCCACTCGCCGTTATCGGGACGGTTGGCCGCTCGTGTGGCCGATTGCAGGGCGGTAAGGTCATCGGCGGGGATCCGGGCGGTAAGCGTGGCCGGGTCATTGGGGGACTCGTCGGCACGGAGGTCGAAGAGGCGGGCGACGCCGTCACTGACGTACGGCAGGGACTCGCTGCCATCGGGCATCCGACGGTACTCGAACACCGCACCCGGTATGGTGTTGGCGATGTCGCGCAGCCGGGTGCGTTCCGCCTGCAGGGCAGCCAGGGCCCGTTTTCGTTCGGTAATGTCCTCGGCGATACCGTCGATGACTTCGGTGTCGTCATCCCGGGTGAGCCGCGCGGTCAGCGCGATCCAGCGGGGTTCCTCGCCCGTCGCCGTCCGCATCTCCACTTCCCGTGCCCGGACCTCGCCGTCGTCCCGCAGGGCCTGCATGAAACGGTCCCGCTCGTCGGCGTCGGCGAACAGGGTCTCCAGGGCGCGGCGACTGGTGCGGCCGAGTGCCCGCGTGCCGAGGCTGGTGCGGAAGGCAGGATTGGCCTCCAGCTCCGCCGTCTCGCCGTGCAACCGTGCCCGGAACACCGCTACCGGCAGGTCGTTGAAGACGCGTCGGTAGACCTCGAGGCGCCGGCGGTAGCGCTCCAGGCGCCGGTGGAGATCGAAGAAGTCATTCGCCCGGCGGGCGAGAAGCCGCATCTCCGCGCCGCCTACCTCGGGGGCGCGCTGCTCCGTGTGACCCGCATGCTGGGCGCGCAGGGCGCGGTAAACACGTCGCAGGGGGGTGAGAAACTGGGTGCGCACCATCAGGTAGGCCATCGCCATGAACACGGCCGCGCCCAGGGCGGTCCAGGCGGCCTGCATGGCGGCGCTGGTGCTGGCCTGGGCCAGCGGCTGGCTGCCGTCCATCACCACCACGACCCGTCCCCCGGCCAGGGACTGTCCCACGGCGGTGGTGGGGTTGGTCAGCCATAGCCGGGAGATGGCCACCGCCTGCCGCGCCTCCGGTAGCCAGTGGGTGAGGCTGTCGTCGTCCAGGGGGCGAGTCAGCCAGGGGCCGACGATGGTGTCCCGGAGCTCGGCCACCGGACGCTCGCGCCACGCATGCCGCGAGCTCGCCACCACCTGGTTGCGCGCGCCGTCCACCAGGGCCACGGCGCGGACCTGGTGGTTGGCGGCGACGGTCAGGACAAAGCGTTCCAGGGCGTTGAGGGAGGCTGTGGTCTCGGCGGCGTAGTTCATCACCCGGGAGAGGTTGAGGGCCTCCTTGCGCAGTGTCTCCACGGCCTCCGCGCGCTTCTGGCTATAGGCGCTGTAGCCGATGGCCGCCACGAACACCGCCGAGAGCAGTAGCAGGGAGGCGGCGAGCCGCACGCCGGTCCTCTCCCAGGGGCGGATGCCCTCGTGCATCACTACCTCGCCTCCGTGACCAGCGTGGGGTTCAGCAACGCCTGCGGGTCATGGCGGTCGGCATCGCCGTCGAACAGGGCCACCGCGTCCTCGCTGCGCCGCAGGGCCCGCGCCAGGCAGCCGTCCTCGCCCCAGCAGCGCTGCTGCTCGTTGAGCCCGAGCATCTCGATGCCGCGTAGCGAATCGGCCACCATGTGGGTCGCCTCGCCGGAGCGCCGGGCCAGCAGCGTCACGGCACGGTCGGGGTGTTGTTCCGCCCATGCCAGGGCCCGTTGATGGGCGCGGAGCAGGTGCACCAGCGCCGCTCGGTGGGCCTCGATGGTCTCGGTCCGGGCGATGAGCACGTCGATCACCGTCTCCGGGGCCTCGCTGGTGTCGAAGATGCGGCGCACGCCCTCCAGGCGTGCGATGCGCTGTGCCCGGGGCGGGTAGCTGACCACCGCGTCCACCTGACCGTCGGCGAGGGCCTGGCGCATCTCCGCTTGGGGCATGACCACCAGCTGGAGGTCATCGACGGCCAGGCCGGCCCGGTCCAGGGCGGCAGCCAGGACCAGGAGGTTCACCGAGCCCGGTTCCACGGCCACGCGCCGGCCGGCCAGCTCGGCCGGGCCGTCGAGGGGGTCCCGGGCCAGAATGCAGTCCGCCCCCACCGAACGGTTGAGGGCCATAATGGCCTGTACGCCGAGGTCCGCCTCATGGTGGATCTGCACCAGCTCCATGGTGGTGCCGCCGATCAGCTCGACCTGCCCGCGCTCCAGGGCCCGGCGGGAGTCGGCGAGGGAGGCCGTGTCCACGAACTCCAGATCGATTCGGTCGTCGTCGATGAAGCCCTGTTGCTGGGCGATGTAGAAGTAGCCGTAGCCGGGCCAGGGGTTGGTGGCCAGGCGCAGGGTGGGTGTCTTCGCCCCGTGCTCGGAACAGGCGGACACGGCGAGGACGACGCATACGAGCATCGCCATGGTGCAGTGGCCGCGTGCCATGCATTCCCCCGTAGTCATTCAGCTCGTCATTATTCCGGTGGCAATCTACCGCATTATTTCCCTGTTGCAACGGAGCATCTTGGGGGCAGGAATGCACAACACCCCGCGGCAGCACGCTGCCACGGGGTGTCAACGAGGTGTCGCCGGAGGGCGTCGCTCAGCGGCGGTTGCGGTCGAACTTCGCCTCCAGGCCCTGCCAGACGTCGATGTAATCGCGCTGGCGGAAATCCGCCTCCACCGCCTGCTCGGTGGGCAGGAATACATACCGGGACTCGAACATGAAGGCCAGCGTGTCGCCCTGGTAAACCGGCTCCAGCGGCATGGTGGAGGCCTTCTCGAAGGTCTCGGTATCCGGTCCGTGGGGGGTCATGCAGTTGTGCAGGCTGGCCCCACCCGGCTCGAAGCCCTCGGCCTTGGCGTCGTAGGCCCCATGGATGAGCCCCATGAACTCGCTCATTACGTTGCGGTGGAAGTAGGGGGGGCGGAAGGTGTCCTCCGCGACCATCCACCGGGGCGGGAAGATGACGAAGTCCACGTTCGCCGTCCCGGGGGTGTCGGTGGGGGCGGTGAGCACCGTGAAGATGGACGGGTCCGGGTGGTCGAAACTCACCGTGTTGATGGTGTTGAACCGCGCCAGGTCGTACTTGCAGGGATGGTAGTTGCCGTGCCAGGCGACCACGTCCAGCGGTGAATGGTCGATGCCCGCGGCCCAGAGGTTGCCACAGAATTTGGCCACCAGCTGGAAATCGCCGCGCTCCTGCTCGTAGGCGGCCACAGGCGCGAGGAAGTCACGCTGGTTGGCCAGGCCGTTGGCGCCGATGGGACCGAGATCCGGGATCCGGAAGAACGCCCCGTAGTTCTCGCAGATATAGCCCCGGGCATGCTCGCCGGCCAGGCGCACCTGATACTTCAGCCCCCGGGGAATCAAGGCGATCTCGCCGGGGCGGACGTCGACGATGCCCATCTCCGTGGCGATCTCCAAGCCACCGTCCTGGGGCACGATGAGCCATTCGCCGTCGGCGGAGTAGAAGTAGCGCCCGTCCATGGATCGGTTGGCGGCGTAGAGGTAGACCCCGCAGCCGGCCTGGGCGTGGAGGTCCCCGTTGCCGGCCACGGCAAACAGCCCCTCGATGAAATCGGTGGGCGCCTCCGGGAAGGGCATCGGGCTCCAGCGCATCTGGTTCGGGTCCGGGCGGCCCTGGGTGGGTGCCTGCAGGTGGCCGAGCTCGACGGGCTCGAAGGGCTGCTGTACCACCGAGGGCTGGATGCGATAGAGCCAGCTGCGCAGGTTTTGGTTGCGCGGCGCGGTGAACGCGGTCCCGGAGAACTGCTCGGCGTAGAGGTCATAGGGGCAGCGCTGCGGGGAGTTGCGCCCCACGGGCAATGCACCGGGTTCCGCTTCCGTTTCGAAGTAATTGCGGAACCCGCTGAGATAACGGTGGTCATCCTGCGGCATGTCGGCCTCCTCCTCGATGGGTTCGACGGGCCCTACCGGCCCATGCCGCGGAATGGTACCGCCATTTAGTTTTGAACGAAACTACCGTTCGGGGGCAGTCTCCCCAAGGCGTGCGAGCAGCAGTGATATGGCCTGGCGCTGGGTCTCGGAGAGGCCGCCGAGCAGCCGCTCGGGGGCGTCGCTGTCGAGGCCGTGGAGGGTGTCCAGGCATTCCTGACCCGCGGCGGTGAGGCCGAGGCGTGCCACCCGGTGGTCGGCGGGATCCGTGCGGCGCCAGATCAGGCCACGCTCGCGCAGGCGGGTGATGGCACGGGTCACCCGGGGCGGCTCCATGCCGGCGCGGCGGGCCACGGCGCCGGCGGAGACGGTCCCCTCGGCCTCGAGCACCGCCAACACCCGCCAGTCGGCGAGCCGAATCCCGGCGGTCGTTCGGCAGGCGCGATCGAGGGCCGCCTGGATACCGTCGGCGAGGGTGCACAAGGAACCGGGGAGGAGGTGATGGCTTGCGCTTTCGCGCCGGGTGGCTAAGGTCATGGGGGAGATCCGTCCGTCGCTTGACTTCGATTTCGCCTGAAACTACTTTCCGGGAGCCTAGAGGCCGCCCCGACGGCAGGCCATGATCGACATCAAACGCGGAGGCAACATGAAACTCGCTTCCCTGAAACGGGGGCGCGACGGCGCGCTACTCGTCGTATCCCGCGATCTCTCCCGTGCCGTGGAGGCCACCGATGTGGCGCCGACGATGCAGGCGGCGCTGGATGACTGGGCGAACAAGGCGCAGCCGCTGCAGGCGCTCTACGAGCAGCTCAATGCCGGCAATGTCGACGGTGCCTTCGAGTTGGACGCCAACGCGCTCGCTTCCCCCCTGCCCCGGGCCTATCAATGGGCGGACGGCAGCGCCTACGTCAATCACGTGGAGCTGGTGCGAAAGGCCCGTGGGGCGGAGATGCCGGAGAGCTTCTGGCACGACCCGCTGATGTATCAGGGTGGCTCCGATTCCTTCGTGGGGCCCCGGGATCCCATCGTTGCAGCGAGCGAGGACTGGGGGATCGACTTCGAGGCCGAGCTGGCGGTGATCACCGGTGACGTGCCCATGGGCGTGGAGCCCGCGGCGGCCTCGCAGCACATCAAGCTCCTGATGCTGGTCAACGATGTCTCCCTGCGCAACCTCATCCCCGGTGAGCTGGGCAAGGGCTTCGGGTTCTTCCAGTCCAAGCCGGCCAGCGCATTCTCGCCGGTGGCGGTCACCCCCGACGAGCTCGCCGACGCCTGGGACGGGGTCAAGGCACACCTGCCCATGGTGGTGCATCTCAACGGCGAGGCCTTCGGCCGCCCCAATACCGGCGTGGATATGACCTTCGACTTCGCGGAGCTCATCGCCCACGCGGCGAAGACCCGGGAGCTGGAGGCGGGGAGCATTGTCGGTTCCGGCACCATCTCCAACTACGACCGCAGCCTCGGGTCCTGCTGCCTCGCCGAGCGGCGCATGCTCGAGAAGCTCGAGCACGGCGAGCCGAAGACGCCGTTCATGCGCTTCGGCGACCGGGTGCGCATCGAGATGTTCGGCAATGACGGCGCCACCATCTTCGGGGCCATCGAGCAGTCGGTGGAGGAGTACCGGGGCTGATGCGGCTCTACGACTACTACCGCTCCACCGCCGCCTACCGGGTGCGGATCGCCCTGAACCTCAAGGGTATCGGCTACGAGTCGGTGCCTGTGAACCTGCGCGAGGGCGAGCAGGGCGGCGCGGCCTACGCCGGGATCAACCCCCAGCGGTTGGTGCCGATGATCGAGGACGATGGTCTGCGCCTGGGCCAGTCCCTGGCGATCTGCGAATACCTTGAGGAGCGCTATCCGGAGCCGCCGCTGCTGCCTGCCGATCCCGGTGGCCGGGCCCGGGTGCGGGCGTTGGCGCAGATGGTGGCTTGCGATATTCACCCGGTGAACAACCTGCGGGTGCTGAAGTACCTCACCGGGACCCTGGGCGTCAGCGACGATGATCGGTTGGCCTGGTATCACCATTGGATCCACGAGGGCTTCCGCGCCATCGAGGCCATGCTGGCGGAGGATCGCAGCGGGGGCTTCTGCCACGGGGACAGTGTCACCCTCGCCGACGTCTGCCTGGTGCCCCAGGTCTACAATGCCCACCGCTTCGAGGTGGATCTCGGGGATTACCCCCGAATCCGGGCCATCAATGAGGCCTGCCTGGCGTTGCCCGCCTTCGACGCCGCCCGCCCCGAGCGTCGGCCGGACGCGCTATAAACGACCCTAGGGGGGCGCCCCCGCGTCCTCCAGCAGGCGGAGGAAGTCCGGGGCGGGGATCGCGGGCGCGGCCAGGAAACCCTGGAAGAGCAGGCATCCCTCCCGTTGCAGGAACGCGAGCTGATCCTCGGTCTCCACGCCCTCGGCGAGCACTTCCAGGCCGAGGGCATTCCCCATGGCGATGACCGTGGCGGTCAGGCGTGCATTGCGGGTGTCAGCGGGGAGGTTCCGGATGAAGCGGCGGTCGATCTTAATGGTGTCCGCCTCAAGGTCCTGTAGATAGGCCAGCGCCGAGTAGCCGGTGCCGAAGTCGTCGATGGCCAGGGACACCCCGAGGTCTTTAAGGGCCGCGATGGCCTCCCGCGTCCCGGCGTCCGGGGAGACCAGCAGGCGCTCGGTGAGCTCCACCTCCAGGGCCCTGGCCGGCAGGCCATACATCCGTAGGCGCTCGGCCACCTTGTCCACCAGGCGGGGATCACGGAATTGGGCGGCAGAGAGGTTGACGGCTATCCGTGTCTCGCGGTGGCCGCGGGCGTGCCATTCCGCCGCGGCGGCGCAGGCGTGGTCCAGGACGTACTCGCCGAGGGCGAGGATCAGGCCGCTGTCCTCGGCGGCGGGGATGAACTCCTCCGGCGGTATTGCGGCGCCGTCGGGACGAGCCCAGCGGGCCAGGGCCTCGGCCCCGATCACCCGGCGGTCGGCCACGGCGAGCAGGGGCTGGAAGTGCACGGCGAGCTCGCCGGCATCGAGGGCCTCCCGCAGGCCGATGTCCATTTCCAGGCGGCGTTGCGCGGTGCGGGTCAGCCCGGGCCGGTAATACACGTAATCCCCCCGGCCCCGCGCCTTGCTGTCATACATGGCGGCCTCGGCGGCCTGCAGTAGCGCCGCCGCGGTTTCCCCGTGGTCGGGGAACAGGGCGATGCCCACGCTCATGCCGAAGGAGGCCTGCTGGCCGGAGGATAACGTCAGCGGTGCCGCGGCCCGCTCGATGAGCGCCTGCGCCAGGTGACCGGCGTCAGCGTCGCTGTGGAGATGCTCCATGACTACGACGAATTCGTCGCCACCGTGACGGGCGAGCAGGTCCTCGCTGCGCACCCGTTGTCCGAGGCGCTCCGCGATGCCCTGGAGCACTTGGTCGCCGGCCTGGTAACCGAGGCTGTCGTTGATGTCCTTCAGTCGCGCCACGTCGCAGAGCAGGACGGCCAGGCGATCCCCGCGCTGGCGGCTGCCCGCGAGGCGCTCGTCCAGGAGGCTGCTGAGGAGTGTCCGGTTGGGCAGACCCGTGAGCGGGTCGTAGTGGGCCAGGTGTTCCAACTCCGCCTCGGTCTGCTTGATTCGCGAGAGGTCGGAGAATACCGCCGCGTAATTGATCAACCCGCCGTCATCGTCATGGATGGCCGTGATGCTCAGCCATTGGGGATATAGCTCTCCGCCCTTGCGGCGGTTCCAGATCTCGCCCTGCCAGTGACCCTGCGCCTCAATGTTCCGCCATATGGCCTCGTAGAAGGCCTCGTCGTGGTAGCCGGAGGAGAGGATGGCCGGGGTCTTGCCGAGGACTTCCGCTTCGCTGTAACCGGTGATTCGGGTGAAGGCCGTATTAACGCTGATGATGCGCCGGTCCGGGTCCGTGATGATGACCCCCTCCCGCGCGCTGGCGAATACGTGGGCGGCCTGACGCAATGACTTCTCATAGTCCTGCCGCTCCAGCAGCGCCACCACCCTTGCCGCCACCATGTCGAGGAGATCTCCCTCCTCGGCGAGAAACGGGTCGCTTTCCCCGGAGGCCAGGTTCGTCGGGTACCCCACTACGATATGGCCCAGCTCCCGATCATCGGACCGAAGGGGCCGGCTCAGGGAGTGCTCCATGCGGTCGACGGCGGCGTCGCTGCAATAGCGTTGGCCATCGCCCAAGGACACGCAGGCAACGGCCTCGTTCGGATAACGGAAGCCTTGGGGCAGGGCGTCGGCCACTCGTTGCAGGGCCTCGGCGGTGGAGAGGTCGGGCCGCTGGAGTGCCGCGTTGATGCGATTGAGGCAGTCGAGTTCCTTGAGCCGCTCCGCCAGTTCCGCGGCGATGAGGCTCGGTTCCTGCGGGTGGCCTGTGCCCTCCGCGGGTGGGTCGGGTCCGAGTATCACCAGGCGGAGGTGGTCCAGGGGGGCGGGGAGGTCCGATAGCCGGCCGCCCAGGCCCCGCCCGTCTCTGCCGCGGGGTTGAATGGGTACGCCCCCGTCGGGTTCCGGGTACTGCGGCGGGGCGTCGAACAGTGCGGAGAAGGGCAGGTCCGCGAGGCCCCCGGAGGTGCTGCCGAGGCAGTGGGCGGCCGCCTCATTGGCGAAGATCACCACCCCGTCGCTCTTCCGGACCAGCAACACCGGCGTGGGCAGGCGCTCGAGCAGCACCCGCACCTCCCGCGGCAGTTCACGATGCCTACCCGTTCGCCCCATGCCTGCATTCTGGCCGACCTGGGTGGCGAGTGCCACCGCTATGGCATCTGTGCGCCCGCCGCCGGATGGCGTACCCTTCGCGCCATGCTCGACGACGACCAGAAACGGGTGGTGGCCCACGAGGACGGGCCGGCTGCCGTGCTCGCCGGTGCCGGTTCGGGGAAGACCCGCTGTACCACCGAACGGGCGGTGCGCCGACTCACCGAGGCCGGCGTGGACGGTGCCTCCATGGTGTTGCTCACCTTTACCAACAAAGCGGCGGGGGAGATGCGTGAGCGCATCCGGGCCGGGCTGCCGGCCGGCCTCGAGCTGCCCTGGATCGGCACCTTCCACAGCTTCGGCAACCAGCTGTTACGCCGCTGGGGCAGGCATATCGGTGTGCCCGCCAACGCCACCCTGATGGATGCCGATGACGCCCGGCGCATGCTCGACGCCCTGCTTGCCGGTCCCTTCTCGGATCGCGAGCGCCGGCTCCAGGCTCTGGAGGCGGTGGATGCGATCAACGCCCGTGGCCTGGATGTGACCGAGGAGGCAGACCTGGGTACCCTAGTCGACACCGCAGGGGAATATGGCTTCGGGCCGGTGGCCAGCGCCCGGCTATTGGAGCGGTTGCGCCGTTTCGAGCGGGAGAAGCGCGAGGCGGCGGTGATCGATTTCGCCGACCTGATCATCCTGCCGGCGCGGCTGTTGCGGCGCTACCCGGAGTTACAGGGGCACCTCGCCGGCGAGATCCGTGATCTCACCGTGGACGAGGCCCAGGATACCGATGCGGCGCAGTTCCGGCTGCTGGAGCGGGTGGCCCCGGCGAATCGCACGGTGATGCTGGTGGGCGACGACGACCAGGCCATCTACGAGTGGCGCCACGCCCGCCCGGAGAACCTGCGGACCTTCATCGAGGGCTGGTCCGCTGCCGTCTACCGGCTGGAGCGCAATTACCGCTCCACCCCTGCCATCGTCGGCGGTGGGGTCGCCCTGGTGCGCCACAACAGCGCCCGCCTCGACAAGGAGCCTTACGCGGTGCGCCCGGGGCCGTCGGACGACCGCGTGGCCCTCCATCATTACGACACCGTCCCGGACATGGCGGAGGGCGTGGCGGCCCGCCTGGCGGTGGCCATCGCGGAAGGGGTGCGCCCGGATGACCTGGCGGTGCTCTACCGCAAGAACCGCATGGGTCGCGAGATGGAGGCGGCGTTGTTGCAACAGGCGGTCCCCTACCGGATCAAGGCGGGTACGGACCTGCTCGCCCACGCCGATGTGCGCATGATGCTCGCCGCCGGGCGCCTCGCCGCGAATCGCCGGGACATCCGGGCACTCTCGCGGCTTGCGGAGCTGGTGCCCGGGCTCGGGGCCCGGGGTGTCAGCCGTCTGCTCGGCAGTGGCGGGGATCCGCTGGAGGCGGGGGGCGCGCTGTCGCCCCGGGCCGCTGAGGGGGTGGAGGTGCTGCGCCGCGCCATCGATGATCTCGCCGCGCGCGGCCCGGAGGCGTTGTTCGACTGGTGCCGCACCACGCCCCTGATCCACGACTGGCTACATCGGCGGGCGCGGCGTGGTACCCGGCAGGACAACACGGACGTCGAGCGCGCGTTGCGGCCCGTGCATGCCCGGCTGCGTGCGGTCCAGTCGGCGATGCGCCGCCGGCTCGATAGCCTGCCCGAGGAGGCCGATGCGCTCCGGCGTTGGGCGAGCGCCTTGGAAGTGGTGAGCGGCGGTAGCGACGATGCCGACGCTGGCGAGGGGAAGGTGACGTTGTGCACGGTCCACGCTGCGAAGGGGCTGGAATGGTCGGAGGTGCACCTGTTCGGCTTCTCGGAAGGGCTGATGCCAATGGAACGCGACGGCGCAGTGGACAATCTGGCCGAGGAGCGCCGTCTCGGCTACGTGGCGATTACCCGGGCCCGCGATCGCCTCGTCCTCCATCATGCGGACCGGATGCCCGCCAGGGCGGGCCAGCCGGCGCGGCGGTTGGTCATGTCGCGCTTCCTCGCCGAGGTGGAAAGCGGCCAGCCGGTCTCTGTGGTTGATCGGCGCCAAGGGGCTGTTGCCGTGGAGCCGGACAATAGCGGCGGCCCGCGGGACTGGCTGGCGGAGATGCGCCGGGCCCTGGGCTGAGGGCGCGCTTGACATTTTCGGTACGCGGCCGTTAACTATCAGCATGATGCGCGTGAATATCGCAACCACCCTCCTTCTCCGACTCCGGCACCTGCTGCCGGGGCTGCTTCTGCTGCGCCTTGCGCGCAGCTGAATTACACCCCATACCCCCAATCGAACGAATCTCTTTCCCCGCCAATCGGCGGGAATCGCGGACCTACGCGAGGAGCCAGCGGCTATGACGCCCGGTACCATCAACGGACAGCGACGACTGATCAGCGGTCAGCGGGCCACGGAATTGTGGCTGCCCGCTGGCCACGGCATCGCCACATCCCCGATAATCCGCTAACGGGAATCAGGAGTACCCAGCGATGTTGTCCGATCCGTCCAAGAAATACCGCCCCTATCGTCCGATTCAGCTCATTGACCGCACCTGGCCGGACGCGAGCATCGACGCGCCGCCGGTGTGGATGAGCACCGACCTGCGCGATGGCAACCAGGCATTGTTCGAGCCCATGGGGGTGGAGACCAAGCTGGAGATGTTCCAGATGCTGGTCTCGGTGGGTATCAAGGAGATCGAGGTGGGTTTCCCCTCGGCCTCCGAGATCGACTATACGTTCGTGCGCCGGCTCATCGAGGAGGACCTCATCCCCGACGACGTGCGCATCGAGGTGTTGACCCAGGCGCGGGACCACCTCATCGAGAAGACCATGGAATCCCTGCGCGGGGTGCCGCGGGCCATCGTCCACCTCTATAACGCCACCTCGCCGGCGTTCCGGGAGCTGGTCTTCCACCTCGACCGTGACGGCAGCCGGGAGGTGGCGATCAACGGTGCACGGCGCATCAAGGAGCTCGCGGCGCAGCAGCCCGAGACGGAGTGGACATTCCAGTACAGTCCGGAGACGTTCTCCGCGACAGAGCTGGACTTCGCCCGCGAGGTGGTGGACGCGGTCACCGAGGTCTGGGAGGCAACGCGGGACAATCGCGTGATCATCAATCTGCCGGCGACGGTGGAGATGTCCATGCCCAACATCTTCGCCGACCAGATTGAGTGGATGCATCGCAACCTCGCCCGGCGCGACGGCATCATCCTCAGCGTCCATCCCCATAACGACCGGGGTACCGCCATCGCCGCCGCCGAGTTCGCCGTGATGGCCGGTGCCGACCGTGTCGAGGGTTGCCTGTTCGGCAACGGCGAGCGCACCGGGAACGTGGACCTGGTGACCCTCGCGCTCAACCTCTACACCCAGGGGGTGCACCCGGGGCTCGACTTCTCCCGTATCAATGACGTGGCGCGCACGGTGGAGCAGTGCACGCAGCTGCCCATCCATCCGCGCCATCCCTATGTGGGGGACCTGGTGTTCACCGCCTTCTCTGGCTCCCACCAGGATGCCATCAAGAAGGGCCTGGCCGCGCAGGCGCCGGATCAGCCCTGGCGCGTGCCGTACCTGCCCATCGATCCCGAGGATCTGGGCCGGACCTACGAGTCGGTGATCCGGGTCAACAGTCAGTCCGGCAAGGGCGGGGTGGCCTACCTGCTGGAGCGCGACTACGACCTCACCATGCCGCGGCGCATGCAGGTGGAGTTCAGCAACGTCATCCAGCGGGTCACCGACAGCACCGGTGCGGAGATCCGCGCCGACGAGATGTGGGAGATCTTCCGCCGCGAGTATCTCGAGCTCGATCACCCCGTCGACTATATCGGGCAGAGCCTCTTCGACGTGGACGGCCGTCAGGGCATTCGCCTGAAGGTCCGCGAGGATGGCCGCGAGGAGGTGCTCACCGGCGTCGGTAACGGCCCCATCGACGCCCTGCTTGATGCCCTCGACGCGGACGTGCGAGTGCAGCATTACGAGGAGCACTCCATGGGCCGGGGCTCCGATGCCCAGGCGGTGTGCTTCGTGGAGCTATCCTGTGAGGGGGTCCCCGGCGATATCTTCGGCGTCGGCATGGACGGCAATATCATCAGCGCCTCGGTGAAGGCGGTGATCAGCGGTATCAATCGGATCTGGGCCCGCCTGCCGGAGGACCGGCGAGGCGTCCTGCTCGGCCGCGCCGGCCACGACCGGCGCTTCGCCTGAGGCGCCGGCGGCCGTGAGTGGTAGCGGCATGCTGCCGTTACCACTCCCGCTGCATGGCCAGGAAGGCCATCGAGGCCGACCAGGTGACCAGCGCCAGGCCGGTGATCGCCTCGGTGCCCACTAGCATTCGGACCGCCCCTTCCGGCGTGATGTCGCCAAAGCCCAGCGTGGTGTAGGTGACCGCGGAGAAGTAGACGTAATCGAGCAAGCTGGTCACCGGCGTGCCGGTCAGGGCACCGGTGCCGTCCAGGATCAGCAGCAAGTGGTAGCCCAGGGCGAACAACCAGATCTCGGCGACATGCGCGCCGAGCATCGCCAGGATGACCACGACCATGCGGCGCGGGGGTGGATGGCGTATCCCGGTATCCACGAGGCGCCTCCAGACCAGGTTGAGGCACTCGTAATGGATGACCACGCACGCCCCCACCAGGATCAGCGTGGTGACCACGACCGTCCAGTGGGGGACGCTCGTCAGGGCCTGGGCGAGGGTAGTGGTTTGTTCTTGCACCAGAATCTGTGAACAGGGCCACGAGCCGGGCTTGCGTTCACGTTGCCCGGGCTGCGAAGCTTTAGCGCTTGATGGGCAAGTTTACAACGGAGAATGCCAGAGTGTCTGCCGTGAATGGATCATCCAACGGGACCGCCAAGGGTTCGGGTTTCTGGCTGTTCGCGAGCAATTTCTTCAAACATCCCACCATGCTCGGCTCCATCATCCCGAGCTCCCGACATCTCATCGAGCGCCTCCTCGCGCCGGTGGACTGGTCCCGTGCCAAGCGTGTGGTGGAGTACGGCCCCGGCGTGGCCACCTTTACCCGGGCGCTGCTCGAGCGCATGCCCGAGGACGGCGAGCTGCTGGTGATAGAGCTCAACGAGGATTTCGCCCACTACGTCCGCGAGCGCATCCATGATCCCCGGCTGACCGTGGCCCATGCCTCCGCCGGCGAGCTGGATCGCTGGATGGAGCGCCTCGGGTGGGAGGGGATCGACTATATCGTCTCCGGCATCCCCTTTAGCACCATGCCTGCCCACGTGCGTGACGAAATCCTTCGAAAGACCCGGGATGGGCTGGCCGAGGAGGGTGAGTTCCTGGTTTTCCAGTTCTCCAACGCGGTCTTCCCCTATCTCAAGGAGAATTTCGACGAGGTCGACCGGGGCTTCGAGTTGCGCAACATCCCACCGGCCCACTGCTATCGCTGCCGAGCCGACGGAGCCTGAGGGAAGGGTGTCGCGCCCGCCGGATCCGGCGGGCACAAAAAAGCCCGCGTTCGCGGGCCCAATGTTTTTTGCTTTGTAGCCTCTCCCCCCCTTGGCCGACTAGCCCGATCTGTCGCCGGGCTTCGCCTTCAAGGTTGGTGTCGATCTTACCGTACAAGTCAGCGGACGCAAGCATGAGTTGTGACGCGATGCACCATGCCTATGGTTGTGATCGTGAATTCCTATCGTGACTAGGTATTCACATCCCTCGGAGTTCGTGTATACTGCATTGCAACAGAGGTTTTGATCTCTCCTCCTCTTGGCCGGCTCCCTGAGCCGGCATTTTTTTGCCCGGGTCCACAATTTGTGAGCTATTGGCACATGACTTGTGACTGATTCAGCGTTCATGTTGCAGTGCAATGCTGTATACTCTCGACCAACAGAGGTTCTCAATCTCTCCTCCTCCTTGGCCGACCCCTAGGTCGGCTTTTTTTTTTGTCTCAACCCTCCTGTCATTCTCAACCCTCCTGTCATTCGTCGCCCGTGCCTCTCAATCGAAGCCCAGCAGCCGGGGCAGCCCCAGGGCGAGTGCCGGGAAGGCCAGTAACAGCGCCAGTCGGAGAACGTCGGCGAGGATGAACGGCAGGATCCCGGCCATAATCCGTGGCAGGGGCACATCCGGCGCCGCGGAGTGGATGACAAAGAGGTTCATCCCGATAGGCGGGGTGATCAGTCCGAGCTCGATGACGGTGACCAGCACGATCCCGAACCAGACGGGGTCATAGCCCAGGTGTTCCACTACCGGGAAGATAAAGGGGACGGTGAGCAGCATCATCGAGAGGCTGTCCATGAAACAGCCGAGCAGCAGGTAGAACACCAGGAGCACTACCATCACCTGCCAGGCCGACCAGTCCAGGCCGTTGACGAGCCCCACCAAATAGCCGGGCAGGTTGCTGGACTCGATGAAAAAGTTGAACAGTGCCGCCCCGATCAGGATGAAGAAGATCATGCCGCTGGTTACGGCGGTCTCCCGTATGCCCGCCAGCAGGGTCTGCCAGGAGAGCTGGCGGCGGGCGGCGGCGAAGAGAAAGGCGCCCGCTGCCCCGACCGCCGCCGCCTCCGTGGGCGAGAACAACCCGGCGTAGATCCCCCCGATGACTACGACGAACAACAGCGCCACATCCCAGGTGCGGTAGAAGGCGCGCAACCGCTGGCGGGCGTTGCGGCGTTCGCCTGGTGGGCCCAGCGCGGGGTTCAATCGGGTGCGGAGATAGACCGCCAGCATGTAGAGCACGGTGCCGAGCACGCCCGGGATCAGGGCCGCCGCGAATAGCGCGCCGATGGATTCCTGCACGAGCAGTGCGTAGATCACGAGAATGATGCTCGGCGGGATGAGCACGCCGAGGGTACCCCCGGCGGCCACCGATGCCGCGGCCAGGGACTCCGCATAGCCCTTGCGCCGCATCTCCGGCAGCGCCACCCGGGACATGGTGGCCGCTGTTGCGAGGCTGGAACCGCAGATGGCGCCGAAACCGGCGCAGGCCCCGATGGTGGCGACGGCGAGGCCCCCGCGGATGTGCCCGATAAAGGCGTAGATGCCCTCGTAGAGGTTGCGTGAGAGCCCGGCGTGGCTGGCGAACACGCCCATGAAGATGAACAGTGGTACTACGGAAAGGCCATAGGGGTGCACCGCGCCGAAGGGCTGGGTGCCGAGCATGAATTTCACCGTGGGCCAGCCGGCCAGGGGGATCGCGCCGATCACGCCGACCAGCCCCATGGCCACTGCCACGGGTACCCGCAGGGCGATCAGCACCAGGGTTACCGCGAAGCCGGTGATCCCGATCAGCTCACTGGGCATGGGGCCCGCGGACGATGGTGGCGAGGCGGCCGGCGGCGATGACAACGGTGGCGAGCAGCGAGAGCGCGCAGCCGGACAGCAGTGCGCCCCAATACCAGATCATCGGGATGCCGATGGTCTGGGAGGAGTCGCCGTAGCGTAGGGCCATGACGGCCTGCTCGTAGCCGTAGATGCCGATCAGGGCCACCAGGGCCGCCCCGGCGATGGCGGCGAGGGCGTCGAGCAATGCCCGGCCCCGGGGTGGCAGCCAGTCGGTGGCCGCGGTGATGCCCACGTGGCCGCCGCGCATGAAGGTATAGGGGATGGCCCAGAACGCCATGACCATCACGCACAGCTGGGTGATGTCCACCAACCCGCTGAGGGAACGGCCGAGCAGGGCGCGGGCGATGATGTCGGCCACCGTGAGGACGATGGCCATGCCGAGCACCACCACGCCCGCACCGGCAACCCAGCCCAGGAACCGTTCCACGAGGCGGTGCACGCCAGCCGGCACGGCGCCCGTTACCCTTGCTCAGTCCCCGCTGTGCTGCCGGATCAGCTCCCGCGCACGTTCATAGAGCTCCCGGGCGTTGCCCACGCCTTGGTCCTCGAGCTCCGCAAGCCGGGCCTCGATCATCGGGGCCAAGCGCTCGCGCCAGCGCTCGCGTTCCTCGTCGCTGACCTCGATGAAGGTGTGCCCGCGCTCCTCGGCATCCTTGCGCCCGGCACGGTCCCACTTGTCCCACCAGTCCCCGAATTCGGCGACCAGGGTCTCGCCGGAGAGCTCGTCGATGGCGGTGCGCACCTCCTCGGGGAGGCGATCGAAGCGTTGCTGGCTCATCACGAAGTAGAACGAGACCGTGTAGGCGCGGGCGTCGGTGTGGTATTCCAGCACCTCGTTGAGGCGGAATGCGCCCACCGCGTCCCAAGTGAACACCGTCCCATCCAGGGTGCCCTTGGAGAGGTTCTCATAGACCTGGCTCGGAGGCATCCCCACCGGCGTCGCGTCCAGGTATTCCAGCATCTGCGAGATGGCCGGGCTCGGCGTGCGCAGGCGCAGGCCCTGCAGGTCCTCTAGGCTGCGTACCGGGGTGTCGGTGGTGTGGATCAGCCCGGCATTGTGGGCATGGAGCGCCAGTACCTTGAGCCCCTCGTACTCGTCGCCGAGGCGCCCTTCCTGATAGAGCTGCCAGAGCACACGGGAGGCGGTGTCCGCGTCCTGCACCATGAACGGCATCTCGATCACCGAGGTGGCAGGAAAGCGCCCCCGGGGCAGGCCGCTCAGTCCGTGGGCCATGTCCACCACGCCGGCGCGGACCTGATCGAGCTGGCGGGTGATATCGCCGAAGGACGTGTTGCCGGGATGGATGGTGACCTCCACGGCGCCGTCCGTGCGTTCCTCGAGCTCCCGGGCCCAGGGTTCGATGAAGTCCTGATGGATGCCGTGGGAAGGCGGCAGGTAGTGGCTGATCTTGAGCTCGACGGGCTGTTGCGCACCGGCGGTGCCGCTGAGCAGCAGCATCGCTGCGGTGACGCCGGTCAGCGCGAAACGGTTGAGGAATCCGTGGCGCATGGCTCTCCTCCCTCGGGATGGGTTCTTCGTTGTTACCGATCCATCCTACGGCAAATGCTTTCGCTAAAAAATATCTCCGCCGCCGGTTTCCCGCATCTCCCGGACGCGGTGCTGGAGGTGGTCCAGCAGCCGCTCGAGCTCGGCGCGTTCGCCCTCCGAGAGCTCGGCGAGGAGCTCGCGCTCCCAGGACAGCGCCAAGGGGGCGATGCGCTCATAGGTGGCGCGGCCGTGCTCGCTCATGCGGATCAGCGCTACCCGTTGATCGCCGGTGTCGGTCTCGCGCTCGATGAGCCCCCGCCGGCCCATGCGCTGCAGCGCCCGGCTGACCCGGGGCTTGTCCATATTGGTGCGCTCGCTCAACGCCCCGGCGGATAGCGGCTCGTGACGGGCAAGATGGGCGAGCACCCGCCACTCGGGGATGCTGACGCCGAAACGCGATTGGTATACCCCTGCCAGGGAGCGGCTCATCCAGTCCGCGAGCACCGCCATCCGGTAGGGGATGAAGCGCTCGATTTCCAGGGCCTCCTCGGCCGCGTGCTCGGCTTGGGTGGTCTCGTTGCTCATGGGGTCCTCGTGACACCGCCGACAGGACAACGCGATGGTGCAGCAGCCGCCCCATGCCGGCAAGGCGCGGCACCCGCCGCCTTCTCCGTGGATCTATGAAAAATCAATACAGCACCTGTGATGCTGCGTTGCAACAGAAAATAGTACAATTTCGAACAAATTTACTGCAGTGGAGTATCACATCATGCAGCAGTGGTTCCTCATCCTCGGGCTCAGCGAAACCGGTGACCGCAAGGTCTACAAGGCCCGCCTGGAAGACCGCGAGCAGGCCGAGCGCCTGGCCGCGCAGCTCGGTTTCGACGACGGGGTCACCATCCTCGACGAGGCGCGGATCGCCCGCGTCGGGCAGTATGGCTATGGCTTCCAGCTGGTCTTCCGCATCGCCCCCGAGCTGGACCCGGCGGAGTTCGCTCTGGATGCGGCCGAGGGCGCGGACGAGGAGCGCCGGGCCGCCTGAAGGCCGCGCTCGGACGGGCGGGGCCGCGCGCATTCCCTCCGCTATCGGAATGCACATCGCCCCGCCGGGGCTGTCCCCGCTGACACCACCGTGCTAGCGTTCCCGCTTACCCCCCGGGAAGAGGTAAGCACCATGGCACGGGTGCTGATCGCCGACGATCATCCCTTGATGCGGGACGCGTTGCGCCCCGTGTTGCGGGAGTTGTTCGATGGCGGCGTGGAGATCGCCGAGGCGGACACCGTGGAGGCGACCCTTTCGGCCCTGGACCAGGATCGCTTCGATCTGGTCCTCTTCGACCTGTGCATGCCCGGTGGTGGAGACGCCGGCGCGCTGCTCGCCGCCCGTGACCATGCCGACGGCAGCCCCGTGGTGGTGGTCTCTCACCGCGAGGACGCGGGGGTGGTTCGCCAGTGCATTGCCGCCGGGGCCGCCGGCTTCATCCCCAAGTCCCTGAACACCGCCCTCATCCGCAGCGCCCTGCGTTTGGTGGTGGACGGCGGCCAGTACTTCCCCACCTGGGCGCTGGCCGAGGGCGAGACCCCGGAGCCGGCCCCCGGGAGCACCGATATCAGTGCGCTTACCCGACGCCAGCGTACCGTCCTGCGTCTGCTCGGTGAGGGGCAGTCCAATCGCCAGATCGCGGAGACCCTCCACCTCAGCGAGTGGACGGTGAAGGCCCACGTCAGCGCCGTGCTCCGCAAGCTCGGTGTCAGCACGCGGGTGGAGGCGGCCCTAATCGGCCGCGAACTCGCGTAGCGTCGGAGGGCTCGTGTTTCCGCGGTGCGCCCGTTCAAGGGTGATTGCCGGGGTCGGTCATGGCCGGTCCGCTGCGAGCCGGGCCCGCAGGCGGGCGGTATCCAGCGGTTTGTGCAAGAGGCCGACCTCGAGGTCCGTGCACTGGCGCTTCAGCCATTCGCCGCGTTCGCTGGTGATGATGAACGTCCGAACGGCGGGGTGTCGGCGGCGAAGCCGCATGGCGTAGCGCAGCCCGTCGTCGCCCGGGGAGTCCAGGTGGTAGTCGATGAGCGCCACCGACGGTGGTGGCGAGGGCGTCTCCACCGGTGCCGTGTGGCTGTGGACCCGCGCGCCCCACTGGCGCAGCAGTGTCGCCAGCCCGAGGCACACCGCCTGGTCGTTCTCCACCACCAGGATGTCCTGCCCTGAGAGGTCGCCGCCGGTGCCGGCCGTCTGCGGGGCGAGCGGCGTCAGCGCCACCTGGGCGGGATCCCCCGCCGGCAGGGTGATGTGGAAGGAAGAGCCGCGGCCCGGTAGTGAACGCAGGGACACGTTGGTGCCCAGCAGCTCGGCGATCATGCGCACGATGGTAAGGCCGAGGCCCAGTCCCTGACCGTCCGCGACCCCCGCCTGGCGCAGCTGGTAGAAGCCGCGGAAGATCCGCTGCTGCTCCGCCTGCGGGATGCCCGGCCCGGTATCGTGCACCGAGACCTGCCAGCCGGTCCGCCGCCGCCTCGCGGCCAGCAGGATGCCGCCCCGGCGGGTATAGCGTACGGCGTTGCCCAGGAGGTTGCGCACCACCCGCTCCACCAGCACCGGGTCACTGTGAGCGGTAGCCGGCGGGCAGCGCACCCGGCAGGTTAGGTCGGCGCTCTCCGCCTGCAGGCGATATTCCGCACCGAGGCGGTGGAGCAGGGCGTCCAGGCGGAAATGCCCGGGCTGGGGTCGCACCACCCCGGAATCCAGCTTGGCGATATCGATGAGGCTGCCGAGCAGGCTCTCCATGGTTTCCAGGGTGGCCTGGCCGCTGGCGGCGAGGTCCAGGACCTCGTCGTCGGCGGCGCTGTCGGCGATGGCCTGCAATAGCAGCCGCGCCGCGGTAAGGGGTTGCTGGAGATCGTGGCTGACGGCGGTGAGGAAGCTCGACTTGTTGGCACTGGCCCGCTCCGCCCGTGCCTTCGCCCGCTGGAGCTCGTCCTCGGCGCTGCGCCGGCGGGCGATCTCGTCCATGAGGCGCCGGTTGGCCTCCACCAGCTCCGCCGTGCGGGCCTTGACCGTCTCCTCCAGGACCGCGGCGGTCTCGAATAGGGCGTAGTCCCCGCCCCGGCCGCCCTGTTCTTGCTCGGCGCGCTCCATGAGCACGTCCACCATGCGCTGCAGCCGGGCATTCTCCGCGCGCAGCCGCTCCAACTCGTCGCCGTCACCCATGGCCGAAGGCAATGCCAGTGAAGGTCTGGTTGAGGTGCATGCGCTCGAACTGCTCCCCGTAGCTGGCCATGCCACAAACGCGGAAGTCGCGGAAAAGGGGCACGGCGGCGGGCGTCAGCCCCTTGGCCTCCATCTCCAGATGGCGCAGTGCACAATCAAAGGCGAGGGTGGCCTCCACCCCGCCGAGGTCCGCAGCGGTGGACTCCAGGCGCGCCTGGAGATCGCCCACGAGGTCACCGGCACAGGTCACCCGGAAGACGATGCCCTGGTCCACCGCGCAGGTGAACGCCAGCCCCTCGTCCGGATCCGTGGAGACCAGCCGTACGGAGCGGACGTAGTGCGAATCGCCGATCTTCACCGCCGGCGGGCTGTCCGCGAGGACCGTGGGGGTCAGCCGCTCCACGCTGGTGCCGATCGCGCGGGCGTACTCCTCCGCGGCGGGGCGCCCGTTGAGCTCGAGGACCACCCGGCGTGCTGGGTCCGCGCGGGTGACTAGCAGTCGCTGCGGGCCGGGGATGAAATGATGGGTGCTGAACGCCCGGAACGCCTTGCCGGGACGGATCAGGGTCAGCACGGCGGCATTGCCGTGGCCGCGGCCCTGGTGCCAGATCCGCCCCGGCCGGCCACGGAAGTGGTCGCCAGCGGAGCCGCCGACCAAGTGGAGATTGCCCAGGCCCTGGGCCATGGAGGCCACCAGGCGTTCCTCGCAGAGGGTGCGCCCGTCGACGACTAGCAGGGCGAAGGTGTCCTCCGCGCTCGGTGGATCACCGGTGAGGCGGTGCATCTCGCTCTTCAGCCAGCTCGCGCACTGGAAACCCTCGGAGAAGCCGATGCCGCGGACGCCATTGAGTGCCGCGCTGACCGTCGCGGTGCCGGCCGGAAAGGCCAGGGCGCTGACCCCGTGGCGTCGGTAGCCGCCGGGGCCGAGCACCGCCGAGCCGACGGCGCCGAGTATCTCCGTGCCGGGGCGGTGCTCTGTGACCCGCGCCGCGACCGCCTCCAGGGGATAGTCGCCCGAGCACCAGAGCAGGATCAGCGGCCGGGTCTCCGCGCCGAGCCGTCGGTTGATCTCTGCAGCGGCCCGGACCGGGTCGGGCTCGGTGGTGTCGACCTGCCGGATGGCAGCGCGAACGGCGGTCCGCGCAAGCGGCTGCTGCATGTCCGCTCCTCCTCCCCATGATTCCAGTCGAGCCTAGCAGCTGTATGCCGCGCCGTTGAGCGGTTGCAATGCCCGGCGGGAGGAAACTAACACTTTCCGGCTAGGCGGGGGCGGGGAAAATGCTGCGAGGTGGCAATACAGGGCGTCGACCGCGTCGCCTAGACTTTGATCGAGCGCAATGACAATGCAGAACGATCGCAGAGGAGGGGAGAGATGGCCGCTGCGTTTCCGATCAGGGGGGCACTGGCCCTGTCCGTGGCCGCAAGTGTCGCGGCAGCAGGGCATGCCCATGCCTATGAGCTCCATTCCGGTGCCGACGGCTCCACGCTCAACGTGGATGTCGAGATCGGTGCGGGCTACTTCTCCAGCCAGGAAGACTATTCCGGCCAGGGCCGCGGCGAGGTCAACTGGGCGGAGGGCTATATCAAGGGTGGGCTCTCCGGCGAGCGGATGCTCGGGGACGGGGCCAGCGTCTACGGGGCGGTGAGCGCCCTGGCCTCCACCACGGACGGTGACGGTGATGCCGGCGGCTTCACCACCGGCGAGGAGAGCGAGCTGGACCTGGAGGACGCCTACCTGGGCTGGCGTTCCGGATCGCTCGTGGGCGGAGTCGACAACGCCGTCGACCTCTCCGTCGGCGCCCAGCCGTTCTCGGTGGGGGACGGTTGGCTGATTCAGGGCGACGCCCTGAACTTCGGCGAGGGCTTCGGTAGCGACCTGGACCGTGGTGGGGCCTACTGGCTCGCCCCGCGCCGGGCGTTCCGGCGCACCGCTATCGCCCGCTTCGAGACCGCCTCGCCCTGGCGCGGGGATGCCTTCTACCTGGGCTCGGACAACGACGCCCAGGGGGAGACCGAGCTGGCCGGTGCCAACGTGGAGTACAATGCCGACGCCGGCAGCGTCGGCGCCACGTACCTGCGGGTGGTGGATGTGGACACCGATGCCCTCGGTGGCCTGTATGCCCCCCGCGATGACCTCAATACCTTCAGCCTGCGGGGCAACAGCTCGTTTGGTATCGATAACGCGGATTTCCGCTTCGAGGCCACCCTGCAACGGGGCAGCCCGGCGGACGCCGGCGATGTCGATGCCCACGCCTGGTACGTGGAGGGCAGCTACCAGTTCGCCGATTTGCCGCTGGCCCCGCAGCTCGCCTACCGCTTAAGCAGCTTCTCCGGCGATGACCCGGATTCCTCTGATTACGAGGGCTTCGATCCGCTGTTCTACGGCTTCAGCCGCGGCTACGGGACCTGGTTCCAGGGCGAGGTCGCCGGTAACTATACGGGCCCGTTCAACACCAACGCGGACATCCATCACCTGGGCCTGTACCTGCACCCCCATGAGCGCGTCCGCGTTGGTGCCCTCTACTTCGATTTCACCAGCCGTGAGACCCCGGCGGGCGTGAGCGACGACTTCGCCGAGGAGTTCAACCTGTTCATGGAGTACGCGGCGACCGAGCGGTTGTTCCTCTCGCCGATGTATTCGCGGTTCAGCCCCGGGGATGGCCTTGAGCAGACCCTCGGCAGTGATGAGACCAACCACTACTTCCAGGTCATCGCCATCTGGAACTTCTGAGACAAGGACGGGAGATTATGAGCGAAGCGCAAGCCCGGCACTCGGTGTTCGACGGCGTCTCGGCGGCCGCGCGGGCCTTCGTGGAGCGCGACCACCAACTGTTCATCGGTGGCGAATGGGTCGCCGCGCGGGGCGGGGAGACCCTGTCGGTCTACGAGCCGGCCAGCGGTGAGTGCATGTGTGAGGTGCCGGCGGGCCAGGGCGGTGACGTGGACCGGGCGGTGAACGCCGCCCGGGAGGCCTTCGAGGGGGGCGAGTGGTCCCGGGCCCGCCCGGTGGAGCGCGAGCGGCTGCTGCTACGCCTCGCCGATGCCATCGAGGCCAACGCC
Source organism: Arhodomonas sp. SL1 (assembly GCF_052060015.1). NCBI lineage: Bacteria > Pseudomonadati > Pseudomonadota > Gammaproteobacteria > Chromatiales > Ectothiorhodospiraceae > Arhodomonas > Arhodomonas sp. SL1. The sequence goes on along the minus strand of NZ_JBPODZ010000002.1, from coordinate 175,410 downwards.
GATGAGCTCGCCGAGATCGAGAGCCTGGACCAGGGCAAGTCCGTTGGCATGGCCCGCAACCTGGACCTGACCATGGCGGTGGACTTCGTCCGCTATATGGCGGGCTGGGCGACCAAGATCGACGGGCGCACGGTTGAGCCCTCGGTGCCGTACCTGCCCGATCAGCAGTTCACGGGCTGGACCCGCAAGGAACCCGTGGGAGTGGTCGGGGCCATCGTGCCGTGGAACTTCCCGATACTGATGGCGGTGTGGAAGGTGGTCCCGGCCATCGCCACCGGTTGCACGGTGGTGCTCAAGCCCGCCGAGGAGACCCCCCTTTCGGCGCTGCGACTGGCGGAGCTGGCGGCGTCGGTGGGGCTGCCGGCAGGGGTGTTCAATGTAGTCACCGGAGATGGCCCCGGCGCCGGTGCCGCCCTGTCCGGGCATCCCGGCATCGACAAGGTGGCCTTCACCGGTTCCACCGAGGTGGGGAAGCTCATCGGCAAGGCCGCCATGGACAACATGACCCGGGTGTCCCTGGAGCTCGGCGGCAAGTCGCCGGTGATCGTCCTCGACGACATGGACCCCCAGGCCGCTGCCGCAGGCGCTGCCCAGGCGATCTTCCTCAACCACGGGCAGGTCTGCACGGCGGGTTCGCGGCTGTACGTGCCCAACCGTGAGTACGATGCCGTGGTGGAGGGCCTCGCCGGCATCGCCGGCGGCATGCGCCTGGGCTCCGGCCGGGATCCGGAGGCCCAGATGGGGCCGCTGGTGTCGAAGGCGCAACAGGAGCGCGTCGCCGCCTATATCGACAGCGGCCGGCAACAGGGGGCACGGGTGGCCGCCGGCGGTGGTTGCCCTGACCGGGGCTTCTTCGTCGAGCCCACCATCCTCGCCGATGCCAACCACCAGATGCGGGTGGTGCGCGAGGAGATCTTCGGCCCGGTGCTCACCGTTATGCCCTACCAGGACCTGGACGAGGTGGCCCGACTGGCCAACGATACCCCGTACGGGCTGGGGGCGAGCATCTGGTCCAATGACCTCGCCCGTGTGCACCGGCTGATCCCCAAGATCCGCGCTGGGACGGTGTGGGTAAACTGCCACAACGTCCTGGACCCGGCCCTGCCCCTGGGCGGCTTCAAGCAATCCGGCATCGGCCGCGAGTTGGGCCGCGAGGTGGTGGACCTGTATACCGAGACCAAGACTGTGCTGATGAGCATCTGAGAAGGGGGAGAGTATCCATGAAATCCCGAACCTGCCTGGCGCTGCTAGTGGCCGGCACCATGACGGCCGGCCTGGCCCATGCCCAAATGGAGGAGATCGAGCCCGAGCAGCTCACCGTCGAGGAGTTGCCGGAACCGAGCCCCCACTGGGTCTACGTGGGCGACGTGAGTTTCTTCCACATGCCCGATTCCAAGGTGGTGCTCCTCGACGGTGACGCCGAGGACACCAACGCCGCCTACCTGGGCATGATGTCCACCGGCTATAACCCGGCCATCGCCATGTCCCCGGACGGCTCCGAGCTCTACTCCGCGGAGACCTACTATTCCCGCGGGACACGGGGTGACCGAGAGGATATCGTCACCATCTTCGACACGCGCACCCTCAAGCCGGTGGACGAGGTGGACATCCCCGAGAAGCGCCACTTCTCGCTGCTTCAGCCCCAGGGGCTGGTCACCGCCAACGGCGGCGACGACTTGCTGGTGTTCAACGTCACGCCGGCGACCAGCGTCAGCATCGTGGACCTGGAGGCCCGCGAGTTCCTGGGCGAGATCCCGCTGCCCGGCTGCGCGTTCATGTATCCGGCCCCCGAGGGGCAGCGTTTCGGCACCCTCTGCGCCGATGGCTCGTTCAAGGTCATCGACTACGACGGCAGCGGCGCGGAGAGCGCCCGCGAGAGCCTGGCGTTCTTCGATCCGGAGGACAGCCACATCTTCGAGAAGCCGGTGATGATCGGCGACACCTGGTATTTCGTCAGCCACGACGGCCACGTGCGCCCGCTGCACTGGGGCGACGCGATGCCGGAGCCGGGGGACGCCTGGCCACTGGCCGGCGAAGGTGAGGATGGTTGGGTGCCCGGTGGCTGGCAGATGGAGGCCGCCCATGAGGCGACCGAGCGGCTGTTCGTGCTCATGCACGAGGGCGGCGCGCACAGCCACAAGGATCCGGGCACCGAGGTGTGGGTCTATGACGTCGACAGCCGGGAGCGGCTGCAGCGCATCGCGTTGGAGACGCCGGCGCTGTCGATCCAGACCACCCCGGATGAAGAGCCCCTGCTGTTCGCCATTCGCGCGGACTTCGGGATGGACGTCTACGATGCAGACAGCGGCGAGTACCTGCGCAGCTTCGAGGGCTTCGCCGATACCCCGTTCCTGATGCGTCGTCCGTGAGGGATCCGCGATGATCGATCCGGTATTGAGCGGAATCGCCCAGGGCGTTGTGGCGGTGCTCCTGCTCGCCGCCGCTGTCTACAAGCTCCGCGATCTGCGCGGCTTTCGCGCCACGCTGCGGGAGTATGACCTGCTCGCCGAGGTGCTGGTGCGCCCGGTGGCCTGGCTGATCCCCGTCGCCGAGGTGGCCGCCGCCGCGGCCCTGGTCTATGGACCGACCCGCGTGGCCGGGGGGACGTTGGCGGCGGTGCTGTTCGCGGTGTTCACCCTCGCCATCGCCGTCAACCTGGCCCGCGGCCGGCGGGACATCGACTGCGGCTGCTTCGGCCCGTCCCGCGGTCAGCAGCTCAGCGGCTGGTTGTTGCCTCGCAACCTGCTGTTGGTGGCGCTGTCGGCGCTGGCCGGGCTACCCCCGGCGGAGCGGGCCCTCGGTGCGCTGGACTATTTCACCGTGGCGGCGGGGGTGGTGGCCTTCGTCCTGTTCTTCGTGGTTTCCAATGTGGTGATCGGGCTGGCCCCTCAGACGGCCGCCCTGAGGAGGCATCATGACTAACGCGCTGATCGTTTCCAATGTCGCGCTGTGGCTGGCGGTGATCGCCCTCGGCGTCCTGCTTATGGCCCTGGTGCGCCAGATCGGGGTGCTCCACGAGCGCCTGGGCCCGGCAGGGGCCCTGATGATCGACAAGGGGCCGAAGGTGGGTGATCCGGCGCCTATCCATGAGTCCCGCGACCTGCGCGGCGAGCCGGTGAAGGTCGGGGGCATCCAGGCGGACGGTCGCAGCACCCTGCTGTTCTTCATGGCCCCGAACTGCCCGGTCTGCAAGGGCCTTCTGCCCATGCTCAAGGCGGTCTCGGGCCAGGAGTCGGACTGGCTTCGCGTGGTCTTTGCCAGTGACGGTGACAGTGACGAGCACCAGGCACTCATCGCCGAGCAGGGCCTCGAGGGTCATCCCTATCTGCTCTCCGCGGAGCTGGGGATGAGCTATCAGATCGGCAAGCTGCCGTACGCGGTGATCATCGATGCCGAGGGGCGGATCAGCGCCAAGGGGCTGGTCAACTCCCGCGAGCATCTGGAGAGCCTGTTCCATGCCAGCGAGCTGCGGCTGCCCTCGATACAGGCCTGGCTGGAGCGGCAGAAGGCAGACACCGAGAACGAGGACAAGGGCGGCGTGCATCTGCACAAGGCCTGAGGAGGGGAAGAAGCAATGAAGTGGATGGATGATCTCATCGAGCGCTACTCCCGGGGCACGGTCAACCGTGGTTCCCGCCGCAGCTTCCTGCGTCGTATGGGTGCGGTGATGGTGGGCGGGGCGGCGCTGCCGCTGCTGCCGGTGGATCGTATCGCCGCCGCCACCAGCGGCAACGGCGACGGCATGGCCGGCGACCCGGGGGACCCGACCTCCTGTGACTACTGGCGCTATTGCGGCGTGGACGGGTTCCTATGCGCCTGCTGCGGGGGTTCCGCGAGCACCTGCCCGCCGGGCTCGGAGCCGTCGCTGGTGACCTGGGTGGGTACCTGCCGCAATCCCGCCGACGGGCGCAACTACATCATCTCGTACAACGACTGCTGCGGGCAGGGCACCTGCAACCGCTGCGTGTGCACCCGCAACGAGCGCGAGACCCCCACCTACGACATCCGCCGGGACAACGACACCAACTGGTGCCTGGCGGCGAAGAGCATGTCCTATCACTGCTCCACCGCAGTGGTGGTGGGTCTCGCCGATGAGTAGAGGGCCGTTCGCGGCCCTCGCCCTCGCCACCGTGGGGGTCGTGGCCCCCGCGCTGGCCGCCGATGGGCAGGCGGTGTTCGAGGCCCACTGCGCAGCCTGCCACCAAGCGGACGGCAGTGGGGCGCCGGGGTTCATCCCGCCGCTATCGGGCAGCCTGGGGCACTTCCTCGCGGCCCCCGGCGGCCGGGAGTACCTGATCAATGTGGTAACCAACGGGCTGGTGGGCCGTATCCAGGTGGGCGGCCAGGCCTATGCCAGCAACATGCCGGCCTTCGGCGGCCAGCTCGATAGCGCAGAGATCGCCGCGGTGCTGGATTACGTCCTCACGCGGTTCAACCCCACGAGCCTGCCGTCGGGCTATGACGGGATCACGCCGGGGCAGGCCGCCACGCTGGCGGATGAGGGCCTCAACGCCAACGACATGAACGCACGGCGGGCGGGGCTGGTCCTCCGCCTCGCCGAGGAGGGGGTGGAGCGATGAGCATGCGTGCCTGGAGCGTGGCCGGCGTTACCTTGGCGGCCGCGTTATCGACCGCCGGCGCGGCCGCCGGCCCGCAGGCGGACTACGCCCTGGAATGCGCCGGCTGCCATCTCATGGACGGCTCCGGCATGGCCCCGGCCGTGCCGGACATGCGGGGGATCATCGGGCGCATGGCCGAGACCCGGGAAGGGCGGGCCTATCTCGTCCAGGTCCCCGGAGCGGCCCTGGCGCCGCTGGACGATGCCCGGCTCGCCGAGGTCATGAACTGGACGTTGCGGCAGTTCTCGGCGGAGACGCTGCCGGAGGCCTTCGAGCCGTATACCGCCGAAGAGGTGGGCCGGCTCCGCGCCGAGCCGGTGGAGCACCCGGAGCGGGTCCGTCGCGAGCTGGTCCGCCGGCTCGGGGGGGCGGACTCCCCGGGTGGGTGAAGTCAGGGCGGGAGACGCCGCCGCCAGCGGCGCCCCGCTGTCGTGAGTTAATCCACCAGCCGCCACTGGCCGTCGCGGATCTCGGCCATGCGGAAGGCCGTCTCCCGGTCGAGGCCCATGTGGTCCTCCGGCGTCAGGTTGAAGATACCGGTCACCCCCACGTAACCGGAGATATTCTCCATCGCCTCGCGCACCGCTGCGGGTTCGGTGGTCGCCGCCGTGCGTACGGCCTCGGCGTAGAGCATCAGCCCGTCGTGGGCGTAGCCGCCGAAGGTGGAGGCGGGCTCGCCGTAGCGCGACTCGTAGGCCCGTTTGTAGCCCATCAGGACCTCTTTCTGGGGGTCGTCGGCCGGCAGTGCGTCCGCCACCAGCAGTGGCGGGGCGGGCAGGCGTACCCCCTCCACCGCTTCCTCGCCGGCGAGCTCGATGTACTTGTCCGAGGCTACGCCGTGGGACTGGTACAGGGGTAGATCGAGGCCGAGCTGGTGGTAGTTACGGGTGGCGATGGCCGGGCCTTGGCCGAAGCCGAAGATGAAGATCGCCTCCACCCCCTCGGTGTTGGCGATGCGGGTGAGCTGGGCCGACATATCCGAGTCCTTGGGGCCATAGGATTCGTCGGCGACGATCTCGATGCCGTGCTCAGCGGCGATGGCGAGGGACTGCTCCCGCCCCGAGCGCCCGAATCCGCCGGTGCCCGAGAGCAGGCCGATCCGTCGAATGCCGTGGGCGCGCATGTCGTCGAAGACCTTGGCCGCGGCCATGCGATCGGTCTGGGGGGTCTTGAAGGTCCACTCGCGGGTGGGCTCGATGGGCGCCACGGAGCCCGATAGGCTGACGAAGGGCATCTGCGAGCGTTCCATCATGGGGATGACCGCCATCGTGGAGCCGGTGAGGCCGCCGATGATGACGTCCACCTCGTCCTGGTTGACCATACGCTTGACGAAGGTTCGCGCCTTGGCGGCATCGCCGCCGGTGTCGTAGGTCACCAGTTCCAGGGGCCGGCCCAGGAGGCCACCCTCGTCGTTGAGGCGCTCCACGTACAGCTCCAGGGTCTTCTTCTCCGGATCCCCGAGGAACGAGGCCGGACCGGTCACGGGCATGAAACCGCCGATGAGGATGGGGTCCTGGGCATGGGTGGTGGTGGCCAGGCCGAGGCCGAGGACGGCGGTGCCGATCCGTCGTGCGAGGCGTCGCAGCATGGTGTCTCCTCCTTCCTGTGCGTTGTTGTCGTTGCGTGAGTCAGCTCATCGGGGTGGTCCTGCGGAAATCGCCGGCAACGAAGACCAGCGGCTCCACCATCGGGTCGTGATCGAAGGCCTCCACCCGCCCGAGCAGGATATCGTGATCGCCGCCGTCATGGCGCAGCGAGCGCCGGCACTGGAAACGCGCGACACAGCCGGCCAGCACCGGCGCCCCGCCGGCCCCGGCCCACCATTGCACGCCCTCGAATTTGTCCGGGCGAGGGGTGGCAAAGCGCCGGCAGAGCGCTTCCTGCTCGACGGCGAGGACGTTGACGGCGAAATGGGAGGCGGCCAGGAACGCCGCACGGCTCGGTGAATCGCGCATGAGGCTCCACAGGATCAATGGCGGTTCCAGGGACACCGAGCTGAAGGAGTTCACCGTGAGCCCCACCGGTGTCCCATCCGGGGCCCGGGTGGTGACCACCGTGACCCCCGTGGCGAAGCCACCGAGGGCGTTGCGCAGCGCCCGCGGATCGAAGGGCGTGTCTACGTCGGAGGCGTCCCGCGCCATTGCCAGTGCTGCCATGGTGCCCCCCTCACCCCTGTGCGCGTCGGTCGGCGACGCGCCGGTTCACCCGGGGCATGACCTCGTCGGCCACTAGTTCCATGGAGCGTTTCACCGTCTCGGGGGGCATATGGCCGAAGTTTTGCAGCATCATCACGTGCTGGACCCCGTTGTCGTGGAGCTCCACGAGCTTGTCCGCCACCTCGTCGGGGGTGCCGAACAGCGACAGACCGCTGGCCATAATGTCGTCATAGGTCTGCTTCTTGGCGTAGAGCCGGGAGTCGACGTACAGGTCGAAGGGCGCGGCGGCGTTGCGGCGTACCGCCTCCGGGGTATCCGCCACGTGGGTGTGCAGGGCGACGATGGCGTCGTCCTCGTGGCCGGCGATGCCGGCCTCGGACCGGCCCGCATGGAAGCTCGCCACCAGGGGGGCTATGTCCTCCCAGCGGTCCACCGAGGCATAGGGCACGCACATCAGATCGTGGCCGGCGTGGCCGATGTGGTACGCGGCCTCCGCCCGGAGCACCGCGACCTTGATCGGCGGGTGGGGGCGCTGGACGCAGGGGACATTGATCTGGACGTCGTCGAGGCGCTGGTAGGTGCCCTCGTGACTGACGCGTTCCCCACTGAGCAGGCGCCGGACCAGCCCTAGGTTCTCGTCGAAGCGATCCCGTTTCTCCGCGCCGTCGACGCCGAAGCCCTCGAACTCGTGCTTCAGGTAGCCGGAGCCGACACCGAGGACCAGACGTCCCCCGGAGAGGGCGTCCACCATGGCGTAGCTCTCCGCCACCACCCGCGGGTCGTGGAAGGTGAGAATGGAGATGGCGGAACCGAGGCGGATGCGCTGGGTCCGGGCAGCGAGATGGCCGAGCATCACCGCCGGGTTGGGCACGGCGCCGTATTCGTGGAAGTGGTGCTCGGCGACGAAGAAGGTGTCATAGCCCAGGCGGTCGGCGAGCTGCGCCTGGTCGATGACCTCCTGGTAGAGATCGGGCACCGTGCGCCTGTGCCCCGGGTACTTCTCGCCGGGATAATGGTCCTGCACGGAGAAAATGGAATAGCGCATGGGGTTGCCGGTGTCACCGGGGCCACCGGGGGTAATGGGTCGTGTAGCGGGCATCTCCTTCCTCCGTGTTTTCCTATTCATAATTGGTTACGTTAAACATAATTTCAGGGTGCGCTTCCGTCAAGCAACCGCAAGGAGTGAGGCATGGGCAGGGACGAACGGGCGCAGCAGGGCGTGCGCTCGGTGGAAACGGGGATGACGTTAGTGGCCGCGTTGGCTGCCGAGGAAACCGGCATGGGCCTGGGGGCACTGGCACGGCGCGCCGGGATGGCGCCGGCCAAGGCCCACCGCTACCTGGTGAGCCTGGCGCGCGCGGGGTTGGTGGAGCAGCACCCGGACACCGGGGTCTACGACCTGGGGCCGCTGGCCCTCGAGCTCGGCCTCGCCGCCCTGCGTCGGATGGATATCGTGCGCCTGGCCGACGCGGCGCTGCACCGGTTGCGTGACGAGCTCGACGAGACCGTATTGTTCGCCGTGTGGGGCAACCGCGGGCCTACGGTGGTGCGCTGGCTGGAGAGCTCGGATGCGGTCACCGTCAATGTCCGACTCGGCTCGGTGATGCCGCTGTTGCGCTCGGCCACCGGGCGGGCCTTCCTCGCCTGGGGTGCCCGTGCGGTGGTGCAGCCGCAGCTGGAGCACGAGCTGGCCGGCGCATCGTCCGAGGAGGCCGAGGCCATGGCGGAGCGGATCCGCCGCGACGGCGTCGCCACCGTCAGCGGCGACCTGCTGCCGGGGATCGCGGCGGTGGCGGCGCCGGTGTTCGATCATCAGGACGAGGTGGCCGGCGTGGTCACCGCCCTGGGGTATTCCGCCGGATTCGACGCGCGGCCCGGCGAGGCGCCGGCGGCGGCGGTGTGCGCCGCGGCCCGGGATCTCTCCCGGCGCCTTGGTCACCGCGGGGGGACGGATCCGGTGACCAAGTGATCCGCGAGGGGCAGGCTGGTGTCGCCGTCGCGGGTGCGTACGATCAGGTTACCGCGGGGGTCGATGTCCACGGCCTCACCGGCGGGTGCCTGCGGCGGCAGGTATTCCAGGATCCTTCGAGCCAGCCAAGCCCGGCGGACGGGGGCGAATCCCTCCTCCGCCCACCGGTTGATCCAGTCCAGGAAGAAGCGGCTGGTGCGGCCGAGGAGCTCCCCCGGGGTGGTGTCGGCACCGCCGTCGGTGTTCAGTGCGGCGACCGGTGGCTCCCCCTCCGGTGGGGCCGTGATGTGAATGCGCCAGGCGACCGCGAGGAGCTGTGCCTCCGGCGCGAGGGCGATGCGCCCCGCCTCGTCGGGGCCCAGGGCGAGGCCGTCCGGCCAACGGTAGCGCAGCGGGGTCATGGGCTGGCAGAGCTCGGCGATCGCCGCGCCGGCGGCGACCGCCGCCACGGCGGCCAGCTCCGGCCAGCGCCCGCCGATCTCCTCGCCGGGCCGGAGGAGCACGGCGGCATACAGGGCCCCCGGTGGGCCGGAATTGTCCTCCTCCGCCGCCCAGACCAGGGTGCCCTCATCGGCTCCTTGCCTGCCAAGGCGCAGCGCTTCCCGGGAGACGCTGTCCACCCGCTGCCGCCGGACTAGCTCGTAGGTCGCGGGGAGCTCCGCGGCGAGGGCGTCGCTGCCGTGGGCGTCCGCGCTCACGGGCCCTCCGCCGGTTGACCGTCGCCCGCGATGGCGTCGCGATGACGGCGCAGCTTTTGATAGCGGGCCGTGAGCCGCGCGGTACTGCCCTCCGCGGCCCCCAGGGCCTCGTCGAGCAGGGCCAGGGCAGCATCGCGTCGGCCGCGCCCCGCCCGCAGCCGCGCCAACCGCAGCGCGGTGTCCAGGTATAGCCCGCTGGTGACGCCGAGGCGGGCGCGGAGCTCTTCGAGGGCCGGTTGGAGCCAGGCCTCCGCCTCCTCGGGCCGGTCGCTGTCGGCGCAGAGACCGCCGAGCTCGGCCGCTGTCATCAGCACGTTGGGGTGGGAGGGACCGAATAGCGCCTCCCATGTATCCAGGTTCCTCCGGTACAACGCCTCGGCCTCTCGATGGTTCCCCTGCTCACGCAGCAGATCGGCGAGGTTGTTGACGCTGGTGGCCGTCGCCGGGTGGTCCGCGCCGACCAGCCGTTCCCAGGCATCGATGGCCTCACGGTAGAGGGTCTGGGCCTCCCTCCCGCGGCCGGTGACATCCAGCACCCCTGCCAGGTTGTGCAGCGTCGATGCGGTGTCCTCGTGGTGGGGGCCATGGAGGCTGCGCCGGAGTTCCAGCGCTCGGCGAAAGCATGTCTCGGCCTCACGGTAGGCGCCACGGCTGTCCAAGCAGGTCCCCAGGTTATGCAGGGCGGCAGCGGTGGCCCCATGATACGGGCCGAACAGCCGCTCGGCGCTGGCGGCCACCTGTCGGTAGTGTTGCTCGGCCCCTTCCGGGTCGCCCCCGGCGTAGAGCAGCCCCGCCAGGGCGTCCTGAAGGGAGACTGTCGCGGGATGGTCCTCCCCCAGGGACTGCCGGGCGGTGCGCAGCGTCCCCTCCAGGTGGTCCCGGGCCGGCTCCAGCCGGTTGGCGGCCCGCTGTACCGCCGCCAGGTTGGCCCGGTACGCGATCAGTCGGGGATCCCCCGGGTCGTGGCGTTCCGCGGCACCATCGAGCAGACGGCGGTAGCATTGCTCCGCCTGCTCGGTCTCTCCCTTGGTCTCGTGGACCATGGCGATGGCGTGCTCGCTGGCGAGGGCCTCCGCGGAGTGTTCCCCATGGATGCGGCGGCGAAGCCGCAGGGCCTGCTCCAGGCGCTGCATGGCCGGGTCCGGCTCACCGGCATCCAGGGCGGCCAGCCCGTCCCGGTGCAGGGCCTCCGCGAGCTCACTACGCGGTGCGCCGGCCCGGGCGAGCCAGTGGGTGACTGCGGCACGGAGCTCCGCTGCCTCCTGGGGGCGCTCCAGCGCCTCGAGCAGCGATACCGCGGAGAGCTGCCGCCGGGCCTCCCGCGTCGTCGGTTCCCTGCCGCGCGCCCGCGCCAGGGTCTCGGCGAGCGATGACCAGGCGGCCTCAGGGTTCGGGAGCCGCCGCCACAGTGCCGCCACAACGGGTGCCGAGCTCGACCAGTGATCCAGCGTGTCGGGCGCTGCCAGGCGGGCCGCCAGTTCCTGCCATGCCTCGGCGACGGCGAGCCAGCCGCCGGCGTGGATAGGGTCTCGGGTCCCGGAGGCCAGTGCGGTGAGCCATGCGCTGCCCCGGTCACCCTCCAGCTCGAGGGCCGAGGCCAGCGCGCGGCGCATGCCGTCGTCGGCCAATGCTACGCGTCCCGGGCGCCGCCGCAGCCAGGCGCTCGCCGTGCGGCGCTGATCACCGCCGGGATCGATGCCGGTGAGCTCGTCGTCGGTCACCCCGTCGGGCGAGGCCCACAGTCGCCGCAGCAGCGGTTCGGCCCGGTTGGCCGGGGGCCGGGGGCTGGTGGAGACGCCGGCGACATCGATGCGCTCCCAGCCCGACGCCGTCAGCTGGTCCGCCACCCCGCCCGGGAGGGCCGTTGCGAGCACCGTGACCGTTGGCGGGACATGGCCGGGGAGCCAGTCGGTATCACCGCCACGCCGGTCCACGCCTTCGAGCACGACGATGGCCCCGCCCGTGGCGCCGGCCCGGGCCAGCCAGTTCGGCAGTGCCTCCCGCATCGGCCCGGGCTGCAGCGGGATACCGGCGGGGATCGGGCTGAGGGCAGACGCCGCCTGCCCGAGCCGGAACAGCAGGACCTCGGGCTCGCGCTCCAGCAAGGGGACATCCAGGGTCGCCGCGATCACGGCGGTGCCCTCCGGCCGGCGGGTGATCCAGTCCCCCACGGCGGCACGTATCGGCCCATCCTCGCCGACAAGGAGGATCCTGCGTCCCTCTCCCCGGGCCACCGGCGGCAAACCGCGGAGGGGTTCGCTGCCGTCCGGCTGGCCCCATCCGGGTAACGGGTTGATGGCGCGGTGCCGGGATGCTCTGCTGTGGGTCATATGCGCTCGCCTAGCAATGTTCCATGAAGGGAGAAAGACCATGGACGAGGACGCACTGAACATGAGCATCCGGCGCTTTCTCAAGAAGGTCGGTATCACCTCCCAGCGGGAGATCGAGACCGCGGCCCGTGCCCTGGCGGAGGAGGGCCGGTTGCCGCAGGGCAGCGTTGCGGTAACGGTGACCCTGCGTTGCGAGGAACTTGGCGTTGAGCATCATGTCGATGGGGAGCTCGAGCTCAGGGACTGAGCGCCTACAAGGCGAGCGGCCCCTGGAACGGTTCCACGGTCACGGGATCCCCGGCGCCGATCTCGGCGCCCTCCCGTGGCAGGACGATGAAGCAGTCGGCGGCGCTCATGGAACGCAGTATGCCGGAACCCTGGCGGCCGAAGGGGGTGACCTCCGGCTGTCCGTCCGTGCCGCTTGCGAGCATGCCTCGCTGGAACTCCAGTAGTCCGGGCTTCTTGTGCAGCGCATTGGTGCAGCGGGCGGTGAACCGTAGCGGCGGTCGGGGGGTCTCCCCGGAGAGGTGACGCAGGGCCGGCGCCACGATCTGGGTGAAGGTGACCATGGACGAGACGGGATTGCCCGGAAGGCCGAAGAAGGCCGCGCCGCCGATATGGCCGAAGGCCAAGGGGCGTCCGGGCTTGACCGAGACCCGCCAGAAACCGATCTCGCCGATCTCCGAGAGGACCGTGGTCACGTAGTCCGCGGAGCCGACGGAGACGCCGCCGGAGGTGAGGATCACATCGGCGCGGTGGGCCGCCTCGTTCAAGGCCCGCCGCAGCTCCTCGGGATCATCCCGCACCACCCCCAGGTCCACGGCCTCCACGCCCAGGCGCGAGAGCATGCCATGCAGGGTATAGCGGTTGCTGTCGTAGACGTCGCCTTCCCCCAGCGGCTGGCCCACCGAGCGCAACTCGTCACCGGTGGAGAAGAAGGCCACGCGCGGCCGATAGCGGACGTCCGCCTCGGCCCGCCCCACGGATGCCAGGACGCCCAGGTCCGCTGCAGTGAGCCGCCTGCCGGCCTCGAGGACGGTGCCGCCGCGGGGGAGGTCCTCGCCGGCGCGACGGATGTTGGCACCGGGCTCCGGGCAGCGCTCGACCCGTAGGTGATCGCCGTCGGCCGCGCAGTGCTCCTGCATGACGACCGTGTCGGCGCCCGCCGGGACCACGCCGCCGGTCATGATCCGCACGCATTCGCCGGGCCCTACCGCTGATCCATAGGGGTGGCCGGCGAGGGCATCGCCTATGATGCGCAGCGGACCGGCGAGGGCGTCGGCATGGCGCAGGGCATAGCCGTCCATGGCGGAGTTGTCGCGCAGGGGGACGTCGCGGTCCGCGGTCACCGTCTCCGCGAGCACTCGGCCGAGGGCGCCGCGCACCGGAACCCGCTCGATCAGGGTGGCCGGCGTGAGGGCGCCGCGGATGCGTGCCAGTGCCTCGTCGAGGGTGATGGCGGGGCTGTCGTGGCCGCCGCCGGTCGGTCCGGATCCGCTCATGGTGCCGTCCTCTGCAGCAGTGCCGTCATGCGGTCGCGCTCCTCCGGCGTGTTCACGTTGGCGAAGGCCTCGGGCACGTCACTGAAGTCCACCTCCACCGTCCGCCGGCCACGGAACCAGTGGGCGATGCGGCGCTGTCCCGCCGAGACCTCCGCCGCGAGGCTCCCCGTGAGCGCGGTGCGCAGCAGGGCGTGGGCCGGCTGCAGGCGCTCGCCGTCGTGGGCCGTGGCCACCTCCGCCCCTTCCGCCTCCAGGGCCCGGCGGAGACGGGCCACGAGGTCCGGTGGCAGTGCCGGCGCGTCGCAGGGCACGAAGGCAGTGAGCGGCGTGTGCACCTCGGCAAGCGCCGCGGCCATGCCGGCCAGCGGGCCCTGGAAACCGCTCCCGGCGTCGGTGATCACGGGGTGACCGTAAGCGCGATAGCGTTCGAGGCTGCGGTTGGCGCTGATGAGCACGGCATCCACCTGAGGCCGCAGGGCGCCGAGCACGTGTTCGACCAGCGGTCGCCCCGCTACCTCCACGAGGCCCTTGTCCACGCCACCCATGCGGCTGCCCTCGCCGCCGGCGAGAATAACCCCCGTGATCGCCTCCCCCGATGCGCCCATGCTCATCCCCCGGCCACCGACGGGACTACGAGCAGTTCCCGCGCGCCGGTGACGGGGGTCTCCAGGCCGTTCAGGGACCGGATGTCATCCTCGTCCAGGAAAAGGTTCACATAGGGTCGCAGGTCCCCGCCGCGGGTGAGGATGCGCGGCAGCAGCAGGGCATGGCGCTCGCCGATCCGCTCCAGGGCGTCGCGCACGCAATCCGCCTCCACCACCAGCTCGGCGTCACCGCCGGTGAAATCCCGCAGGGGGGAGGGGATGTGGACTGTGATCCGGTTCATCGTCGTCACCGATGCTGCGGATTCGCTCTCTGGCCAGTCTGCCGCCGTCACCGGCGCCGGACAACCTCCCGGATCGGCTCCGCCGCGCGCATGGCGGTGAGCACTACCCGTTCCGCCGTGCCTCGCCCGATGGCCGTCCGGGCCGCCTCCCGCGCCCCCTGCAGGCGCGCGTCGTCGTCGACCTGGTTGATCACCGCCACGAGCCGGGCCCGGCCCACGCCCTTACCTGCCCCCTCCGGCGACGCGATTAGCTTGGCCAGATGCTCCGGTCGGAGGGGCTCCCCGGGAGCGGCGCCGATCACCGGGCCCAGCCGTTCCGGGCGGTGGGCGACGGCCTCGTCCAGGGGCGCCCCGAGGACGGCGGCGGAACACAGGTGCAGCACCACGTCGGTGGCCGCGGGGATGATCGGCTCGTCCTGCCGCGGGGCCTTGATCCCGCGCATGCGGGCCCCGTCGGCCTTGACCAGGGTCAGCCCGCGTCCGGCTTCATGGTGTAGGTCCGCAATGAGCTCCGGCGCGACGCCTGCGACCCGGCCAGGCTTGTCCGAGGGTCCGGCATAGGCCAGACGGCGGTGTTCGCCCGCCGCGAGGACGGATGCCTGCAACTCGGCACCCGAGGCCAGTATCCGCCGATCCCACAGCCGTCGGGGCGGCGGCGTGGTGAATACCGTCGCAGTGAGGGCATAGGATCCCGGCCAGAGTCCGGCGATGCGATAGAGGGTCGTCTTCTTGCCGCCGGCGCCCACGGCGCAGACGATCCCCCCTTCGATTCCCAGTGCCTCGAGCAGCCCGGTCATGGTGCCGACTCCGTGAGGGACGCCCGGACGCTCAGGATACCGGGGAGGAAACCCGCCATCAGGTACCAGTGCGCACCGCCGTCGTTACTCGCGAAGAGGTGGCCGCTGGAGGTGCCCAGATACAGGCCGGTGGGGGTGAGGGGGTCGCTGTCCAGGCCGTCCCGCAGGATGGTGACGAAGACGTTCTCCTGGGGCAGCCCTTGCTCGAGGGGTCGCCAGTGCAGCCCGGCGTCGCTGCTGGTGTAGACCCGCAGCCGGGCATCCACGGTGGCGCGCATCTGACTGTCCTGTTCCGGCACCGTGTAGAGCCGGTCGCGATCGGCGGGGTCGGTGGCCAGCGCGTAGCCGAAGTCGCTGGGGAGGCCGTCGGTGACCTCCTCCCAGTGGGCCCCGTGATCATCGCTGACATAGACGCCGTTGTGACTTTGCTGGTAGAGCCGCCCGCCACCGGCGGGGTGCACCAGCAGCCGGTGCACGCAGTGCCCGGCCTCCGGTGCGCGGCCGGGGAGATAGGGCGCGCGAACGCCGTGATTGCAGGGGACCCAGTGGCCGCCGGCATCGTCGGAGCGGAATACCCCGCCGGCGGACAGGGCGGCGTAGAGGCGCTCGGGATCGTCGGGATCCACCTGTACGGAATGTACGGCGAGCCCGCCCTTCGCCGGGGACCAGAGCCGGCGGGTGGGGTGGTTGTTGAAACCCGGCAGCGGCTGCCAGCTGCCACCCGCATCATGGGAGACGAACAGCCCCGCGGGCTCGATGCCGGCGTACAGGGTGTCCGGCCGCTGTGGTGGGCCCGGTGCGAGGCACCAGATCATCCGCAGCTGCTCGGGGGTGTCGTCAGTGCCGAAGCGCGGCACCTCGGCCAGGGCCTGCCAGCTGTGGCCGGCGTCCTCGCTCCTGTAGACGTGGATCCCCCACACCGGGTGATGGGCCGCGGCATAGCCGCGCCGGGGGTCGCGCGGATCGAGGAAGGCCGCCTGGATCTCGTAGCCGGCGAGATGGGGACCCTCCAGGCGCCAGTGTTGCCGTTCCCTGTCGCCGCGCGCCACAAACAGGCCCTTGCGTGTCCCCACCAATACCGCTATGCGACTTTCCTGCGTTGCCATCGTGTTGGCCGTATCCGCGGTTTCCTGATCCGCGTACATATACTATACCGTCAAGGTCTAGGTGAACGTGGTGTGACCACGCCGGGAGGAGGGTGCCATGCGGCTGCTGCGATGTCTGCGCCTCGACGATTCCGACGATCACGCGTACCCGCGCGCCGCCCATGCCGGTGAGTGGCTGGTGACCGGCACCTTTGCGTTCACCTTCAGTGACCGGGATCCCGACGCCCTCGTCGGGGGGGAACGGGCAGCCTTCGAGGGTGGCTTCCTGGGCCTGGAGAGCTTCGGCTGGTCGACCCTGGCGGTAGTCGCGGAGATCGGGGATCTGGACTATCGCCGGTTGGCGGAGGTGTTGGCGGCGCACCTGCGTGACCAGTACGGGGCGCCGGGGCTGGAGGCGGCGCTGGAGGAGGCCCGCCGCGAGCTCGACTACACCGCCTCCCTCGCTGATGCCCCGGTCAATACCATCTTCTCGCTGCAACGACGACTCACCGGCGAGGGTGTCGCCGAGCAGATCCGCATTCACCGGCCGCAGCCCGCCGACTGGCAGGCGGGCCAACCGATACGCTTCGTCCCGGAGGGTACCTCGTGAGCACGACGGCGCCCGAGGTCACGGTCCTCCCCGTCAGCGTCCTCATGCGCTGTACGCAGCGGGTGCATCGCGGCTGGTCCTATCCCGCCTGGGAGGTGGCCGGATTGCTTCCCGACGAGGAAGGCCACGGAGAGACGCCGAGCGGCGGTGTCGTGCACGCGGTGGAGGGCACCTCCGACTACCTCTGGCGCGGGCTTCGTTTCCGGCTGGTGCGCTCCAACGCCGAGACCTACTGGTTCAATCTCACCGGCACCCGGCCGCGGGCCTTCGTGATCTGCCGGCCGGACAGCGCCGGGCAGCTGGTGCCGGTAATGGTGACCCTGGACCAGGACGAGGCCACGCGGCAGCTCGAGGGCGACGGCGAGGTCTTCGAGGTGGTGATCCCGGCGCCGGTACAGGAGGTACTGGAGCGTTTCGTGATGACGCACTATCAGCCCCGGCCCAGGCGCCGGGGCCGACGGAGGTCCAGCGATGACGACGGCCGATGACCCCCAGGGCGGGGACCCGCCCGGCGGCGAGCCTTTCCTGCGGCGCTGGTCGCGGCGCAAGCGCGACGTCGGCGATGATGCACCGCCGCCTGCCGCCGATACTTCGGAACCCGGCGCCAGCGTGTCGGAGGCGACACCGGGGGATGACCCCGAGGGGGGCGGCGATCCCGCGGTGCTCACGGACGACGACATGCCCCCGGTGGAGAGCCTCACCGAGGATACGGACGTCAGCGGCTTCTTCTCCGAGGGGGTCAGCGAGGCGCTACGCCGCCAGGCCCTGCGCCGGCTGTTTCGCATGCCCAAGTTCCAGCTCCGCGACGGGCTGGATGACTACGACGGCGACTATCGCGCCTTCACGCCCCTCGGCGATACCGTGACCTCGGATATGCGGCTGCAGTCGGAGCGCCGCCTCGCCGCCGAGCAGGACCAGGCCGCCACCGGGGAGGAGTCCCGCACGGATGCGACCGCCGAGGGGCAGCAGGCGGGCACCCCGGAGGGGGCCGTTGAAGGCGAGCTCGCCGGGGACACCGGCGCATACAGCCGGGATACCGGTACGGCGCCGCAAGATTCACCCGTGGATGGAGAGGATCATGGAGATCGGCCTTCAGGCGCTTGATCTGCCGGAAGGGGCCAGTGCTGCGCGCCAGGCCGCCCTTGAGGTGCTGGCCCGGGCGCGCCTGCAACTGGAGGGGTTCGTCGACTACGAGGCCGGGCGGGAGCTGCTGGTGCTCGGGCCGGGGGAACGCGCCCTCGAGGCCCTCCGCGCCCTTGACGGTGCCCTGGAATGCGCCGTGGTGGACGAGGACGGTAGCGCCGGCGGTGGCGAGGCGGCGGCCCACGTCATCGCGGTGGGTCGCCCCGAGGGTGTCGCCGGCCATCTCGGGGCCTTCGAGGCGTGGATCCAGCGCGACGGTGCCGTGCGCAATCTGGCGTCCCTGTGGCGTCAGGGACGCACCTGTTTCGACCAGGTGCTCGATCTCTCCCCCGCGCCTCACCTGGAGGTGGAGCGCCCGCCGGTGGGCTACCACCGCGTGGGGGAGGACGCCGAGGCCCTCACGCAGGCGTTGCGGGATCTCCCGCAGCTGATCGGGGGCTTCCGTAAGCCCCGCTATTTCGCCTATCAGGAGATGCTCTGTGCCCATGGCAGCCGCCGCATCGGTGGCTGTACGCGCTGTCTCGACGCCTGCGCCACTGGTGCCATACGCTCACTCGGTGAGCGGGTGCAGGTTGACCCCTATCTCTGCCAGGGCTGCGGCAGCTGCGCCACGGTCTGCCCCTCGGGGGCCATGGCCTATGCCTTCCCGGATGCCACCGATCTGCTCGGGGTCCTTCGAAGCGCCGTGGATGCCTACCGCAGTCACGAGGCCCCGCCGCCCTGCATCCTCTTCCATGATGACGATGCGGGGGCCGAGCTCCTGCAGGCGATGGCCGACGAGCTCCCGGAGCGCGTGCTGCCGGTGGCGGTGGAGGACGTCGGCAGCGTTGGCCCCGAGGTGTGGACGGCGCTGCTCGCCTTCGGCGTCTCCGATGTCCTCATCCTGTTGCCGCCGGCACCGGAGCCCAGCCTGGCGGCGGCGACCCGTTCGCAACGACACTTCGCCGGGGAGGTGCTCGAGGGCATCGGCCTGTCGGCGGGGTGCGTTCGTGTGGCGGGGGGCGCCGTGGAGCTGCGGGAAGCGCTGGGCGAGCTCAGCGAGCGTGCCCCCCGGAGCCTGGAGACCCATTTCAGCGTCAGCGGCAGCAAACGCGAGGTCTGGCAGCGCGCGTTGTTCGCCCTCGCCGATCCACCACCGGCCGCCTTCACGCTGAGTCCGGGCGCCCCCTTCGGTACCGTCGCAGTCGACGACTCTGCCTGCACCCTCTGTATGGCCTGTGCCTCGGTGTGCCCGGTGGAGGCGTTGAGCAGCGCGGGCTCCAGCCCGCAGCTGCTTTTTGCCGAGGACCGCTGCGTACAGTGCGGGATCTGCGAGCGGGCCTGCCCGGAGGACGCCATCACCCTGGCACCGCGCATGGATGTCCATGCGCAGACCGCCGCCGAGCCCCGGGTGGTCCACGAGGAACGGCCGTTCCACTGCGTGAGCTGTGGCAAGGCCTTCGCCACCGAGGGGGTGATCGACCGTATTACCTCCCAGCTCGCCGAACACTGGATGTTCGCTGATGAGCGCTCGATGAGGCGGCTGAAGATGTGCGAGGAGTGCCGGGTGCGTGATCTCCTTGCCGAAGAGGGTGGCCTGGAGCGTTACCGGTGACGGCGCTGCGATAATGCGCTGCAACGTCGAAAATATTTGCGACACCCGCGACTTCTGTCTATACCAGTACAGTAAGCCGCCCCAGGGAGGAGCGCTTGATGGTTGACGATGATGGGCCGGGTATGGATACGGATGATGCCATCCGGGGCGAGACCTATCGCCTGCTGGCCCGCTTGTTCGCGCCACCGCCGGATCGTCGTTTGCTTGATGCGCTGGTCGCGGCGCGGCGGCCCGAGACCACCGGCCCGGTGGCCGAGGCTTGGGCGAATCTCGGTGAGGCCGCCGGTTCGGCCCCCGTCGATGTCCTCGACGGAGAATTCCAGGACCTGTTCATCGGCCTCGGTCGCGGCGAGGTCGTCCCCTACGCCAGCTGGTACCTCACCGGCTTCCTGATGGGCCGCCCCCTGGTGGCCCTGCGCTCACGGTTGGGGGATCTCGGCTTTGAGCGCCAGGAGGGTGTCAGCGAGCCGGAGGATCACATCGCCGCCCTGTTCGACGTTATGGGTACCCTTGCCGCGCCCGATGAGGGTGCCGACCTGGGCGTCCAGCGGGGCTTTTTCGCCGAGTTCCTGGCCCCCTGGGTGGAGCGCTTCATGGGGGATGTGCAGGGCGCACCGAGCGCGGATTTCTATGCGGCCGCGGCCCGTCTCGGCGAGCGCTTTGCCGTCCTGGAGAAGCAGTACCTGGGGCTGGCCGCCGATGACAATCCCCTTCGTTCCGGGAGAGCAATGCCATGACCGATAAGACACCCACCTCCCTTCCCCGGAGGCGTTTCCTACGCGGTGTCGCCGCCGGCGGTACGTTGGCGGCCGGTGCCGCCGCGGCCGGGGTGAGGGTGAGCGCCGATACCGCGCGTGCGGACAAGCCCGCTGGCAAGGACGACGCCGGCCGGGCACGGGGTTACCAGGAGAGCGAGCACGTGCGTCGGTACTACGACCTGGCCCGGTTCTGAGCCGCCACGGGCCAGCAGGGGGAGAGAGACGATGAAACTGATCCGCAAGCAGGTAGATACGGACACCGCTGCAGCGGGGCACGGGACGGGCGCGACCGGCATCCTCTCGGCCCCCATGGACCGGCGCGCCTTCCTGCGTCGTTCCGGGCTCGCCGCCGGCGCCGGTGCGCTGGGCGCCGCCGCGCTGGGGCCGAGCATGATGCGCCGGGCCGAGGCCCAGGACGAGGACCACACGCGCCGGCCCGATGTGGCCACGGAGATCCGCCGCTCGGTGTGTACCCACTGCTCGGTGGGCTGCGGCGTGATGGCCGAGGTGCAGAACGGCGTCTGGACCGGCCAGGAGCCGGACTTCGACTCGCCGTTCAACCTCGGCGGCCATTGCGCCAAGGGGGCCTCCGTGCGAGAGCACGGCATGGGCGAGAAGCGGCTGAAGTACCCGATGAAGCTCGAAGGCGGGCGTTGGCGGCGCATCGACTGGGATCAGGCGGTGGAGGAAATCGGCGATGAGTTCCTCCGGATCCGCGAGGAGCACGGGCCGGATGCCATCTTCTGGTGCGGCTCGTCGAAGGCGAGCAACGAGGGTTCCTACCTGCAGCGGAAGTTCGCCGCCTTCTGGGGCAGCAACAACATCGACCACCAGGCCCGAATCTGCCATTCCACCACCGTCGCCGGGGTGGCCAACACCTGGGGCTACGGGGCGATGACGAATTCCTTCAATGATATCCATAACGCCAAGTCGGCGATCTTCATCGGCAGCAACGCCGCCGAGGCGCATCCGGTGGCGATGCAGCACATCCTCCGGGCCAAGGAGAACGGCTGCCGCGTCATCGTCTGTGACCCCCGTTTCACCCGTACCGCCGCCCACGCCGACCTCTACGTGCGACTGCGCCCGGGTACGGACATCCCGTTGGTCTGGGGCCTGCTCTGGCACATCTTCGGCAATGGCTGGGAACACAGCGACTATATCGCCCAGCGCGTCTACGGCATGGACAAGGTCCGCGCCGAAGTGGAGCAGTGGACGCCGGAGGTGGTCGAGGATATCACCGGCGTGCCGGAGGATACGGTCCGCGAGGCGGCCCGGGTCCTGGCGGAGAACCACCCCGGTACCATCGTGTGGTGCATGGGCGGGACCCAGCACCACATCGGCAACAACAACACCCGGGCCTACTGCATCCTCCAGCTGGCCCTGGGCAACATCGGCGTCAGCGGCGGCGGTGCCAATATCTTCCGCGGCCATGACAACGTGCAGGGTGCCACCGATGTGGGTCCCAACAGCCACACCCTGCCCGGTTACTATGGGCTGTCGGAGGGCGCTTGGCGGCACTGGTGCCGGGTCTGGGACGTGGATTATGAGTGGCTACGGGGGCGCTTCGACACCTCTCAGCAGTACGACGCCGGCGGCGGCAGCATGGCCTACACCATGAATATCGAGGGCATCCCGGTGTCCCGCTGGGTGGACGGCGTCCTCGAATCCCCGGAGAACCTCTCCCAGCGAAGCAACTTCAAGGCGGTGTTCTTCCAAGGCCACGCGGTGAACTCCCAGTCCCGCGGCGTGGACATGAAGAAGGCCGTCGAGCAGCTGGATTTGGTGGTGATCTCGGACCCTTATCCCACCCATCTGGCGGTGATGAGCGAGCGCAGCGACGGGGTCTACCTGCTGCCCACCTGTACCCAGTTCGAGCAGCCGGGCTCGGTGACCGCCTCCAACCGATCCCTGCAGTGGCGGGAGAAGGTCGTCGAGCCGCTGTTCGAGTCCAAGACCGATGCCGAGATCCTCTATCTCTTCGCCGAGAAGTTCGGCTTCGCCGAGGAGATGTT
The DNA here is from genome assembly GCF_052060015.1 of Arhodomonas sp. SL1. Classification (NCBI taxonomy): domain Bacteria; kingdom Pseudomonadati; phylum Pseudomonadota; class Gammaproteobacteria; order Chromatiales; family Ectothiorhodospiraceae; genus Arhodomonas; species Arhodomonas sp. SL1. The sequence continues at coordinate 153,251 of NZ_JBPODZ010000002.1, read as the reverse complement.
CAAGCACATCGCCGTGGAGGACGGGATGCCGAGCGTCGAGGACACCCTGCGGGAGATCAACCGCGGCACCTGGACCATCGGCTATACCGGCCAGAGCCCCGAGCGATTGAAGCGTCACACTGAGCAGCGGGCCACCTTCGACACCACCACGCTGCAAGCGGTAGGCGGGCCACTGGATGGCGAGTACTACGGCCTGCCCTGGCCGTGCTGGGGGACGGCGGAGATGGGGCACCCCGGCACCCCCATCCTCTACGACACCAGCAAACCGGTGGCCGAGGGCGGCCTGTGCTTCCGTGCACGCTTCGGGGTGGAGCGCGACGGCGAGACCCTGCTGGCGGAGGGTTCCTATCCGGAGGGCTCGGAGATCGAGGACGGTCACCCCGAATTCACCTTCGGCATGCTGCGCCAGCTCGGCTGGGCCGGGGATCTCACCGGCGACGAGATGGATGTGATCCGGGCGGTGGCCGGCGCCTCCGGCGACGGCAGTGACGGTGCCCTCGACGGCGTCAACTGGAAGACCGACCTCTCCGGCGGGATCCAGCGGGTGGCCATCGCCCACGGCTGCGCGCCGTTCGGCAACGCGAAGGCCCGCTGTGAGGTCTGGCAATTCCCGGACCCGATCCCGGTGCACCGGGAGCCGTTGTACACGCCGCGCTTCGATCTGGTGGAGCAGTACCGGACCTATGAGGACCGCAAGGCCCTGTGGCGGTTGCCGACCCGGTACGACTCGATCCAGCAGACCGACCACTCGCGACAGTATCCCCTGGTGTTCACCAGCGGCCGGCTGACCGAGTACGAGGGCGGCGGCGAGGAGACACGCTCCAACTCCTGGCTTGCCGAGCTGCAGCAGGAGATGTTCGTGGAGATCAACCCGGCCGATGCCAACGACCGCGCCCTCGAGGACGGCCAGTGGGTGTGGCTGGAGGGCCCCGAGGGGGGCCGCATCAAGGTCCGCGCAATGGTGACACCCCGCGTGGGCCGCGGTGTGGTCTGGACGCCCTTCCACTTCGGCGGCTGGTTCCAGGGCGAGGACCTGTTGGATCGCTATCCGGAAGGGACGGCGCCCATCGTCCGCGGCGAGGCCTGCAACACGGCGACCACCTATGGGTATGACTCGGTGACGCTGATGCAGGAGACCAAGTCCACCCTGTGTGAGATCTCAGCGGCGTAACGGAACGGCTGGACCAGGGAGAAGACCGCCATGGCGCGAATGAAGTTTCTCTGTGACGCCGAGCGCTGCATCGAGTGCAATGCCTGCGTCACCGCCTGCAAGAACGAGAACGAGGTGCCGTGGGGCGTGAATCGCCGCCGCGTGATCACCCTCAACGACGGTGTCCCCGGGGAGAAGTCCATCTCCGTGGCGTGCATGCACTGCACCGATGCCCCCTGCGCGGCGGTCTGCCCGGTGGACTGCTTCTATACCACCGAGGATGGCATCGTCCTCCACGACAAGGACCTCTGCATCGGCTGCGGCTATTGCTTCTATGCCTGCCCGTTCGGGGCACCGCAGTATCCGCAACAGGAGGCCTTCGGCGTCCGCGGCAAGATGGACAAATGCACCTTCTGTGCCGGCGGGCCGGAGGAGGACAACAGTGCCGAGGAGTACGAGCGCTACGGCAGCAATCGCATCGCCGAGGGTAAGCTGCCGGCCTGCGCGGAGATGTGCTCGACGAAGGCCCTGCTGGCCGGTGACGGCGACATGGTGGCGGACATCTACCGCGAGCGGGTGATGCGCCGCTCCGGTCGTCCTTCCACCTGGGGCTGGGAGAAGGCCTACGGGGCCGGCGTCTAGCCGGGGGGAGGGATTATGAGCCGAATGCTGCCTGCCGGCCTGCTGGTCCTCCTCGTCTCCGGGGTCGGCCTGTCGGGCTGCTACGAGGATACGGACGTGACCCTCTATGAGCCCGGCCAGTACAAAGGTAGCTCCGACCCATTGCTGGCGAAGTTGCGGGACGGTGAGCTCCGGGAGCGCCTGAACCGTCGCTTCGAGCAGGTCCAGAAGGATCGCTAGGGATCCCGCCGCCGGAGGCGGGATGACCCGGAGGAGGTCGAGAACATGAGACAAGGTACCCATCGCCGGGCCATCCTCTGGAGTCTGGCGTTCATTGTCGCGGCGGCGATCCTGCTGCCCATGAGCGGCTACGTGTACGTTGCGTTCGCCCAGCAGGAGGCGGACAACCCCACTGCCGCGGTGGCCGAGCGGGGAGGCGCTGCCCTGGGGGCGCAAGGGTGGCAAGGTGACAATCCGCGGGCCGAGAGCTGGCGGCAGGCGCGCCAGGGGAATGCCGGGGTGACCACCGTCGGCGGGCCCGAGGCAGGCGTGCTGATCCAGAACGGCGGCGAGAACTGGCGCCAGGTCCGCAACGGGCCGGTGGCGGGGCTGACACCGTGGCTGATGGCCATCGCCCTGGTGGGTATCGCCCTCGTATGGGTGATCTCCGGCCGTCATCGCCTCCACGAGCCACGCTCGGGCTATGTGGTACCCCGCTGGAAGCTCTGGGAGCGGGTGCTGCACTGGGTGGTTGCGACGCTGTTCATCATCCTGGCGATCACCGGTTTGAGCCTCCTGTTCGGGCGCGCCGTGCTGATCCCCGTGCTGGGCCCCGAGGGGTTCGCCGCCTGGGCCACGGTGGCCATGAACCTGCACAATTACATCGGCCCCTTCTTCACCCTGTGCGTCGCCGTGATGGTCCTCGCGTGGGTGTGGTTCAACATCCCCAGTCGAGAGGATTGGGGTTGGTTCAAGGCCGGCGGCGGTTTCCTCAAGGGGCGCACCCTCCATGCCGGGCGCTTCAATGGTGGGGAGAAGGTCTGGTTCTGGTTCGTGGCCCTGGTGGGGGGCGCGGTCTGCGTCACCGGGGTCATCCTAGACTTCCCGAACCTGGAGCAGACCCGTTCCACCATGCAGACCGCCAACATCATCCATGCCGTGGCCGCCATCGCCTGGATCTCGTTGTTCTTCGGCCATGCCTACATCGGCACCGTGGGTACCGAGGGCGCCCTGGAGGGGATGACCACCGGTTACGTCTCCCGGGAGTGGGCGACGCAGCACCATGATCGCTGGTACGAGCAGGTCAAGGACCGGGAACAGCCCGAGTCGGCGGTACGTGGTGGGGAGCGACGCCACGGGGAGAGCGACACCGCTACCTGAGCTATCTTGCGCCCGTTGCCGGGGGTATACCGATCGGGCACTCAGCCTGCGGCGGTGAAGCCGAGGCCGGTGAGGGCCTCGCGCACCTCCGGCTCGGCGAGCAGCTCCCGGAAGCGGGTCACTGCCGGCCGATCGAGCCGCGCGTCCGGGATCATGAAATCGTAGTGCTCGTCGCGCACGGGCACGAATGCCAGCCCATAGGCCCGCGCCACCGGCTCGATGGTCATTCCCCAGTCGGCGCGACCCTGGGCCACCGCGGCGGCCACGGCGTTGTGGGAGGCGGGTTGTACCCCCCAGCCCGGGGGACGGAGCCCATCGAGGAGGCGATCGATGAGCACCCGGGTCCCACTGCCATGGTTGCGGTTGACCATGACCAGATCGGGGTCGTCGCGGAGCCGCTCGGCCAGGGTCTCGAGGGGCACAGTGGTGAGGCGTTCATCGTCCGGGCGCAGGCAGATCCCCTGGCGACGCCGGTAGCCCGGGACCAGGGTAACCCCTTCCGGCAGCCAGGGGCTGTTGTAGCGATCCGTTTCGGAATCGAGCAGATGGACGCCGGCGATGTCGCAGTCGCCCCGGCCGGCGGCTGCGACGCCGCCGAGGCTGCCCACGTGCATCGAGCGCACGGCATGGCCCTCGCGACGCAGCCGCCCGAGGAGATGGTCCAGTCCCGTGCAGTGGCTGCCCACGGCCACCAGGTCGGCCGCGGTGTCCAGGCCCTCCAGGCACTGAACCTCCACCTCGCTGCCCGCGCCCATTCCGGTGCTGCGCGCGCCGATGGCGATGAATCCGTCGGCGCGGCTGAAGGCGGTCACCGCCCCGGACCCCTTGGGGCTCGGGTAGGCGGCCGGGGTGCCGTCGGCCTGGGGCAGCAGTCCCACCATGCGGTAGTCCACGCGGCCGTACTCGGAGGGCACGTCCATGGGCAGCCGTGCCGTCACCACCTCCCGCCGTCGGGGCGGCAGCCCGGCGAGTCGCCGGATCACCGGGACGATGAACTCATGGAAGGTGAAGATCGCGGAGGTGGGAAAGCCGGGCAGCACCGCTATGGCCACTCCGTCGTGCACCGCGAGACACAGGGGTTTGCCCGGGCGCAGGGCGACCCCGTGGACGAGGACGCCGGGATTCCGCAGCCGGGCCACCACCCGGTGCACCACATCCCCGGCGCCCTTGGACGTGCCACCGGAGAGCAGCACCACGTCGGCCTCCAGCGCCCGCTCCAGGGCCGACGCAATAGCGGCCTCGTCATCGGGGCAGATGCCGAGGGGCAAGGGCTCGCCGCCATTCTCCCGGACCGCGGCGGCGAGTATCGCGCCGTTGGAGTCGTATACCGCACCGGGGCGTGCCGGTGCGCCCGGTGGCAGGATCTCGTCGCCGGTGGAGAGGATGGCGATCCGCGGGCGCCGCCAGACCGGCACCTCCGCCAGGCCCACGGCAGCGAGGAGACCGATTTCGCGCGAGCCCAGGGGTTGCCCGGCATAGAGGACGGTCTCGCCGAGGGCGATATCCGAGCCGGCGTGGGTGACGAAGGCCCCCGGATGGAGCGGGCGCGAGACGGCGACGCCGCCATCCACCGTTTCGGTGTGTTCCACCATGACCACGGCATCCGCGCCGCGGGGGATCATCCCCCCGGTGGCGATGGCGCTGGCCGTGCCGCTCGACACCGTCTCCTGCGGCATCATGCCGGGGGTTAGAAGCTCCGGCGTCAGCGTCAGCGTAACCGGGGCCTCCTCCGAGGCGGAGGCGAGGTCGGAGGAGCGCACCGCGACCCCGTCGACATTGGCCCGGTCGAACCCGGGCACATCTACTGCGGCGGTGGCGTCGGCGGCCAGGACCCGACCCGGGCAGGCATCCAGCGGTAGAGGCTCGGAACCGCGCGGGGAGAGGTCCAGGGCGCTGAAGAACCGTTCGATGGCCTCTTCTCGGCTGACGGTATCGAGGAATTGGCTCTGCTCGTTGCCTTCTCGGCCAGCGCGCATGGTCGGTGTTTCCTTCGTCACATCCCCTCCACGGCTACCGCGGCGCCCCGCGGGAACCCCTCGCTTCCGTCGGCCACCCTGACCATGCCATCCACACCGGCCGGGGGCAGGAGCCCTCCCCGCCGCAGCGGCCGGATGCCGTCCTCCCCGATGGCCACGGGCACGTACTCCGTAAGCCCCGGCGCGGAGGTGATCTTGCCGGTTAGGGGGAGCGTGCCGGTGCTGACGGGTCCCCGGACGCCGGAGAGGGCCTCGAGGGCCGGTGCCACGGCCAGACGGAAGGCGGCGAAGGCAGGCCACGGCGCCCCGGGCAACCCCAGGGCCGGCACCTCCCCGAGCATACCGCCGAGCAGGGAGGTTCCGGGCCGGATGGCCGTTCCATGCCAATGGCAGTCGCCGTCCTGGCGGAGCAGCGTGGCCGCGTCATCCGCGGGGGACCACCCTGAGCCGCCGTAGAGCAGCACCAGGGCGACCCCCTCGAGCTCCGTGGGTGTACTCACGAACCGCGGCCGGACGCCCCATCGTTCCAGCTCGGAGGTTAGCAGGGGCCCAGTGATGTCCGGCCCCCTGTGGCTCCCCCTGCGGAGAAGGGCCACGACGGGGCGCGCATATACCGTTACCGTCTTCATCCAGCAGGCGGCGAGGCGGGCCCCGTCCAGGGCGGAGAGGCGGTGGCCGGCCGCCGCGAGGAGGGTCGCCGGCGGGATCTCGGCGCCGGCGGGTACGGTTCCTTCCCCCGGGGCCAGCGGTGTGGAGACCTGCAGGTGGTCCCCGTCGCGGTGGCCCTGGTGGGCGGGCAGCACGGCGTCCCGCGGGGGTGGCAGGGGCTCCCCCACGGCAATGGCCCTCGCATCGGCGTCCGGCCCCACCAGGGACAGCCGCAGGGGGGTATACAGGGAGACCCCCACGGTGGCCTCCGCCACCAGCGCATAGCCGTCCTCCGCGGCGATTGTCGTGGCGGGTAGGGCACCGCCACTTGTGGTTGGCTCGGCCACAACCCGACCGGCGGCCGACGTCGTGGCCACCGCCTCGGTCTCCGGGCAATCCGGCAGCCGGGCACGCAGCCACTCCCCGACCTCCGCCAGGGGCCGGAGCGTCCGGCCGATACTCACCCCTTCACTCCCCGAGACACGCCCGCATACCTCCCGACGGCCTTTGCGCCGACCATCCTAACGCGGGCCGCCGGGGGGCACGAGGGGGCTCATTCGGCGTTGGGGTGGAACAGCCGCGCACCGTTCAGCCGGAAGGAGGCGATCCGCTGCTGGCCTTCGGGGGACGTCAACCATTCGTGCCAAGTTTGCGCCAGCCCGGTGCGCAGGCCATCGTGGCGCTCGGGGTTGACCAGGATGCTGCCGTACTGGTTGAAGAGGGCTTCGTCGCCCCCGTAGAGGACCTGCAGATCCTGGCGGTTGTCGAAGCTGAGCCAGCTCCCCCGGTCGGTGAGGGCGTAGGCGTTCATGGCTGCCGCGGTATTGAGGGTGGCCCCCATACCGGAGCCGAGCTCGCGGTACCAGCTGCCGGACGGCGTGACCCCCGCCGCCTCCCAAATCGAGCGTTCCTTCTTGTGGGTACCACTGTCGTCGCCGCGGGAGGCAAATGGCGCCTCCGCCGCGGCGATGCGGGAGAACGCCTCGGCCGCCGAGCCGGCGCCCGCGATCCCGGCGGGATCGCGTCCCGGTCCGACCACCACGAAGTCGTTGTACATGACCCGGCGGCGGTCGACCCCGTAGCCGCGGTCGATGAACTGGTGCTCTGCCGCCGGGGCATGGACCAGAAGCGCGTCGGCGTCGCCGCGGCGGCCGAGCTCCAGGGCCTGGCCGGTGCCCACCGCCACTACCCGCACGTCGATCCCCGTATCCTCCTCGAAGACCGGCAGCAGGTGGCCGAACAGCCCCGAGCTCTCGGTGGAGGTCGTTGAGGCGAGGGTGAAGGCCGTCTCCTCGGCGCGGATGACGGTGGCGAATGCCGTGGCCACCAGCAGCGCGATCATCGAGGCTAAGGGGGGGAGGTCTGTGCGTCGCATTGGTCCTCCCCGGGTTGTATGAGGCGGGGGAATGGGCCGGTCAGCAGGTCGCCGCGCAGGAAGGCGCTCGCCTCCCGGGTCCGGGGCCGCGCGAAGAAGCGCCCGGCGGGGGTATGCTCGAGGACCCGTCCGCCGCAGAGGAACACCACTTCGTCGGCGAGTCGTCGGGCCTGGGCGAGGTCATGAGTGGCCATCACCACCGTGACGCCATCGGCGCGGAAGCGCGTCACTGCCTGCTCCACCGACTGGGTGGAAGCCGGGTCCAGGGCGGAGGTGGGCTCATCGAGGAACACCACCGCCGGGGACAGCGCCCAGGCCCGCGCGAGGGCCAGGCGTTGTCGTTCGCCGCCGGAGAGTACCCGAGCCGGGCGGTGGGCCAAGTGATCTAGCTGGAATACGGCGAGGGCCTTCTGCGCATGGGCCTTGCGATGGCGGAAAGGGACGCCGTGCAGGGCGAGGGCGTGACGGACGTTCGCGATGCTCGAACGGCGCAGCAGCACCGGTTGCTGAAAGACCATGGCCAGGTGCCGCCGATGGCCCCTTGCTGGCGGCGCCCCGGCGTAGCGGACCTGGCCCCGGGTGGGCGCCAACAGCCCATGGCAGACCCGCATCAGCAGGCTCTTGCCCGCGCCGTTGGGGCCGAGCAGCACAGTATTGCCCCCGCCCTCGATGCGCAGGGAGACGTCCTCCAGTAGTACTTGGTCCCCGTGACCGTATGTGATCCCCGCCAGCGACAGGGGCAATACAGGGCCGTTCGGGCTCATGATCCGTACCTCCGCCCCAGCGAGCCGACAGCAAACGCCACCGCATTGACCGCCACAATGAGTGCGATGAGGATGATGCCGAGTGCCAGGGCCAGGCCCAGCGCCCCCTTGCTGGTTTCCAGGGCGATGGCGGTGGTCATCACCCGGGTGTAGCCGTTGATGTTGCCGCCGACAATGAGCACCGCGCCGACCTCGGCGGCGGCCCGGCCGAAGCCGGCGAGCACTGTAGTGATAAGGCTGAAGCGGGCATCCCACAGGAGCGTCGGTATGGCGCGCAGACGGCTCGAGCCCAGCGATTGCAGCTGCTCCCGGTACTCCTCCCAGAGGTCGGCGATCACCTGGCGGGTGAGGGCCGCGATGATGGGCAGCACCAGCAGGGACTGGGCGATGACCATGGCGGTCGGCGTGAACAGCAGCCCCAGCGACCCTAGCGGGCCGGCCCGGGAGAGCAGCAGGTAGATCACCAGGCCCGCGACCACCGGTGGCAGACCCATCAAGCCGTTGAGCAGGACCACCAGTGCGGAGCGGCCCGGGAAGCGATACAGCGCCAGCGCCGCCCCCAGGGGCAGGCCGATGACGCTGGCGACGAGCACCGCGGTCAGGCTCACCCGCAGGGACAACACTACGATGCCGATCAGGTCGGCGTCCGCCTCCAGGATCAGGCGGATGGCCCGGGCAAGGATCCCGTCCATCGTTCCCCGTAGCTACAGTGATCACTTTCCCCTAAAGCATGGGCGTTCATTTGCATGCATGCCGCTAGTTCTGTAAATCATGCAGTCATAAACAGTTCAATGCGGTTGCTGTCATGGAGTATCTCACCACCGCCGAGGTCGCCGCGTATCTGCGGATGAAGGAGCGCAAGGTCTATGCACTGGTGCGCGACGGCCAGATCCCCTGCAGCCGGGTCACCGGCAAGCTGCTCTTCCCCCGCCAGGCGCTGGACCTGTGGGTGATGGGCCACTTGAGTGGCGACCGGGCGCTGGAGCCGCCGGCGCCGCCGGTCTATGCCGGCAGCCATGATCCGCTGCTGGGATGGGCACTGCGGGAGGCGGGGAGCGGGCTGGCGGAGCTCTGTAATGGAAGTGGCGACGGGGTGCGCCGACTGCTCGACGGTGACGCCCAAGCGGTGGGTTTGCACGTCGTCGACGCTGAGACCGAAGGCTTCAATGACCCTGTCCGCTTGGGGCTCGGCGGTCTGCGGGACCTGGTGATGATCCGCTGGGCGTCGCGTCGCCAGGGGTTGGTGGTGGCGCCGGGCAACCCCCAGGAGATCAACGCGCTGTCGGATCTAGCGGACAGCGGCTGCCGGCTGGCCATGCGCCAGCCCGCCGCCGGCGCGGACACGCTGTTCCGCTACCTGCTCGGCCAGGCGGGGATCGATCCGCAAGGGCTGGCGGTGGCCACGGAGGTGGCCCTGACCGAGGACGATCTGGCAGTGGAGATCCAGGCCGGGCGGGCGGATTGCGGCTTCGCTGTGGAGGCGGCGGCCCGCCGCCACGGCCTCGGATTCATCCCCCTGAGCTGGGAGCGATTCGACCTGGCGATGCGCCGGCGCACCTACTTCGAGCCGCCGGTGCAGCGGCTGCTGGCCTTCACGCGTACGACCCGCTTTGCCGAGCGGGCGGTCGCCATGGGCGGTTACGACATCGCTGACTGCGGCGGTGTTGCCTACAATGCCTGAGCGGTGGCGTTCACTCCAGGAACGCGTGCAGTCGTGCCGCCAGTGCCGGTGGCGTCTCCACCATCGGATAGTGTCCGGCCCCCCCCGAGCGTCTCCACGGTCACCGCCTCGAGCCATTCCCCCAGGGTGGCCTCTAGGGACTCCGCGGTAATGGCCGGGTCGTGCTCCCCGGCCAGGGCCAGGAACGGGGTCTCGCAACCGGCCAGCGCCCGGGAGAAGTCCCCGTCCGCCCAGTCGCGGAAATAGTCGGCGAAGGTGTCTTCGTCGCAGGCGGTCAGTGAAGCCCGGGTCATCGCCGCCAGCCAGGTCCCGCCGAGGCGATGCCCGGTGGTGAGGTCGAGGATGGCGCTGCGCGCGTCGGCGTCCCCGGCGGCCGACTCGAACAGGGCGCGGCCGTCGTCGTCGAAGGGCGTGGGGGCGGCGGGGACCGGGTTGATCCCCACGGCGCGGCGGACCCGGTCCTCGGCATAGGTGCACAGCCACTGCGCCGCCTTGCCCCCCATGGAATGCCCGACCACGTCGAAGCGCCGCCAGCCCAGGGTGTCGGCCAGGGCCAGGGCGCCACGGCCCATTCCGTCCATGCTGTGGGGCAGCTCGCTGTCACGGGAACCGCCGTAGCCGGGGGCGTCCATGAATGCGAAGCGGAACCGGGTGGTGTCCAGCCAGGGGAACATCGGGGCGAATACACTGTGGTCCGACAGCCAGCCATGGAGGACGATGACCGGCTGCGGGCCATCACCGAGGTGGTAGTAGGCGGGTGGTGTCATGATCTCCCCTCCCTCGTGCCGTGGCGCGGAGCGCGCCGTCCCGCTACAGCGTAGCCCAGGACGGCGGCACCGGCAGGGGGGAGCCCGGCGTCGGCTACTCGTCGTAGTCCAGGACCACGCGCTCGCTGACCGGATAGCTCTGGCAGCTCAGCACGTAGCCGGCCTCCACTTCATAGTCCTCCAGGGCGTAGTTGACGTCCATCTCCACCTCGCCCTCGACCACCTTGGCGCGGCAGGTGGAGCAGACCCCGCCCTTGCAGGAGAAGGGCAGATCGGCCCCCGCCTCCAGTCCGGCATCGAGAATGGGCTGGGTGTTGCGGGGGAGATCGAAGACGATCTCCTGGCCGTCCACCCGCACTGCCACCTCGGTGGTGGAGTGATCCGCGCTGGGGTCCTTGGTCCGCTCGCGCTGGCGTTCCTTGGCCTCGCCCGGCGCGGTGAACAGCTCGAAGTGGATCTGCTTCTTGCCGAGGCCGCCGGCCTCCAGGGCCTCGGAGGCGGCGTGGATCATGGGTTCGGGGCCGCAGATGAAGGCCTCGTCCACGTCGCCGAGGTCGATCCAGTGGCGGAACATGGCCTCCAGCTTGTCGCGATTGATATGGCCGTGGAACAGATCGATGTCGGTGCGCTCCCGGCTCATGACATTGATCAAGTTGAACCGCCCCATGTGCTCGTTCTTCAGGTCCTCGAGCTGCTCGCGAAAGATCACGGAGGCCGTGGAGCGGTTGCCGTAGATCAGCGTGAACCGGCTCTCCGGCTCGGTGTGCAGCGCGGTACGCGCCAGGGACATGATCGGCGTGATCCCGCTGCCGGCGGCGATGGCGAGGTAGTGCTTGCGCTGTTCCGGGCGGAACGGGGTGTTGAAATGGCCCTGGGGCGGCATCACCTCGAGGCGGTCGCCGCGCTTGAGCTCGCTGTTGGCGAAGGCGGAGAAGCGGCCGTGGGGCTGCTGCTTGACCGCCACGCGGAGCTCTTCGTCCTGCACCCCGGTGCAGATGGAGTAGGTGCGCATCACCTCCTCGCCGTCGATCCAGGTGCGGATCGCCAGGTGCTGGCCGGGCTCGTAGCGGAAGGTCTCGCGCAGCTCCTCGGGGAGCTCGAAGCGGATGGACACCGTGTCGCGGGTCTCGGGCCGGACCTCGGCCACCGTCAGTTCGTGGAATCGGGACATAACCGTCGTTCTCTCCTCATGGCCCAGGGGGCCCGGGGGTCAGATGCACTTGAAGTAGTCGAAGGGCTCCAGGCAGTCGTCGCAGCGGTAGTGCGCCTTGCAGGCCGTCGAGCCGAACTCGCTCACCCGTGTGGTGTTGGTGGAGCCGCAACGCGGGCAGGCCACCGCGGGTAGCGGAGCAAACAGCCCGCGCTTGCTCGTCGAGCGTCCCTCCGGTGGGGCGATGCCGTAGGCGCGGAGCTTTTCCCGGCCCGCCTCGGAGAGCCAGTCCGTGGTCCAGGCCGGCGAGAGGCGTTCCTCGATGCGTACGTCATCGACGCCGTGGGCGCGGACCGTCTGCCGAATGCCCTCCTCGATGGTGCGCATCGCCGGGCAGCCGGAATAGGTGGGGGTGATCACCACCACCAGCTCGTCGCCCTCCCAGCGCAGCTCCTGCAGGATGCCGAGATCCTCGATGGTCAGCACCGGGATCTCCGGGTCGGTGACCGTTTCCAGCCAGCCCCGGATGGTCTCCAGATCCGGCGTCGCGTCGGCGCTACCAGCGGGCATCGGGGTAGGCCCTCGGCATGAACTGCATTTCGGCGAGGAGGTAGCCGAGGTGCTCGCTGTGATGGCCCTGTTTGCCGCCGGACTGCATCCAGCCATCCTCGGGTCGAGCGAGGCCCGCCTCGGCGAACACCTCGTCCACGGTAGTCGACCAGCGCTCGCGCACCGCACCGAGATCGGCGCCCACGCCGGCACTCCGCATCGCCTCGTCCACCTCGTCGCCGGCGAACAGCTCGCCGGTGAACGGCCACAGCCGGTCCACCGCATCGGTCACGCGCCGCTGACTCTCCTCGGTGCCGTCGCCGAAGCGGATCATCCACTCGCTGCTGCGCCGCAGGTGATAGCCCACCTCCTTGGCGGACTTGGCGGCGATCTCGGCGATCCGCGGGTCCGCGGAGGACGAGAGCTGCTCGAGCAGCGGCAGGTGGAAGGCGTCGAAGAAGAACTGCCGGGCGATGGTCAGCGCGTAGTCGCCGTTGGGCTGCTCCACCAGCAACGCATTGTGGAAATCGAGCACGTCGCGGTGGAAGGCGAGGGTATCGGCGTCGCTCCCGCCCCGGAGCTCGGCGGCGTATTCCAGCCATGACTTGGCCTGGCCGATGAGGTCCAGGGCCACGTTGGCGGTCGCCATCTCCTCCTCCAGCGCGGGGGCGTGACCCACCCACTCGGACAGGCGTTGGCCGAGGACGAGGGCGTTGTCCGCCTGCCGCAGGACGTAGATTTGGAGGTTGCGCTCGTCGGTCATCGGATTCCCCCCGCCCTACAGGTTTTCGACTTCATCGGGCACCTCGTAGAAGGTCGGGTGCCGGTAGACCTTGTCGTCGCTGGGGTCGAAGAGGATCTCCTTGTCACCGGGCGCCGAGGACACGATATCGGCGGCGCGGACCACCCAAATGCTCGCGCCCTCGTTGCGCCGGGTGTAGACGTCGCGGGCGTTCTCCACTGCCATCTCAGCGTCGGCGGCGTGGATGCTGCCCACGTGCTTGTGGGCGAGCCCGTGCTTGCTGCGGATGAACACTTCCCAGAGCGGCCAGTCCTTCATGATGCGTTTCTCCTCGGACAATGGGATCAGGCGGCGGCGCGGCGGGCGCGCTTGTCGGCGTGGGCCTGGGCGGCTTCACGCACCCAGGCACCGTCCTCGTACGCGTTGCGCCGGGCCTCCAGGCGTTCGCGGTTGCAGGGTCCGTTGCCCTTGACCACCTGCCAGAACTCGTCCCAGTCGATCTCGCCGTAGTCGTAGTGCCCGGTCTCCTCGTTCCAGCGGAGATCCGGGTCGGGGATGCTCAGGCCGAGGTACTCCGCCTGGGGCACGGTCTGGTCGATGAAGCGCTGGCGCAGCTCGTCATTGGTGTGGCGCTTGATCTTCCAGGCCAGGGACTGCTGGGAGTGCACGGAATCACCGTCGGCGGGGCCGAACATCATCAGGCACGGCCACCACCAGCGGTTGAACGCGTCCTGGGCCATGCGCTTCTGCTCGTCGCTGCCGCGGCAGAGCTCCAGCATGATCTCGTAGCCCTGGCGCTGGTGGAAGCTCTCCTCCTTGCACACGCGCACCATGGCCCGGGCGTAGGGACCGTAGGAGCAGCGGCACAGCGGGATCTGGTTGACGATGGCCGCGCCGTCGACCAGCCAGCCGATGCAGCCGATGTCCGCCCAGGTCGGCGTCGGGTAGTTGAAGATGCTGGAGTACTTGGCCTTGCCCGCGTGGAGCGCGTCGATGAGCTCATCGCGGGAGACGCCCAGGGTCTCCGCGGCGCTGTAGAGATACAGACCGTGGCCGGCCTCGTCCTGGACCTTGGCCAGGAGGATCAGCTTGCGACGCAGGTTAGGGGCCCGGGTGATCCAGTTGCCCTCGGGCAGCATGCCGACGATCTCGGAGTGGGCGTGCTGGGAGATCTGGCGCACCAGGGTCTTACGGTAGAGCTCGGGCATCCAGTCCCGGGGCTCGATGGTGATCTCTTCATCGATGCGCTCCTGGAACTCCCGGTCCAGGCCCTCGAGCTCCTCGGCAGACTTGACCTTGCTGGCGCCGGTGTCAACGAACTGACTGTACATGGCTACTCCTCCTCGGAAGCCGGATGCGGGACCCAAGGTAGGGCCGCTACTCAATCTACTAGTAATGATACAACCCAAACGCCCGTAGTCAATTCTTTGTGTCACGTAAATGATTATTCGCAAATCATCCGGTAACCCAAGCACGGTTTCACGGCCAGACCGGCGGCACGGTCCCCGGCTCCATGCGGGGGCCGTGCAAGTGCGACGCGGAGACTGAATGCAGGGGGTTGTCGTGTATCAGCCCGTTCACTGGTCCTGGATCGTGGGACGCACCAGGATCTCGTTGACGTCCACGTGCTCGGGTTGGGTCAGGGCGTAGCGGATCGCGGCGGCGATGTCGGCGGGCCGGAGGATCGGGGAGCCCTCGGCGTAGAGGTTGCTGCGGACCGCCTCACGTACCTTGTCGTGGGCGATGCCCTCCGGCAGCTCGGTGTCCACCGCGCCGGGCTGGATGTCGGTGACGCGGATGTTGTGGCGGATGCCCTCCCGGCGCAGGCCCTCGGAGACTGCCGTCAACCCCGCCTTGGTGGCCGCATACACCGCGGCGCTGGGGAAAACCACTCGGGCTGCCACCGAGGAGATATTGACCACGTGGCCCTGCTCGCGTCTGGCCATTCCCGGTAGCACGGCATGGATCGCGTACAAGGCGCCGCGGAGATTGACGTCGATCATCCGCTCCCACTCGTCGACGCGCCCGCTGATCAGCGGCGACAGCGGCATGACCCCGGCGTTGTTGATCAGCGCCGCCACCCCGCCGCGTTCTTCCAGGGCCTCCCCGACCCCGGCCACCGCGTCGCGATCGCGGATATCCAGGGGCAGCACCTCGGCGCTGCCACCCTCGCCGGCGATGGCCTCGGCGATGGCGTCGAGGCGTTCGCGGCGCCGGCCGGAGAGCGCCACCCGGGCGCCCTCGGCGGCCAGGCAGCGGGCGGTCGCCTCACCGATGCCGCTGCTCGCGCCGGTGATCCATATCAGCTTGCCGTTGAGTTCCATGCGGCCTCCGGTTGTTCGGTGGGTGGTGATGTGGGCTCTGGGTCCAGGCCGCCGAAACGCCGGTAGAAGTAGGGTGCCGGTTCAGGCAGCGGACCCTCCGCGGTCTGCAGGGTCTCGCCGAGATAGACCTCCGCCTGGCGGTAGGTGGCGCGATAGAGGTTGCGGCATAGCAGCCGCGCCGCCGCGCCGTGCCAGTCCCCGGGCAGCACGTCGTCGGGTAGCTGGGGGTCGCGGAGCAGCAGCCGCCGGATCTCGTGGATGAGCAGGGTGCGCACCAGAAAGCACTGCTGGGGATCGAGGGAGCGGGCCGAGCGAACCGCACGCCAAATGGGGCGGAAGCGCTCCAGGAAGCGCTCGTATTCCGCGGCCAGCTCCTCGAGGTTCCAGCACTGGCGCACCAACCGGTTCAGCGGTCGCGAGGTCGGCAGCCCCTCGTTACGCGCGTGCATGATAATGACGTCATTGTTGAGCTCCAGGTCCTGGAGCAGGGTCGTCAGCGCGTCCCTCGGCGGCAGGGGGTGGGCCAGAACGCCCGGGGCGAAGGTGCCGAATCCGAGGGTGGACAGCTCCTTGCGCAGGGCTTCGCGGCGGCCGTTCTCTACCTGGGTGGTGAGCACCAGCGTCCAGCTGCCGTCCCAGGCCAGGTGCGGTTCGGCGTAGACCCGCTCATAGGCGCGCTCGAAGCTGCGCCAGCCGCTGCGAGTGAGGCTGTAATAGCTACGCCGACCGATCTGCTCGGAGACCAACCAGCCCTCCTTGGAGAGGCGATATACGGAGGTGCGCACCAGCCGGGCGTTGAGCCCGAGCGGTGCCAGGGCACGGATCAGGCTGCCCAGCCAGACGGTGCCGCCACGAGGGGCGATGGCGTCACCGTAGACGGTGATGATCAGCGAGCCGGCGCGGATCGGGCGGCGCTCGCGGAACTCCTCCACCAGTTCATCGATAACCTTGGAGCGTGCCATCAGGCGTCCTTCGTATCATTCCTTGAGTTTCAGTGGCGCGGAAAGGTTCACGTCGCTGGTTGCTTCTGATACTTTTCTCGCGTGGTTGTGCCAGACAATGTATCGTATCTGAAACGCTTGCGCATTGCGCTTGACAGAATGTTTCGATCGAAAATATTGTTTGCGCGCTTTCAGGGGAGCCGGCCGCCGTCATCGGGGGGATGGCTGTGGCCGTGGCCGAGTCGGGGAGGAGAGTTATGGGAATGCATTCCGCCCGCCTAGACCGTAGCGGAGCCCGGTGCCTGCCGGGGATTATCCGCTACTATCGGCCGTAGATAACACGCATAGCGGCATGCCCGCGACGGGCGTCCAACGAGGGGAGAGCCATGCTCGGGGAATTCCTGCAGTACCTGTTCTCGGGGCTGACAACGGGGGCGGTATATGCCCTCGTGGGTCTGGGCTTCGCGATCATCTATAACGCCAGCCACGTCATTAACTTCGCTCAAGGGGAGTTCGTGATGATCGGCGGTATGGGGGCGGTGATGATGACGGCCGCCGGGTTGCCCATGCCGTTGGCCATGCTGGGTGCGGTGCTCCTGGCCGTCGTGGCCGGCGTCTTGCTGGATAAGCTCGCCATCGAGCAGGCACGGGGTGCCGATATCGTGCCGCTGATCATCATCACCATCGGTGCCTCCCTGTTCCTGCGCGGGCTCGCCCAGTACTTCTGGGGCAAGTCCTACCATTCCCTACCCGCGTTCACCGGCGACGAGCCGTTTCGCATCCTCGGCGGCACCATCCTGCCGCAGAGCCTGTGGGTGCTCGGCGTCGGCGCCGTTCTGGTGGTGGCGCTGGCTTTTTTCTTCAATCGCACCCTCAAGGGCAAGGCCATGCTGGCGGTCTCCCATAACAAGGACGCCTCGCGCATGGTGGGCATCAACCCGCAGTTCATCTTGATGCTGGCGTTCGCGCTCTCGGCGGCGCTCGGTGCCATCGCCGGCATCGTCGCGGCCCCGATCACCCTGACCGCCTATGACGTGGGCATCATGCTCGGCTTGAAGGGGTTCGTCGCCGCGGTGCTCGGTGGTCTCGGCAGCTCGGTGGGGGCGGTCGTCGGCGGGTTGCTGCTCGGCCTCATGGAAGCCATGGGCGCCGGCTATATCTCCTCCGATTACAAGGATGCCATCCCCTTCGTGATCATCCTGCTGGTGTTGTTCTTCATGCCCAGCGGGCTGTTCGGTAAGCGTGGAACGGAGCGCGTCTGAATCATGTGGAACCGACTACGCACGCCTTACGCCGGGCTACCGGTGCTGGTGATCATCCTGGCGCTGCTGCCGCTGGTGCTCACCAATCCCTATCACTATGACGTGGTCATCCACGTGCTCATCAATGCGGTCGTCGTGGTGGGCCTGAATCTGCTCATCGGCTATGCCGGACAGATCAGCCTGGGCCACGCCGGATTCTTCGGCCTCGGCGCCTACGCCACCGGCATCCTCAGCGGTATCTATGGTTGGCACCCGTTGCTTTCCATCCTCGCGGCGCTGGTGGTGGTGGCGGCGCTGGCCTTCGTGGTGGCGCGGCCCATCCTGCGCCTTTCAGGCCACTACCTCGCCATGGCCACCCTCGGCCTGGGCATCCTGATCAATATCGTGATCTCCACCGAGGGCTGGCTCACCGGCGGCCCCGACGGGATGATCGTGCCCACCATCGAGGTCTTCGGCTGGGAGTTGTTCGGCGAGACCAAGTGGTACTGGGTGATGTCGGTGATCCTGGTCATCGCCGTGTGGCTGGCGCTCAATCTCATCGACTCGCCGGTAGGACGGGCGCTGCGCGCGGTACACGGCTCGGAGGTCGCCGCCCAGGTGGCCGGCGTGAGCACCATTAACTACAAGGTGCTGATCTTCGTCGTTTCCGCGGTGTTCGCCGCCCTTATGGGGACGGCGAGCGCGCACTACTCGGGATTCATCACCCCGGATATGGCCGGGTTCTTCCACTCCATCGAGTTCGTCACCATGGTGGTGCTCGGCGGCATGGCCTCCACCTACGGGGCGCTGGTGGGTGCGGTAATCCTCACGGTGTTGCCACAGCTTCTCACCGGTTTCGATGATCTGGAAATGGCGGTGTTCGGTTTCATCCTCATGGCGGTGATGATCTTTATGCCGCGGGGGCTGGTGCCGACACTGACCGCGAAGCTGCGCAGGGGGGGAGCGAAATGAGCGCGCTGATGAGCGTCGAGCACCTGACTAAGCGCTTCGGCGGCGTGGACGCCATCTCGGAGCTGTCCTTCGATATCCAACCGGGGCACATTCACTCGGTGATTGGCCCCAACGGCGCCGGTAAGACCACGCTGTTCAACCTGATCACCGGGCTGTACTTGCCCACCTCCGGGCAGATCACCTTCGCCGGCGAGGACATCCGGGGTATGACGCCGCCAGAGCTTGCCCGCCTGGGGATGAGCCGGACGTTCCAGAACCTCCAGATCTGCATGAATATGTCGGCGCTGGAGAACGTCATGGTGGGCCGGCATTTGCGCCTGGACCGGCGGTTCCTGCCGGCACTGCTGCGTCTGCCCTCGGTGATCCGTGGCGACCGGGCCTGCCGAGAGAAGGCCGCCGAGCTGATGCGTTTCGTCGGGCTGGAGGCCTATCTGGACAGCGACGCCGATGCCATGCCCTACGGCGCCCTGAAGCGCCTGGAGATCGCCCGGGCCCTGGCGGCGGAGCCTCGCATGCTGCTGCTCGATGAGCCGGCGGCCGGCCTGAACGCGAACGAGACCGCAGAGGTCGATGAGCTCATCGTCAAGGTGGCGGAGAGCGGAATCACCGTGGTGCTCGTCGAGCACGACATGAAGCTGGTGATGAATATCTCCGATCACATCCTGGTGCTCAACTACGGCAAGAAGCTCGCCGAAGGGACGGCCGAGGAGATACGCCACAACCCGGAGGTGATCTCCGCCTATCTGGGGGCGGCGTGAGCCGGCTGGGGGAGAGGACATGACCGACGCGATTTCCACCATACAGCGCGAGCACAACGGCATCTGGCGGGTCCTCGATACCGCCGAGGCCTTGGCCCGCGAGTACCGCGAGCGGGCACAGGCCCCCGATCGAGCGCTCTTTGGCGCGATCTTCGACTACATCGAGCAGTATGCCGACCGCGTCCATCACCCCAAGGAGGACGACTACCTCTTCCGGTTACTGCGCGCCCGTGCCCCGCAGATCGAGCCGGTGCTCGAGGAACTCGAGGCCCAGCACAGTGAAGGGCCGGCCTTGGTGGCCGCAGCCCGCGAGGCCCTGGAGGCCCACGTGGCGGACTACCCGGACGGCGGCGGACGCTTCGAGGAGGCGCTGCACCAATTCGTGGAGTTCGAGCGTCACCATCTGCGCCGCGAGGAAAGCGAGGTGATCCCCCTGGCGCGCGAGGTGTTCACCGACGAGGATTGGGCGGAGATCAACGCCGCCTTTGCCGATAACCGCGACCCCTTGTTCGGCGAGGAGCGGCGCGAGCATTTCCGAGAGCTCTATCAGCAGATCGTCAACTACGCCCCTACCCCCATCGGCCTCGGGCTTACCCGGGAGGTGCCGGAGGGTCCCGAGGTCGAGCGGGTGGCGCCGCGGGAGGCCGCCGAGGAGCTGCTCGCGGTGGAGGGCCTGGTCACGCGATATGGTCCAATCGAAGCCCTGCACGGCGTGGACCTCTCCGTGGGCAAGGGACAGATCGTCGCCCTGGTGGGCGCCAACGGTGCGGGCAAGACCACGCTGCTGCGTACCATATCCGGGCTGCAACCGGTGACCCGCGGCGGCGTCCGCTTTCGGGGCCAGGACATCACCCGAATGTCCGGGGAGCGGAGGGTGGCCGAAGGGATCGCCCAGGTCCCCGAAGGGCGCCAGGTCTTCGGCCCCATGAGCGTCGAGGACAACCTCGTACTCGGGGCCTATACCCGGGGCCGGGGCGCGGCGGTGAACCGCGATCTCGAGTACATGTACGAGCTCTTCCCCATTCTCAAGGAGAAGCGCCATGAGGCGGCGGGTACCCTCTCCGGTGGCCAGCAACAGATGCTGGCCATCGGTCGAGCGATGATGACGCGGCCGCAGCTGATGCTTCTCGACGAGCCCAGCATGGGGCTTGCGCCGTTGCTGGTGGCGGAGATCTTCCGCATCGTCGAGCGCTTGAAGAAGGAGGGCATTACGGTGCTGCTGGTGGAGCAAAACGCCTCCGGTGCGCTCGGCATCGCCGATCGGGGCTACGTCATCGAGACCGGGCACATCACCATTTCCGGCAGTGGTGCGGAATTGCTGGAGGACGAAGAGGTCAAACGGGCATACCTGGGGATGTAAGGCCCGCGCCGTACGTGGGCTTGACATTAGTTTTGATCGAAAATACTTTGTGGGCGATGGTCGGGTGGGCCGGCATCGCCTGTTATCCCGCCCAGCGCGGAATCAGGAGGAGAGCAGATGATCCATGCATTGCTGAAGAAACTCGGTCTGGCGGCAGCGGTTACCGGCATCGCGGTTGGTGGCATGTCCTCGGCGGCGGCCCAGGACGATCCGATCCGTATCGGCTCGTTCCTCGCCGTGACGGGGCCGGCGTCGTTCCTCGGTGATCCGGAGCTCAAGACCCTCGAGCACTGGATCGAGAAGATCAACGAGGACGGCGGCGTCAACGGCCGCCAGCTGGAGCTGGTGCACTACGATACGGCCGGCAATGCGGGGAAGGCCCGGACCTTCGCCAAGCGGCTGGTCACTTCCGACGATGTGGATCTCATCATCGGGGGCACCACCACCGGTACCACTATGGCGGTCGTGCCGCTGGTGGAACGCTACGAGATCCCCTTCATCTCCCTGGCCGGCGGCGTGCCCGTCATCGATCCGGTGAAAAAATGGGTATTCAAGACCCCGCACACCGACCGCATGGCGGCGCAGAAGATCCTCGAGGACATGCAGTCCCGGGGGATCACCAAGATCGGGCTGATCTCCGGCACCGGCGGCTTCGGCAAGTCCGGCCGGGAGCAGACCTTGGACGTGGTGGGTGACTACGACGTCGAGATCGTCGCCGACGAGACCTACGGCCCGAGCGACACGGACATGACCGCGCAGCTGACCAAGATCGCCAACACCGATGGCGTGGAGGCGATCCTGAACTTCGGCTTCGGTCAGGGACCGGCCATCGTCACCCGCAACTACGACCAGCTCGGCCTGGAGTTGCCCTTCTACCAGTCCCACGGCGTCGCCTCGAAGAAGTTCATCGAGCTCGCCGGCGATGCGGCCAATAACGTGCGCCTGCCCGCCGCCGCGCTGCTGGTCGCCGATCAGCTTCCCGACGACGACCCGCAGAAGCCGGTGGTGGTCGACTACAAGAACGAGTACGAGTCCACCTTCAACGAGTCCGTCTCCACCTTCGGCGGTCACGCCTACGACGGGTTGTTGATCGCCATCGACGCCATAGAGCGGGCCGGCACTGCGGACCCGGCGGCCGTGCGGGATGCGATTGAGCAGACCAGCGGCCTGATGGGTACGGGCGGCGAGTTCAATATGGGCCCCGAGGACCATCTCGGTCTCGATCTCTCGGCATTCCGCATCCTCGAGATTCAGGATCAGGATTGGGTCCTGGTAGAAGAGTGAGTATCTGCGCCCCGCCGCGCCACGGCGGGGCGTTGATCCATCCCCCAACAACCCTGGAGACGCTGCCATGGCCAAGCAATTCGCATCCGCAGGCGATATGACCCCCAAGGAGATCACCTTCTCCGAGCTCGCCCCGGGTGCCTACGCCTACACCGCCGAGGGCGATCCCAACACCGGCATCATCGTCGGCGACGACGGCGTGATGGTGATCGATGCCCAGGCCACGCCGGTGATGGCGGAAGAGGTGATCAAGCGGGTACGGAAGGTCACCGACAAGCCTATCCGCTACGTGATGCTCACCCACTACCACGCGGTGCGTGCCCTAGGTGCCTCTGCCTACCAGGCGGAGCAGATCATCGCGAGCCGTGACACCTATGACCTGATCGTCGAGCGCGGCGAGCAGGACTACGCCTCGGAGCTCGGCCGCTTCCCGCGGCTGTTCCAGGGCGCCGATAGCATCCCGGGGCTGACCTGGCCGACCACGGTCTTTGACGGTCACATGACCCTGTGGATGGGTGAGCGCCGGGTGGAGATCATGCAGCTCGGCCGTGGCCACACCAAGGGCGATACCGTGGTCTGGCTGCCCGACGACAAGGTCCTGTTCAGCGGCGACCTGGTGGAGTACGGCGCCACCCCGTACACCGGCGACGCCTATCACCGGGACTGGCCGGACACCCTGGGTCGGCTCCGTGAGCTGGAACCGAAGGCGCTGGTACCGGGCCGTGGCGAGGCATTGAAGACACCGGAGGAGTGTCAGAGCGCGCTGGAGGGCACGCAGGCCTTCATCAATGACCTCTATGGCGGGGTCAAGCGTTGCCGGGCCGAAGGCAAGGACCTCAAGGCCACCTACGAGACGCTGATGGAGGAGATGGAGCCCAAGTACGGCCACTGGGTGATCTTCCGCCACTGCATGCCCTTCGATGTCAGTCGGGCCTACGACGAGGCCGGCGACTACCCGGACCCGCGGATCTGGACGGCCGAGCGCGACCAGGAGATGTGGGAGGCCCTGGAGGGCTAGGAGGGGCGCGCCATGCCGAAGTCACACCAATGCCCGGTCTTCGAGTACCGGCGCTCGCCGGACCAGGACGCCGGCGAGCCGGTCCGCCATCCCGTGGTGGTGGTCGGGGCCGGCCCCATCGGGCTATCGGCGGCCATAGACCTCGCCCAGCGCGGCATCGAAGTCGTACTCTTGGAGGCGGAGAACGGCGTGAGCGACGGCTCCCGCGCCATCTGCTTCGCCAAGCGGACGCTGGAGATCTTTGATCGCCTCGGTGGCGCGCAGCCGATGGTGGACAAGGGCATCACCTGGAAGCTCGGCCGGGTGTTCTTCGGCGACCGGGAGGTCTACCGCTTCGATCTCCTCCCCGAGGAGGGTCATCGCAGGCCCGCCTTCATCAACCTGCAGCAGTATTACCTGGAGGAATACCTCATCGAGCACCTCCAGGGCCTGGAGCGTGCGGACCTGCGCTGGTGCAACGAGGTGGTCTCGGTCGCCGAGCGCGATGACGGCGTCCATCTCACGGTGCGCACGCCGGAGGGGGAGTATCCCCTGATCGCCGACTATCTTATCGTGGCCGATGGGGCCAAGAGCCCGTTGCGCAAGATGCTCGGTCTGAGCTCCGAAGGTCAGGTGTTCAAGGACCGCTTTCTCATCGCCGATGTCGTCATGGACGCCGACTTCCCCACCGAGCGATGGTTCTGGTTCGACCCCCCGTTCCATCCCGGCCAGTCCGTGCTGCTGCACCGCCAGGCGGATAACGTCTTCCGCATCGACTTCCAGCTCGGCTGGGAGGCCGATCCGGAGGCGGAGCGCCAGCCCGAGCGCGTGATCCCCCGGATCCAGGCAATGCTCGGCGAGGACGTGGACTTCGATCTGGACTGGGTGAGCGTGTATACCTTCCAGTGCCGGCGTATGCCCACCTTCCACCCCTCGTCGCGGATCTTTTTCGCGGGCGACGCCGCGCACCAGGTCTCGCCCTTCGGCGCGCGAGGCGCGAACAGCGGCGTCCAGGACGTCGATAACCTGATCTGGAAGCTCGAGCGGGTGATGCAAGGCCGCGCCGGCGACCGGTTGTTGGAGACCTACGACAGCGAGCGTATCGCCGCCGCCGACGAAAACATCCTCAACTCCACTCGCAGCACCGATTTTATTACCCCCAAAAGCGAGGTGAGCCGCTCGTTCCGGGATGCCACCCTGATGCTCGCCGAGGACTTCCCCTTCGCCCGCCGCTTGGTCAACAGCGGCCGGTTGTCAGTGCCCACCGTGCTCAGCCATTCGGTGCTCAACACCCCGGACCAGGAGCCGTTCGAGGGGGCGATGGTGCCGGGCGCGCCCTGCGCCGACGCGCCGGTGCGCATCGGCGGTCGCGACGACTGGCTGCTCGCCCAGCTCGGCGGCGACTTCACTGTGTTGGCGTTCGCCGATGAGGACGGTGGCTGTTCGGCGGGGTTGACCGAGACGCTCGAGCAGGCCCGCGAACGTGAGCCCGGACTGCGCATCATCGTCGTCGGCCGCAGCGGGGGCAATGTGCCCGAGGGGGCCATGCTGGTGGGGGACAGCGAGGGGCTGGCGGCCTCGCGCTACGACGGCCGTGCAGGCACGGTCTACGTCATCCGCCCGGATCAGCACGTGGTGGGCCGCCGGCGCGGCCCGAGCGCGGAGGTGATCGGTCGCATCGTCGACCGGGCCTGCGCGCGGGCCGCCTGAGAGCGCCCACCCAGCGAGGAGGAGCAGCGAAGATGCAGCCGGAGTATCTCAACGTGGACCCGCGCCTCGAGCGGGGGGATGATTTCTACGAGGCCCTGGTGGAGATGCACCGGGACCTCACCGACGAGGAGAGTCGGCTCGCCAACGCCAAGCTCATCCTCCTGCTGAGCAACCACATCGGCGACCACGATGTCCTCAATGAGGCCATGCGCATCGCCCGCAAAGGGGTCCGCGGCGGATCCGAAAAGGGGGGCTGAGGCCCTTCGCCCATGGACGAGTCCGTCCGCCGGGCCATGGCCCGTTGGCCCAATGTCCCGGCCCTATACGGCTGGCTCTACCTCGACCGGCGCGGGTGCTGGTGGATCAACGGTGAGCTCATAGAGCGCACCGCCATCATCGACTTCATCGGCCGCAACTACGTCGTCGACGAGCGAGGGCGCTGGTACTTCCAGAATGGGCCCCAGCGCGGGTACGTGGACCTGGAGTACACGCCCTGGATCCTGTTTGCCGACGGTGCCGGGGGCCTGGTGGATCATACCGGTACCGCGGTGACCGGCATTAACGCCGCCTATGTGGATGAGCATGGGGACGTGCTGCTGACCTTCGACCGCGGCGTCGGCCTGCTCCACGGGGATGTCCTGCACTGGTTTGTGGAGCACCTCGAGGGAGAGGGCGGCGGTCAGCCTTCGGCCCCGGCACTCGAGCGGGCCCTGGATGACCTGATGCAGGGCCGTCCCGCAGGCCTCCGCCTGAACCCTTCCGTCGGAGTCAATCGTCCCCTCTACCCGTTGCGGCGCAGTCAGGCCCCGGCCCGGTTCGGTTTCGATCCCCGCCCCCGCGAGGTGGCCGGCGAAGACCCTCATTCGGGGTGAACGCGTTCCGGGTTTCCGGGTCCCCGACTTGTCAGATGGCGTACGCCTTCTATCTTTTTCGGTGACGGTTATTCCGCTTTCAGACAAACATAAGGGCCCGCTAAGGCCCACAACGGAGGGGAGATACCATGGCTAGCAAGCTTACCCGACGCGACTTTCTCAAGACCTCGGCGCTCGGTGTCGGGGCGCTATCTGTTGGTGCCACGGGCCGTTCCGCACGTGCGCAGTCGGCGACCATCCGCTGCGGGGTGGTGACCTCGCTGTCCGGCGCCAACCGCTTCGGCGGTAATCTTACCCGCCGCGGCTACGACCTCTGGGCCGAGGAGATCAACAAGCTCGGTGGCGTGGAGATCAACGGCGAGCGTTACCGGGTGGAGATGTTCTACGGTGACGCCCAATCCAACCCGTCCTCGGGCGCCTCTGCGGCAGAGCGGCTCATCGTCCAGGAGGAGGTGGACGTGATCTTCGGGCCGTACACCTCGGGCGTGACGCTCGCGGTCCAGCCCATCTGCAACAAATACCGCGTCCCCATGATCTCCGGCTCCGCGGAGTCCCCCAAGGTCTGGGTGGACCAGCCGCCGTTCAATTTCGGCATGATCCCGGCGGTGGACCTCTCCTCCGGGAAGTCCCTCGGGGTGATCGCTGATGCCGCCAGCCCGCGGCCCGAGTCCGTGGGTGTCGTAGGCGTCAATGAGCCCTTCTCGGATGACACGGCCCACGGCTTCCGCGATGGTGTGGAGGCGGCGGGCCTGGAGCTCACCGGCTTTGAGCTGTTCCCGGCCAAGGCGGACCTGACTCCGGTGGTCACCAAATTGCGTTCCCAGGACCCGGATATCGTCGCCGTTGGCGGCCACGAGGAGGTCCTGATTAACATGGTCAGGACCGCCAAGTCCCTGGGTTTCCGGCCCAAGGCCCTGGTTATGCACTACGGCATCACCGCGCCCGCCTTCGCCAACGAGCTCGGTCGTGATGCCGACGGTGTGCTCGGGATCTCGCTGTGGACGCCCGGCGTCTCCTACCGCGATGATCTCTTCGGCAGCGCCGCGGACTACGATGAGCTCTCCCATTCGCGGTGGGGCAGTCACCCCGACTACACGGAGGCGGCCTGTTCCGCCAGCGGTCTCGTCCTCCAGGACGCTGCCGCGCGGTTAGGCAAGGCGCCGCCGTGGAGTCAGAGCGACCGCGAGGCGCTGGCCCAGGCCATCGAGGCAACGGACATCGAGACCTTCTACGGCCCGGTGAAGTTCGAGACCTCCGGCGACCACTTCCACAACAACACCCAGCCCATCCCCGTGGTGGTGCAGATCACCGACGGCCGGGTGGTGCCGGTGGCACCGGCGGACGCCGCGGACGGCGAGCTGGTCTACCCATTGCCGGACTGGTCGTGACCCCCTGATCCGGCGGGCCGCGGGTCCGCCGCGTGCCGGTGGCAGGGATGCCGCGGCCCCCGCCCCATCCGAGGGGTGGGTTCGCGAGGCATCACCAGTGAGGAGATCCCTGTGGACCTTTTCCTGCAGGCACTGGCCAACGGGGTGCTGATCGGCGGCATCCTGGTCTGCTTGACCATCGGTTTCCAGCTCACCTTCGGGGTGCTGCACGTCATCGACTTCGCCGTGGGTGGCTGGGTCATGCTCGGCGGCTACGCCGCCTACTGGGCCCTGGAGTTGCTCGGTTTGGACCCCTTCGTGGCCTTGCCACTGGTGTTCCTCGGTTTCGCGCTGATCGGCCGGGCCCTGGGGCCGCTGATCTATCACGTGCGTACCAGCCGCTATGCACGTCCCGATCTCATGGCCCTGGCACTGACCTTCGGTATTTTTATCTTTATGCGGGGTGGCGCGTTGTGGCTGTGGTCGTTCAACAGCCGCAGCGTCGATACCGCCTTGGCCGGGCCGGCGATCCAGATCGGGCCGGTGGCGCTGCCCGTGCTCCGGGTGGTGGCCTTTCTGGCCGCGGTAGGTCTGAGCCTGGCCCTGTTCCTGTTCCTGTATCGGACCCGTACGGGGCTCGCGGTTCGCGCGGTGGCCCAGAACCGCGATAACGCGGGGCTGATGGGGGTGGATGTGCGCCGTATCTCGGCCCAGGTCTACGGGGTGTATACCGGGCTCACCGCCAGCGCCGGGGTGCTGGTGGCCACCATCTTCGCCGTGAGCCCGGATGTCGGCATCCGCTACACCCTATTCGCATTCTTCGTTGCGGTGCTTGCCGGGCTCGGCTCCGTGGGTGGGGTGCTGGTGGCCGGGTTGTTCCTGGGGATCATGGAATCGATGGTGGCAATCTACGCGGGCACCAGTTACTCCCTTGTGGTCGTGTTCGGGACGCTGTACTTGGTATTGCTCATCTCCCCGCAGGGCATCCTGCGCCGTGGACTGTAGACAAGGGGCAGGAATGACGATCGGTCGCTGGTTCCTCCTTGCCATCGCCGCCGCGCTGCTTGCTATGCTGCCCTTGGCACTGGATGCCTACGCCCTGCGCGTGGCCACCGGCGTGCTCATGTGGGCGGGGTTGGCCTGTGCCTGGAACATCGTCGGCGGATACGCCGGTTATATCAGTTTCGGCCACTCGGCGTTCTTCGGCATCGGTGCCTACGCCACCGCGTTGCTCATGCAGCGCGGCATGGACTGGCCGTTTTTCGCCACGTTGCCGGTGGCCATCCTGGCGGCGGCGGGCGTTGCCGCGGCCATCGGTGCGCCGACCATGCGGTTACGGGGTTCATACTTCGCCATCGCCACCTGGGCCTTCGCCGAGATGTTGCTGGAGCTGGTCAACGTCCTCGATATCACCGGCGGGCCCGGTGGATTGTCCGTGCCGCCGTTCCTCAACGAGTTCTTCTTCTACTACCTGATGCTCGCCTCTGCCCTGGCGGCCTATCTGCTGGTCTGGGGGCTGATGGAGCGCTCGCGCTTCGGTTTTCGGCTGCGCGCGCTGCGTGACCATGAGGGGGCGGCGGAGGCGATGGGCATTCGTACCACGGCGGTGAAGGTGCAGGCGTTTTCGCTCTCGGCGGGCATCACCGCGCTGTTCGGTGGCATCTACACCTACTGGGTTACCTTCATCGATCCGAGATCGGTCATGGGCCCCGAGATCACCGATCAGATGGTGGTCATGGTACTGCTCGGCGGCCTCGGCACGGTCTGGGGCCCGGCGCTGGGGGCGAGCCTGCTGTGGCTGACGAATCGCATGGTATGGGCCTCCTACGGTGACACCGCCATCTACCTGCCTATTCTCGGTCTGATCATCGCGGCAGTGGTGGTATTCCTACCCAACGGGCTCATCAGCCTCCTGCCCGGGGCGCAGTCGCTGCGCCGGCGGGGCCGGCGGTTGATCATGGCAGTGGTGCGGAAGCTATGACGGCGAATACGGCCGTGGTGGCTGGGCGGGCGGCGGCGCTCACGGTGGACGAGCTGCGCAAGCGGTTCGCGGGAATCGTGGCCGTCGACGGCGTATCCCTCGAGGTCGGCGCGGGCGAGGTGCTCGGGCTGATCGGGCCCAACGGCAGTGGCAAGTCCACGCTGTTCAATCTGATCGCCGGGGCCGTCAGCCCGGATAGCGGCTCGGTGCGGCTCGGTGGACAGGACATCACGGGCTGGCCCGCCTGGCGGGTGGCCCGGGCGGGGTTGGGGCGGACCTTCCAGATCCCTTCGCTGTTCGAAAACATGAGCGTGCGCGATAACCTGCTCGCCGCCGCTGTGGAGGGCGATTGGCGGGGTGCACCGGAGCGAGCGGCGCAGGCGTTGTCGCTGCTGGAGATCGCACACGTCGCCGAGAACCAGGCCTCCGAGCTCTCCGGGGGGCAGCAGAAGCTCGTGGAGTTCGCGCGGGTGTATATGCGCCGGCCGAGTGTGGTGCTCCTCGACGAGGTCACCGCCGGGGTGCATCCCAATATCCGCGCCATCATCCTTAACGCGGTGCGGAGCATGCAGGAGGCCGGCGCCACCTTCCTGCTCATCGAGCACGATATGGAGCTGGTGCGGGAGGTCTGCAGCCGGATCATCGTCATGGACTTTGGCCGGGTGGTCGCCGAGGGCAGCTTCGAGGCCATTGCGGCCGATGCCGAGGTCCGCCGTGCCTATCTGGGGCGTACCGAATGAGCGAGATGCTGGAAATCGAGGACCTGGTCACCGGCTATGGAAAACAGGAGATCGTCCACGGGATCTCGCTATCCGCGGCGCGCTCCCGGGTGACCTGCATCTTCGGTCCCAACGGCAGCGGCAAGTCCACGGTGATCAAGGCCATTGCCGGGGCCCTGCCCGTCTGGTCGGGGTCTATTCGCCTGGATGGGCGGGATATCACCGGGCTGCGCGTCCACCAGGTGGTGCGTGAAGGCATCGTGCTGATGCCCCAGGGCGGCGGGGTCTTCCCCAAGCTCACCGTCGAGGAGAACCTGCGCATGGGGGGCTATTCCCTGCGCGATGGCCGGCAGGTGGAGCGCCGCGTGGACGAGCTCATCGGGGAGTTCCAGAATCTCGGCCGGCGTCGCCATGTGGCCGCCGGGTCTCTCTCCGGTGGTGAGCAAATGATGGTGGCCATCGCCCGGGCCCTCGTGCCGGAGCCGCGCTTCGTGCTCCTCGACGAGCCCTCGGCCGGGCTGTCGCCGGCGATGGTGCATGACACCATCGCGCGGGTGCAGACCCTGCGCGATCGGGGCGTGGGCGTGGTCATGGTGGAGCAGAACATCCGTGAGGCCCTGCCCCTGGCCGACCACGTCTATGTCCTCGCCGGCGGCCACCGGCAGTTCAGCGGCTCGCCGGAGGAGATCCGTGACGACGCCAAGCTGATGTCGCTCTACATGGGCGGCTGAGCCCAGGGGGCCGCTCGCTCCGCCGGGCGGGCGATGAGCAGGAAGCTGGCCAGGGTGGCGATCCCCATGGCGCCGATGAGGAAGGCCATGGAGTGGGAGGTGCCGTCGTGGAACTGGCCCACCAGGGCCCCGGCGGTGGCGGCGATCCCCATCTGGATGAAGCCGAGCAGTGCCGAGGCGGACCCTGCCATGTGCGGGAACGGACCGATGGCACCCCCCATGGCCTGGGGCATGACGATGCCGACGCCGGTCATGAACAGCATGTGCGGTGCGATGACGGCGGCCACGGTATAGACCCCCGCCGCCGAGAGCACGGCCATGGTGGTGCCGGCGCCGGCGGCCAGCAGGCTGCCGGCGACCATCAGCCGCTGGATGCCCCAGGCGCGGCTGAGGCGCCCGGCGATGATGCTGCCCGCGATGTAGCCGAACACCACCAGCATGAAATACAGCCCATAGTGCTGCTCGGCGACGCCGAGGAACTCGATGAGCACGAAGGACGAGCCGGAGAGGAAGGAAAAAAGGCCGCCGAACACGAAGCCGCAGGCGAGGGTGTAGCCGACGAATACCCGGCTGCTAAGGAGCTCGCGGAAGTTCGACAGGATCACGCCGGCACGGATGGGCTGACGGTTCGAGGCCGGCAGCGGCTCCGGCAGCGCCCAGGCCACCACGACCGTGACCACGCTGGCGTAGACGGCGACCAGCAGGAACAGCGACGGCCAGCCCGCCAACACCAGCAGATACCCGCCGAACACCGGCGCGATGGCGGGGGCCAGGGCCATGGCGGTGGCCAGGTGGGAGAGCACTCGGGCGGCCTCGTGGCGCCCGTGGATGTCGCGCACCGCCGCGCGGCCGAGCACCGGCCCCACGCAGCCGCCGAGGGCCTGGAGGAAGCGCAGGACGATCATCGCCTCGATGGTCGGGGCCAGGGCGCAGCCGATGGTGGCGGTGATGAACAGCGCCATGCCCCCCATGATCACCGGCTTGCGGCCGAAGCGGTCCGCCAGCGGCCCGTAGATCAGCTGCGAGACGGCGAAGCCGAGCATGTACAGGCTCAGCGTCAGCTGCACCTGATCGCTGCTCGCGTCGAGCGTACGGCCGATGGCGGGCAGTGCCGGGAGGTAGAGATCGGTGGCCAGCGGGCCTACCGCCACCAACGCGGCCAGCACCAGCGTGGTGGCCTTGGATTTGGGTTCCAGCAATGCCTTCCTCCCGGCCCGGGTTGCACGTGTCCAACGAAAACGGCCCGACGGGGTCGGGCCGGGTGGGGAGGGGGTGTGGTCTCGCTACTTCGGCCGTTTATCGATCACCCGCCGGGCCTTGCCTTCCGAGCGTTCCACCTCGCCCGAGTTCAGCACCTTCACGTCGGTGCTGATCCCGATGTAGGACTTGATGTGGTGCTGCAGGTCCTTGGCGAGGGACACCTTCTCCTCGTCGCCCACCTCGCCGAGGTCTTGGCGGGGCTCCACGTAGACGGCCATCTTGTCCATATGACCCTCCCGCCAGACCTCGATCTGGTAGTGCGGCGCCAGTTGCCCCTGGTTGCAGATCCGCTCCTCGATCTGACTGGGGAAGACGTTCACGCCGCGGATAATTAGCATATCATCGGAACGCCCGGTGATGCGCCCCATCCGGCG
This sequence comes from Arhodomonas sp. SL1, assembly GCF_052060015.1. NCBI lineage: Bacteria > Pseudomonadati > Pseudomonadota > Gammaproteobacteria > Chromatiales > Ectothiorhodospiraceae > Arhodomonas > Arhodomonas sp. SL1. Next base: position 121,557 of record NZ_JBPODZ010000002.1, on the reverse strand, counting down.
CATGGTCCGCGCGGTACCGGGCATCAGCCGCGTGAGGTCGCGGGTACGGTAGCGAATGATCGGCAACGCCTCCTTGGTCAGGCTGGTGAACACCAGCTCGCCTTCCTCGCCGTCCGGGAGCAGCTCGCCGGTCTCCGGGTCGATGATCTCCGGGTAGAAGAGATCCTCCCAGATGGTCGGGCCGTCCTTGGTCTCCACGCACTCCTGGGCGACCCCGGGGCCCATGACCTCCGAGAGGCCGTAGATGTCCACCGCGTCGATGCCCACCCGTTCCTCGATCTCCTGGCGCATGGCATCGGTCCAGGGTTCAGCGCCGAAGATGCCTACCCGCAGGGAGGTGTCGCGCGGATCCAGGCCCTGGCGCTCGAACTCGTCGGCGATGTTGAGCATGTATGACGGCGTGACCATGATGACGGTCGGCTTGAAGTCGCTGATGATCTGGACCTGCTTCTCGGTCTGGCCGCCGGACATCGGGATCACGCTGGCGCCGAGGCGCTCGGCGCCGTAGTGGGCGCCCAGACCGCCGGTGAACAGACCATAGCCGTAGGCCACGTGGACGATGTCGTTGGCGGAGCCACCGGCGGCGCGAATGGAGCGCGCCACCGCGTCGGCCCAGGTGTCGATGTCGTTCTTGGTGTAGCCGACCACCGTGGGGCGGCCGGTGGTGCCGCTGGAGGCATGGATGCGCACGATATCGCTCATGGGCACCGCAAACATGCCGTAGGGGTAGTTGTCCCGCAGGTCGTTCTTATAGGTGAACGGGAACTTGCCCAGGTCCTCGAGGCTGTTGATCTGGCTCGGATGGACCCCCGCCTTGTCGAAGCTCTCCCGGTAGAATGGGACGTTCTTATAGGCGTGGTTCACCGACCAGCGTAGCCGCTCGAGTTGGATGTGACGCAGCTCGTCGCGGGTGCAGGTCTCCACCGGCTCGAGCAGTGTTCGGGAGGGGACGTTCGGGTTCTTCATGGATGCTTCTCCTTCCCCGGGGACGGGGTAATCGGTTCTTTCCTGTTCTCCGGGTGTCGTCTATACCCGCTCGATCACCGCGGCGATGCCCTGTCCGACGCCGATGCACATGGTGCACAGGGCGTAGCGGCTGCCGCGGCGGTGCAGCTCGTTGACCGCTGCCAGCGCCAGTCGCACCCCGCTGGCCCCCAGGGGGTGGCCGAGGGAGATGGCGCCGCCGTTGGGATTGACGTGTTCGGCATCGTCCGGCACACCCAGCATGCGCAGCACCTGCAGCGACTGGGCGGCGAAGGCCTCGTTGAGCTCGATGACGTCGATGTCATCGATGCCGAGTCCGAGGCGCTCCAGGAGCTTCTGGCTCGCCGGTGCCGGGCCGATGCCCATCACCCGGGGTGGGACGCCCGCGGTCGCCATCCCGAGGATCCGGGCCCGGGGCGTGAGCCCGTGGCGGGCGGCGGCCGCCTCGGAGGCGACGATTACCGCCCCGGCGCCGTCGTTGACCCCGGAGGCATTGCCTGCGGTGACGCTGCCGCCCTCCCTGCGGAAGGGGGTGGGCAGCTTGGCCAGGGCCTCGGCGGTGGTCTCCGGGCGCGGGTGCTCGTCGGTGTCCACCACCACCGGTTCCCCCTTGCGCTGGGGGATGGTCACCGCGGTGATCTCCTCGGCGAGCCGCCCGGCGTCCATGGCCGCCTTGGTGCGCTGCTGGCTGCGCAGGGCGAAGGCGTCCTGATCGGCGCGGCTGACGTCGTAGTCCTCCGCCACGTTCTCCGCGGTCTCCGGCATGGAGTAGGTGCCGAAGCGCTCGGCCATGAGCTTGTTGACGAAACGCCAGCCGATGGTGGTGTCGTGGATCTCGGCCTTGCGGGAGAAGGCGGTCTCCGCCTTGGCCATGACGAACGGCGCCCGGGACATGCTCTCGATGCCGCCGGCGATCATCAGCTCCGTCTCGCCGGAGCGGATCCCGCGGGCGGCGGTGCCGATGGCGTCCAGGCTCGAGCCGCAGAGTCGGTTGATCGTGGTGCCGGGGACTTGCTCGGGGAGCCCGGCGAGCAGGGTGGCCATGCGGGCCACGTCCCGGTTGTCCTCGCCGGCCTGGTTGGCGCAGCCGAGGACGACATCCTCCACCGCCGCCCAGTCCACGTCCGGGTTGCGCTCCATCAGCGCCTTGATCGGCACCGTGGCGAGGTCGTCGGCGCGGACCCCGGACAGTGCGCCGCCGTAGCGGCCGAAGGGCGTGCGCACGCCATCGCAGATATAGGCCTCGGTCATCATTCCACCTCCAGCCCCGGGATCATCTGGGCCCGGGTTTGATAAGACTTGCCGCGGAACAGGGCGACCACCCGGCCGTCCTGGTTCTCCACGCGGATATCGTAGACGCCGGTCCGCCCGCCACGGCTGCGTTCCTCAGCGATGGCCGTGAGCCGGTCGCCGCGCTTCGCCGGTGCCAGGTAGTCGATGCCCGCGCCCTGGGCGACGGTGACGAAGTTGTTGTAGTTGCAGGAGAAGGCGAAGGCCGAGTCCGCGAGCGTAAAGATGAAGCCGCCGTGGCAGTTGTCATGGCCGTTGACCATGTCCTCACGCACCGTCATCGACAGTCGTGCGTAGCCCGGGTGGACCTCCTCGAGCTCCATGCCGAGGCCGCGGGAGGCGTAGTCGTCATCCCACATGGTGCGGGCACAGCGCTCGGCCATTTCCTGGGCGGAGATGCGTTCAATGGTGGACTCACTCATGGAAACCGGCTCCTGCATAGACCTTGCGCCACAGCAGCGGCGAGACCCGATAGCGATCCAGGCCGTAGACCACCGCCAGGCTGTCGAGGACCTGGCAGACCTCGGGTAGGCCGATGGCGTCGGCCCAGGCCAGCGGGCCGCGCGGGTAGTTGACGCCGCCCTGCATGGCGGTGTCGACACTGGCGGCGTCGCAGACGCCCTGATTGACCGCGTCCGCCCCCTCGTTGGCGAGCATGCACACCGTGCGCATGACGATCAGCCCGGGGACGTCGTCGATCACCGAAACGTCCCGGCCGAGCGCCTGGAACAGCCCGGCGGCCCGCTCGAGCGCCGCCCCCGGTGCCTGATCGGCGGCGGCGATGACGGCACGCTTGGCGCTTGCGAAGTCCAGTGCCAGGTCGAAGACCACCAACTCGTCGAGCTCCTCCTCGAAGGCTCGCTCGGTGGCCAGCCGTCCGTCGGTGAGCGCCAGCGTGGTCGGGCCCACATGAATGTAGCCCTCCTCCTCGTCGCTGCCGCTGCGCTCGACCTGGATGCCCGCGGCCTCCATGGCGGCCACCAGGGGCTCGGCGACGCCCAGGTCCCCCTCGACGGTCACGGACTCCGGCTTCGGGCCAGCCGCCGCGTTCGCCGGGCGCGGGTTCTCCGCTCCCTCTCGGTAATCATAGAAGCCGCGGCCGGACTTGCGCCCGAGCAGGCCCCCTTCCACGTATTCCCGTTGCAGCAGCGAGGGCAAAAAGCGCGGGTCCTGGAAGTAGGCGTTGAACACCGAGTTGGTGACGGCGAAGTTCACGTCCTGGCCGATGAGGTCCATGAGCTCGAAGGGACCCATGCGGAAGCCACCGGACTCCTTGAGTGCGGCGTCGATGGTGGCGACGTCGGTGCCCCCTTCCTCGAGCACCCGCAGGGCCTCGGCGTAGAAGGGCCGGGCCACGCGGTTGACGATGAATCCCGGCGTGGAGCGGGCATGCACCGGCTGTTTGCCCCAGGCGGCGGCGGTGTCGTGGACGGTCTCCGCCACGGCGGGGTCGGTGGCGATGCCGCTGACCACCTCCACGAGCTTGAGGATGGGTGCCGGGTTGAAGAAGTGCATGCCCACCAGGCGCTCGGGGCGCTGGAGGCCGGCGCCGATGGCGGTCACCGAGATCGAGGAGGTGTTGGTGCCGAGGATGACGTCCTCGCCGCAGATGTTCTCGATTTCGGCGAAGACCTTCTGCTTGATCGAGAGGTCCTCGACGATGGCCTCCACCACCAGGCCGGCAGGGGCGAGATCCGCGGTGGCGGTGACAGGGGTGATCCGGCCGATGATGGCGTCCATCTCTTCGGCGGACATCTTGCCGCGCTCGATGAGCCGGCCCATGCCCTTGCGGGTGCGCTCGATGCCCGCCTCGGCGGCGCCCTCAGCGGCGTCGAAGAGCAGCACCGGGTGGCCGGCGGTGGCGGCCACCTGGGCGATGCCGGCCCCCATGGTCCCGGCACCGATGATGCCGATGGTGGTGTCCTTATTCAGTGCGGTCATGCTCACTTCCCCTGGAACTTCGGATCGCGTTTTTCCATGAACGCCGCCACGCCCTCACGGTAGTCCTCGGAGCGGCCGGCGGCACGCTGCAGGTCGCGCTCGAGCTCGAGCTGGGCGTCCAGGTCGTTGTGCCAGGAGGCGTTGATAGCGCGCTTGATAAACGACAGGCCCTTGGTGGGTTGGGTGGCGAGATGGGCGGCGAGCTTGCCGGCCTCGTCGGCCAGGGCATCGTCGTCCACCACCTTCCAGATCATCCCCCACTGCTCGGCCTGTTCGGCGGGGACCTTGTCGCCGAGCATGGCCAGCGCCATGGCCCGGGCATGACCCACCACCCGTGGCAGGTGCCAGGTGCCGCCGGAATCCGGCAGCAGGCCGATCTTGCAGAAGGCCTGGATGAAGCTCGCTGAACGCGCGGCGAGGACGATGTCACAGGCCAGCGCCAGGTTCGCGCCGGCCCCGGCGGCGACCCCGTTGACCGCACAGACCACCGGCATTTCCAGGCCCTTGAGCTTGCGGATCAGGGGATTGTAGTTCTTCTCGATGGACTCGCCGAGGTCCGGCGCCTCGGCGCCCGGGGCGACGTTGCGGTCGGAGAGGTCCTGGCCGGCGCAGAAGCCCCGGCCGTTACCGGTGATCAGCAGGCAGCGGACGTTGTCGTCGCGCTCGGTGGAGCGCAGGGCGTCGCGCACTTCCTCGTGCATTTGCGCGTTGAAGCTGTTCAACGCCTTGGGCCGGTTGAGGGTGAGCGTGGCGACGCCGTCCTCCACCTGGTACTCGATGGTCTCGTAGCTCATGGCGGGTTACCGTCCCTTGAACTGGGGTTTGCGTTTTTCCATGAAGGCGCTCAGGCCCTCGGCCCGGTCTTCGGTGGCCGCGAGGATGGTGAACGCCTGGCGCTCCAGGCGCAGGCCGGCGGTAAGGTCGGTATCGAAGGCCTTGAGCAGCACGTCCTTTGCCTGGCGTACCGCCATCGGCGGCTTGGCGGCGATGGCCTTGGCCAGGGCTTCGGCGCGCTCGATGGTCGCCTCCCGCGCGGTGACCTCCGCGACCAGGCCGGCGGTCAGCGCGGTGCGGGCGTCAATGCGCTCGCCGGCGAGGACCATCTTCATGGCCAGGGGCTTGCCCACCGTGCGGATCAGTCGCTGGGTGCCGCCGGCACCGGGGAGGATCCCCAGATTGATCTCCGGCTGGCCGAACTCGGCATCGTCGCCGGCTATAATGATGTCGGCGTGCATGGCGAGCTCGCAGCCGCCGCCGAGGGCATAGCCGTTGACCGCGGCGATGAGCGGCTTGGGGAACTGCGCGATGCGCTGCCAGTAACCCGGACGGGCGTCCTCGACCACGCCCTTGAGGTCCAGGGCGGCCAGCTCGCCGATGTCGGCGCCGGCGGCGAAGACCTTCTCGCCGCCGGTGAGCACCACGGCACGGACGTCGTCATCGGCGGCCGCCGCGTCCAGGGCCTCGGCGAGCTCGCGGAGCAGGTTGGTGCGCAGGGCGTTGCGGGCCTTGGGCCGGTTCAGCGTGATCTGCAGGACATGCTCCGCCGTGGTGGCCACGACGATGTCCTCGAAGTCGGTCATGCGGGGCTCCTCCTCGCAATGGTTTCCGGGGGTCGCCGACGGGGAGGAACACGAGCATGCGTCCTTCGGGCGGTTGTTTGGTATCGCATCGGCCGGGCCGCCTGCGCGCCGCGCCCCGCCCGCTTGTATCCCCGTCATGGCGCCGTTGCGGGTATCTCCACCGTATGGTTTACGGGCGGGAAAGAATACCCTACCGCTTTAATAGGATACAAGAATTTCATTGACAGAGGTCAAATACGTATCAAAATACAGCCCACTCGGAACATGCTCAGGAGGCGAGATGAGTCAGGATTTCTACGCGAAGCACCAGGCCACCCTGGACAAGGCCATTGAGGTGACGCGCACGCGGGAGTTCTGGAGCCCTTACCCAGAGATGCCCAGCGGCAAGGTTTACGGTGAGGACGCCGCGGAGCAGGGCGAGGCGGCCTTTAAGGCTCGTCTCAACCAGCCGTTCAAGGTCGAGATGCCCGGCATCGTCGGTGAGGTCGGCGAAGAGGTCTCGCCCTATGGCTTCGATCTCGGTATCCGCTATCCGAAGGTGGATCCGGACACCCTCGTGCCCGCCATGACGGAGTCGCTGAAGGCCTGGCGGGATGCCGGCCCGGAACAGCGCGCCGGCGTCTGTGCCGAGATCCTCGAGCGGTTGAACAAGCGCAGCTTCGAGATGGCCCACGCGGTGATGCACACCACCGGCCAAGCGTTCATGATGGCCTTCCAGGCCGGCGGCACCCATGCCCAGGACCGTGGGCTCGAGGCAGTGGCCTACGCCCTGGAGGCGCAGACCCGCACCGTCGGCGAGGCGCACTGGGTCAAGCCCCAAGGCAAGCGTGATCCGCTGGAGATGGACAAGCGTTTCCGCGTCGTGCCCCGCGGCCTGGCGTTGATGATCGGCGTGTCCACCTTCCCCACCTGGAACGGCTATCCGGGGCTGTTCGCCAGTCTCGCCACCGGCAATCCGGTGATCGTCAAGCCGCACCCGCACACGGTGCTGCCGCTGGCCATCACCGTGGAGGTCTGCCAGGAGGTCCTGCGCGAGGCCGGTTTCGACCCGTGGGTGGTCTCCATGGTGGTGGACACCCGCGAGGCCCCGGTGACCAAGGAGCTCGCCCTGCGCGAGGAGGTCGGCGTGATCGATTTCACCGGCAGCTCAGAGTTCGGCGAGTGGCTGGAGCGTAACTGCCATCACGCCCAGGTGTACACCGAGAAGGCGGGCGTGAACGCCGTCGTCATCGACTCCACGGACAACCTGAAGGGTATGGTGCAGAACCTGGCCTTCTCGCTGTCCCTGTACTCTGGGCAGATGTGCACCACGCCGCAGGACATCTTCGTACCGCGGGACGGGATCGAAACCGACCAGGGCCATCTGTCTTTTGATGAGGTGGCGGAAGCCATCGCCGACGGCGTGCGCAAGTTCCTATCGGACAACGACCGCGCCACCGCCGTCCTCGGCGCCATCCAGGCCCCGGTGACCGCGGATCGGATCGATGAGGCGGTCAAGCTCGGGGAGGTGGTGCTGGCCTCGGAGCGCCGCGAGCACCCGCAGTTCGAGAACGCGCGCATCCGCACCCCGCTGGTGCTCAAGGTGGACGCCGCGGACGAGGACAAGTACAGCCGCGAGCTCTTCGGTCCCATTTCCATGGTCATCGCCACGGACTCCACGGCGGATAGCATCGAGCGGGCCCGGCGACTGGCGAAGGCCAAGGGCGCCATCACCTGGGGGGTGTACTCCGCGGACGAATCCGTGCTCGATCAGATGGAGGAGGCCGCGCTGGATGCGAACGTGGCCCTGTCCATCAACCTCACCAGTGGCGTCTACGTCAACCAGACCGCGGCGTTCAGCGACTACCACGCCACCGGCGGTAACCCGGCGGCCAACGCCTGCCTGTGCGACGCCGCCTTCGTGGCCAACCGTTTCCGGGTGGTGGAGATGCGGCGCCACGCGGCGTGACGCAGGCCAGCGCGCCGCGTGACCTCGGAAGGCTGAGGGCTCGGCGGGGGAGCGGGTCGGCCGCTGGCGGAGATGCTGTGAATACGTCCGTGTACGCTTGACGGCGGCCATCCCTGGCCGCCGACACTCCGCCATCGGGCCCCCCGCTCCCCCGCCGGGCATCGCGGTGGCCCGGGGTCATCGCACCCCCGGCGAGAAACGGACCTTCAGGAGGAGAGCCCATGCCCTGCTACGCCATTGACGGGATCCGCCCCGTCGTCCATCCGGACGCTTACGTCCATCCCACCGCCGTCCTCATCGGCGACGTCATCGTCGGCCCCGGGGTCTACGTGGGCCCCTGCGCCTCGCTGCGCGGGGACTTCGGCCGGCTGATCCTGGAGGAGGGGAGCAACCTCCAGGACACCTGCGTCATGCACGGCTTCCCGGGCACCGACACCGTCGTCGAGCCCGACGGGCACATCGGCCACGGCGCGGTGCTCCACGGTTGCCGGATCCGCGAGAACGCCATGGTGGGCATGAACGCGGTGGTCATGGACAATGCCGTGGTGGGGGAGTCCTCCATCGTCGCCGCCTCCGCCTTCGTGCGCGCCAACACTGAGCTCCCTGAGCGCAGCCTCATCGTCGGCGTGCCGGCGAAGGTCGCTCGCGCGCTCAGCGAGGACGAGATCGAGTGGAAGCGCGAGGGCACGCGCACCTACCAGGAGCTGGCCCTGCGCTCGGCGCGGGGCATGGTGGAGGTCAGCCCGCTCACCGAGATGGAAGCGGACCGGCCACGGATGAACGCCGGTGATGTCGAGCCCCTGTACCAGCGTCGTCATCGCTGACGTAGTAGGGCGGACGGAGCGCAGCGACATCCGCGGCTCCCTCCGCGGCAACAACACACGCCATGGGGGATTGGAGTAGGGCGGAAAGAGCGAAGCGAAATCCGCCGATCCCTTCACCGCAACAACGAACCCCAAGGGAGACCGCCATGAGCTATCAGTACATCCGCACCGAGACCCGCGGGCGCGTGGGTATCCTCACCCTGGACCGCCCGGATGCCCTCAATGCGCTGTCCGACGCGTTGATGCACGAGGTCGGCCAGGCCCTGGAGGCCTTCGACGCCGACGACGCCATCGGTGCTGTGGTGCTCACCGGCAGCGACAAGGCGTTCGCTGCCGGTGCGGATATCAAGGATATGGCCAGCTCGGACTTCGTGGACCTTTTCCGCCGGGACTTCCCCGGCACTGACGGCTGGTCCGCTCCGGACCGTTTCCGCAAGCCGCTCATCGCGGCGGTGGCTGGCTATGCCCTCGGCGGCGGCTGCGAGCTCGCCATGGCCTGCGACTTCATCCTCGCCGCGGACAACGCCCAGTTCGGCCAGCCGGAGATCAAGATCGGCGCCATGCCGGGCGCCGGCGGCACCCAGCGCCTCACCCGCGCCGTCGGCAAGGCCAAGGCCATGGAGATGTGCCTGACAGGTCGCAACATGGACGCCGAGGAGGCCGAGCGTGCCGGGTTGGTGGCCCGCATCATCCCCGCCGATCAGCTCCTCGAGGAGGCGGTGAAGACCGCCGGTAAGATCGCCAACCACTCCCTGCCTTCCACCATGCTGGCCAAGGAAGCGGTCAACCAGGCCTTCGAGACCCCGCTAAAGGACGGCTTGCGCCAGGAGCGGCGCCTGTTCCAGGCGACCTTCGCCACCGAGGACCAAAAGGAGGGCATGGCGGCGTTCGTGGAGAAGCGCAAGCCGGATTTCAAGCACCGCTGAGACCACGGCTCCCCGGGCCCCGCGCCGGGGGCTCAGACCGCGGAGGGTGACGGATACTCGGTACCCTGGAGGGTGGATGCTCGACGGGCTATGCTGAATCGGGTAGTGCGGCGTTGGGGCGGCCCCAACGGGATGAGGTGCCCATGTCCGTTACCCCGCAGCAGCTCGACCGCGTCTATCGCCAACAGTCCCGACGGGTGCTGGCGACCCTCATCCGCTTGCTCGGGGATTTCGCCCTCGCCGAGGAGGCGATGCAGGAGGCATTTGCGGCGGCCCTGCACCAGTGGCCAGCCGAGGGCATGCCCGAAAATCCGGCCGGCTGGTTGATCCGCGCCGGCCAGCGCCGCGGCATCGACCAGATCCGGCGCCGACAGACGGCGCGCCAGTACGCCCACCTGCTGGTCCCCGCGGAAGACGGGGCACCGGAACCGGACGCGGAAACCATCGATGATGACCAGCTGCGGCTGTTGTTCACGTGCTGCCATCCGGCCCTCGCCGTCGGCGCGCGGGTCGCGTTGACCCTGCGGGAGGTGTGCGGACTCAGCACCGAGCAGGTGGCAAAGGCCCTGCTGCAGAACCCAGCCACCGTCGGCCAGCGCATCGTCCGCGCCAAGCGCAAGATCCGCGATGCCGGGATTCCGTACGAGGTGCCCGGCAGCAGCGAATTGCCCGAGCGATTGCCGGGCGTGCTCCGGGTTATCTACCTGGTATTCAACGAGGGCTACGCGCGTAGTGACGGGGACACGGTGGTGGCGGCGCACCTCAGCGATGAGGCCATCCGCACGGCCGAGTCGCTGGCGGTGCTATTGCCGAACGGTGAGGTGTACGGCCTGCTGGCGCTGATGCTGCTCCACGACGCCCGCCGGGCGGCGCGCACCGATGCGAACGGGGAGCTCGTCACCCTGGAGCAGCAGGATCGCAGCCGCTGGGACCGGGCGCGGATCGACACCGGTCTGGAGTGGCTGGAGCAGGCGCTGTCGGCAACCCCCACCGGGCCGTATACGCTGCAGGCCTCGATCGCCGCCGAGCATGCCCGGGCAGCGCACTACGAAGACACCGACTGGGCACGCATCGTCCGGCTCTACGAGGCCCTCCATCGCTGCCAGCCCTCACCGGTGATCGCCCTCAACTACGCGGTGGCCGTGGCCATGCGTGACGCCCCCGCCGAGGGCCTGCGCTTGCTTGATTCCCTGGCCGGGCGCAAGGAGCTCGACCGCTATCACCTCTTTCACGCCGCGCGTGCCGACCTGCTGCGCCGTAACGGCGACCGGCAGACCGCCCGAGCGGTGTATCGGCGGGCCCTGGCCCTGGTGACCCAGGGTCCGGAGCGGCGTTTCCTCGAGCGGCGCCTTGCTGAGCTGCGGGCGGTCGAACACTGAGATATACAACGTTGTCGATTCGCGCCCGGCTCGCACGACTGGTTGATGCAAGTCAACGCAACAGGAGGAGACCGTCGTGCGATACATGCTCATGCGCAAAGCCGATACCGAGACCGAGGCGGGCGTGCTGCCCACCGAAACGGTGCTGCAGGCCATGGCGGGCTACAACGAACGCATGGCCCGGGCCGGGGTGTTCGTCAGTGGCGATGGACTGCGGCCGAGCCACGAGGGCTGTCGGATCACCCTCGGTGACGGCGAACCGCGGCTCACCCCGGGGCCGTTCCCGGAGACCGGGGAGCTGCTGGCCGGCTACACCATCCTGGAGGTGGGCTCCCTGGAGGAGGCTATCGCCTGGGCCAAGGAGTGGCCCCGGGAGGACGGCGCGGTCACCCTGGAGCTGCGCCGCTACTTCACCGTGGAGGACTTCGAGCCGGGGGCCGGCCTGGAACAGCATCGCAGAACGGCCCGCCTGCCCGTGGAGACGAACGTCCACCTGGCGTTTCCCGGCAACTGTCGCGAGGCCATGACCTTCTATGCGGAGCTCACCGGCGGCGACCTGGAGGGCCTGGTCACCTACGGGGAGACCCCCGTGGCCGCGGAGACGCCCGAGCACTGGCATGACCGAATCATCCACGCCTCGCTGAACCTGCGTGGACGGCGGTTGATGGGGGCCGACATGAACGGCGAGTGCTACCAGCCACCCCGGGGGGTGCAGGTGCACCTGGAATACGAGGATCCGGATCAGGCCCGCGAGATCTTCCAGGGACTGCGTGAGGGCGGCACGGAGATCATGCCCTTCGGGGGGACATTCTTTGCGGACGCCTTCGGCATGGTCACCGACCGCTTCGGCATCGGCTGGATGATCGGTTGCGGGACCGGGCGGGGTGGCCCGCAGGGGGAGGGGTGAGCCATGAAGTACGTCGCGCTGGTGTATTACCAGGAGTCCCTCATCGAGGCCATGAGCGAGCGGGAATGGCACGACCTGAACCAGGAGTGCATCGCTGGCGTGGAGCGGCTGACCGAACAGGGTAAATTCGTCACTGGTCAGCCCCTGCAGCCGGTGGAGACGGCCAGCACCCTCCGGGTGCGCGACGGAGAGGTGTTGATCTCCGACGGCCCGTTCGCCGAAACCAAGGAGCAACTCGCGGGCTTCTACCTGCTGGAGGCGGTGGACCTGGATGAGGCCCTGGGGCTCGCCGCGCGCATCCCGCCGGCGCGCTTCGGCCGCATCGAGGTCCGCCCCGCGCGGGAGCTGCCACCCAAGGACTGAACCGGGGGAACGATCATGAGCCAGGTAGGCGGATTCGTTGCTGTTGTCGCGAGCGGCAACCGGGACCGCTATAGCAAACCTGCCAGTGAACCCCGGTGACATCTTCTAAGGAGCAGGGCGCGCTGGCCTCCCTCGCCGTGACCGCCGTCTTCGCCCCGCTGGCGATGCGCATGTATTACCGGGAACGCTAGCCGGCGGGGGTGAGACGCGTCACCCCCGCCACTGGGTGGCCGCCTTCTCGAAGGTGGCCATCATGCCCTCCGTGGGCTGGCCGAGCCGGCTGACCACGACGATGGCCACCGTGCAGAGGATGAATCCCGGCAGGATCTCGTACATATCGAAGATACCGCCGGAGAGCTGCTTCCAGATCACCACCGTGAGCGCACCGACGACGACACCGGCCAGGGCACCGTTGCGGGTCATGCGGCGCCAGAACAGGGAGAGGATGATCACTGGCCCGAATGCGGCGCCGAAGCCGCCCCAAGCATAGGAGACCAGATCCAGCACGCCGCTGTCCGGGTTGCCGGCGATGAGTAGGGCGATGATTGCGATCCCCGCCACGGCGAGGCGGCCGACCCAGACCAACTCGTTCTGCGAGGCGCGTGGCCGGATGAAGGGCTTGTAGATGTCCTCGGCCAGGGCGCTGGAGGAGACCAGCAGCTGGGAGTCGATGGTGGACATGATCGCCGCCAGGATGGCGGCCAGCAGCACGCCTGCGATCCACGGATTGGCGAGGGTGGTGGAGAGCAGGATGAATACCTTCTCGCTGTCCTCCAGGGGGCTGTCGGCAAAGTAGGCGAAGCCTGCATAGCCGGTGAAGATGGCCCCGAACAGCCCCAGGACCATCCAAGTGATCCCGATCAGCCGCGCGGCAGGGACATCGTTATGGCTGCGGATCGCCATGAATCGGACGATGATGTGGGGCTGGCCGAAGTAGCCGAGCCCCCAGGCCATCAGTGAGACGATGCCGAACAGCGTCATGCCGCTGAAGGCGTCGTTGTAGCTCACATCCATATTCCCCACTTGGGTGACGGTGGCCTCCCACCCGCCCAGGGCCTGGATGGCGACCAGGGGGACGATGATCAGTGCGAGGAACATCAGGATGCCTTGGATGAAGTCGGTCCAGGATACGGCCAGGAATCCGCCGAGGAAGGTATAGGAGATGATCACCAGCCCCCCGATCCACAGCGCCGCGGTATAGGAGAGCCCGAAGCTGGCCTCGAAGAGCTTGGCACCGGCCACCATGCCGGAGGAGGTGTAGAAGGCGAAGAACAACAGGATCACGGCCGCGGAGATCACCCGCAGTAGCTTACTGTGGTCCTCGAAGCGGTTCTCCAAGTAATCGGGCACGGTGATCGCGTCGCTGGCCACTTCGGTGTACACGCGCAGCCGCCGGGCAACGAACTGCCAGTTGAGGTACGCGCCGATGGTTAGCCCGATGGCGATCCAGATCTGGTTCATGCCGGCGGCGTAGACCGCGCCCGGGAGGCCGAGAAGCAGCCAGCCGCTCATATCGGAGGCGCCTGCAGATAGCGCCGCCACGCCGGAGCCGAGGCTGCGCCCGCCGAGCACGTAGTCGGAGAGGTTGCTGGTCAGACGGTAGGCGGCCACGCCGATGGCGAGCATCGCCAGCAAATACACCACGAAGGTGATTACGGTCGGCGTGTTCATCGCAACGTCCATTTACCCCTCCTCAGCCCTTGCGGGCGCCGACCCAGGTGATGATCGAGAGCAGCACGCACAAAGGCATGGGAACCAGCAGCCAGAACCAGGTGGCGGTGGTCAGTGCGTCTTCCATGGGGGTGGCTCCTGTATTAGGTCTCGGGTCTGCGTCACGGCCGTCATGGCCCGAACCGCTGTGGCTCCGGCAACAGCAACTGTCCGCCTGCCCTCGTGTCCTCGTCCTCCAAAGACATCAGCGAGGCGTTGCCGCCGGCGGCGGTGGTGTCGATGGACAACGAGCGCTCCGTGGCGAAGCGGTAGAGGTAGCGCGGGCCGCCGGCCTTGGGGCCGGTGCCGGACAGTCCCTCGCCGCCGAAGGGATGGACGCCCACCACCGCACCGATCATGTTGCGGTTGACGTAGGCATTGCCGACCTTCATCCGCGAGACCACGTGATTGACGGTGGTGTCGATGCGGCTGTGGATGCCGAAGGTCAGCCCGTAGCCCATGGCGTTGATCTCGTCGATCACTCGGTCGAGCTGGGAGGCGCGATAACGGATCACGTGGAGGATGGGGCCGAACTTCTCCTCGCCGAGCTGGCCGATGTCCTTGAGCTGGAAGGCCTGGGCCGGGAAGAAGGTGCCGTTGCCGCCCTCGGGGACGGCGCAGCGGTGCAGCAGGCTCGCCTCCTTGCCCATCCGCTCGGCGTGTTCGCTCAGCATCGCCCGGGCATCCTCGTCGATCACCGGGGTGACGTCCGTGGAAAGCGACCAGGGGTCGCCGACGGAGAGCTCGGCCATGGCGCCGCGGAGCATGGTGAGCAGCTTGTCGGCAATATCTTCCTGGACGTAGAGGAGGCGCAGCGCCGAGCAGCGCTGGCCGGCGCTCTGGAAGCTCGACTTGAGCACGTCCGCCACCACCTGCTCCGGCAGCGCCGAGGAGTCCACGATCATGGCGTTCTGCCCGCCGGTCTCGGCGATCAGGGGGATGATGGGTCCTTCGCGCTCGGCGAGCGCCCGGTTGATGGCCCGGGCGGTGGCGATGGAGCCGGTGAACGCGACCCCGGCGATCCGCGGGTCGTTGACCAGCGGTGCGCCCACGCTGGGGCCGTCGCCGGGCAGCAGCTGGAGCACGTCCCCGGGGACGCCGGCGCGGTGCATCAGCGATGCCGCGTAGTGGCCGATGAGGCTGGTCTGCTCCGCGGGCTTGGCCACCACGGTGTTGCCGGCCACCAGGGCGGCGGCGATCTGGCCAGTGAAGATGGCCAGGGGGAAGTTCCAGGGGCTGATGCACACGTATACCCCCCGGCCGCGGAGCGCGATGGTGTTGCGCTCGCCGGTGGGGCCGGGCAGGGGCTGTGGGCCCTCGAACTCCCCTCGTGCCTGGGCGGCGTAGTAGCGGCAGAAGTCCACCGCCTCACGGACCTCCGCGACGCTGTCGGGGATGTGCTTGCCGGCCTCCCGGGCGCACAGGGCGATGAGCGTGGGCATCTCCGCCTCGAGCAGATCGGCGTAGGCCTCGATGCAGCGTGCCCGTTCGGCGGCGGGGGTGCGGTCCCAGTCGTCGAAGGCCCGCTCGGCCCGGGCGATGGCGTCCTCCACGTCCGGCGGGCCGGCCCAGGTGACATGCCCGACCACCCGGCCGCGATCAGCGGGGGCACGCACCGCCTCGCCGCCATTGAAGCGGGTGCTGCCGCCGATGGTGGGGCCGGCCTGCCAATCCATGGCATCGGCGTGGACCATGCCCTCGTGCAGCCATTGCAGGTGGGTCACGTCGGTGAGGTCCACGCCCATGGAATTGCGCCGCTCGGGGCCGTAGATGTTCACGGGCAGGGGGATGTTCGGGTGCGGGATGTGCTCGTGGCTGCGCACCCGGGCCACCGGATCCGCGATGATCTCGTCCACCGGCGTCTTCTCGTCGACGATGCGGTTGACGAACGAGGAGTTGGCACCATTCTCCAGCAGCCGCCGCACCAGGTAGGCGAGCAGGTCCTCGTGGCTCCCCACCGGGGCATAGATCCGACAGGGGAGGTCCAGGCGGTCGGCGCCTACGATCTGCTCGTAGAGGGCCTCGCCCATGCCGTGGAGGCGCTGGAATTCGAAGTCGCGCCTTTCCCCGGCGGCCTCCAGCACATAGGCCAGGGTGTGGGCGTTGTGGGTGGCGAACTGCGGATAGAAGGCCTCCGGGTCGGCGAGGAGCTTGCGCGCGCAGGCGAGGTAGGAGACGTCGGTGTTGGCCTTGCGGGTGAACACGGGATAGCCGTCCAATCCCTGCTCCTGGGCGAGCTTGATCTCGGTGTCCCAGTAGGCGCCCTTGACCAGGCGCACCATCAGCCGTCGATCGTGGCGCCGGGCCAGGTCGGCGAGCCAGTCGATGAGGGGGAAGGCGCGCTTCTGGTAGGCCTGCACGGCAAGCCCCAGCCCCTGCCAACCGCGCAGCTCGGGGTCGGCGGAGATGCGCTCGAGGATGTCCATGGACAGATCCAGCCGCCCGGCCTCCTCGGCGTCGATGGTGAGGTTGATGTCATAGCTTGCCGCCAGCCGGCAGAGCTCGCGGAGCCGGGGCACGAGCTCCTCCATCACCCGCTTGTAGTGGCCGAGCTCGTAACGGGCGTGTAGCGCCGAGAGCTTCACCGACACGCCGGGGGAGTCGATAGGGCCCTGGTCCCGGGACAGGGCGCCTATGGCCTCGATGGCGCCGCGGTAGTCCTCGTAGTAGCGCAGGGCGTCGGCGTCGGTGCGGGCGGCCTCGCCGAGCATGTCGTAGGAGTAGCGGTAGCCCTGTTTCTCCAGGGAGCGGGCCCGCTTCAGGGCCTCGTCGATGGTCCGGCCCATGACGAACTGCCGGCCCATGATCCGCATCGCCTGGCGTACCGCCTGGCGGATCACCGGCTCGCCGCTGCGGCGGACCATGCGCTGGAGGACACTGCGGAAGTTGCGCTCCGGGCTGTCCTGGCTCTTGAGCACTCGGCCGGTGAGCATCAGCCCCCATGTGGAGGCATTGACGAACCAGGACTCACTGGCGCCGAGATGGCGTTCCCAGTCGGAGCTCCCGATCTTGTCCTCGATGAGTTTGTCCACGGTCTCGGAGTCCGGCACCCGCAACATGGCCTCGGCGAGGCACATGAGCACCACGCCCTCCTGGCTGGAGAGCTCGTAGTGGTGCATGAAGGCGTCGATACCGCTGTTGCGGCTCTGTCGCCGAACCTCCTGGACCAGCCCCCGAGCGCGTTCGGCGATGCGCTCCTTGGCCTCGGCGGGCAGCTCCGCATGCGCGAGCAACCGCTGCATGTGCTCGGTCTCATCGCAGCGGTAGGTCCGGAGCACCGGCTCGTAGAGGGGGTGGTCGACGACCGTGGGTTTGTGGAAATGCATTGGGCCCTCTCTGGATGCCTGTCGTATGCTTGTAAGCCTAGATGCTCCGGCGCTCGGTTGCCGGGCCCACCGCGATCTCGCCGCGCTTGCCGTCAGACGGCCGTCATTCCCCGCTGCCGCGACCGGTAAGCTCACCGCCGAGGACATGTTCCTGGCCGGGCCCGCGCCGTTGCTCGACCCGGCAGACGAGCTCGCCGCGGGCGAGGCGGTTGATCACGGCCTCGCCGGGCGCTATTTGGGTCACGTCCCGCAGGGGGCGATGGCCGTCGGCGGTGGTGACGATGGCGTAGCCGCGTTCCAGCGTGGCCAGGGGGCTGACCGCCTGCAGGGCGTGGAGCTGGTGCTGCAGGGCGAGACGCCGGCGTTGCACCACCTGATGGGCGGCATTGTGCAGCCGTTCCCGGAGCTCGTCGCCGCGGCGTCGCCGCTCGGGGATGCGGCGCCGGGGATCCTGCTGGGAGAGCCGCAATCGAAGCTGATCGAGGCGCGAACGCCGCTCGCCGAGGCGTCGGCGCAGGGCCGCCTGCAGCCGGCCGTCGAGCTCGTCGAGGCGCTGGGCGCGTTCCTGCAAGCGCCGCCCCGGGTGTTGCAACATCAAACGATGACGCAGGGTCTCCAGGGCGCGGGCGTGGTGGCGGTGGTGGCGGTGTACGGCATCGGCGAGCCGGCGGGCGCACTCCGAGGTGGCCTGGCGCAGGGCCTCACCGTCGGGGGAGAGCAGCTCGGCCGCCGCGGAAGGGGTAGGCGCGCGGCGGTCGGCCACCAGGTCGGAGATGGTGATGTCCACCTCGTGGCCCACGGCGGAGACCACCGGCAGGGGGCAGGCGTGTATGGCCCGGGCGAGCACCTCCTCGTTGAAGGCCCAGAGGTCCTCGAGGGAGCCGCCGCCCCGAGTGACCAGCAATGCGTCGACCTCGTTGCGGCGGCCGACCTCGGCGAGCCGGGCGGCGATGGCTTCCGCCGCGCCCTCGCCCTGGACCGCCACCGGGTAAACGATGACGTGTATGGCCGGGAAGCGGCGACGCAGTACCTGGAGCACGTCGCGAATCGCGGCACCGGTGGGGGAGGTCACCACCCCGAGCCGCCGGATGCGCTCGGGCAGCGGTTGCTTGTGTGCCTCGTCGAACAGCCCCTCGCGCTCCAGGCGCGCCTTGAGCTGCTCGAAGGCCCGTCGGAGGGCGCCGTCGCCGGCGGGCTCCATGTGCTCGACGATGAGCTGGAATTCGCCGCGGGCGGGATACAGGCTCACCCGCACCCGAGCGAGCACCTGGGTGCCGTCGGCGGGCCGGAAGCGCAAGCGGATGTTGCGGTTGCGAAACATCGCGCAGCGCACCTGCGCGTCGCCGTCCTTGAGGCTGAAGTAGATGTGCCCGGAGCGCGGCTGCGCGAGGTTGGAGACCTCGCCCTCCACCCACAGCAGCGGGAAGCCGCTCTCGAGCAGCAGCTTCACCTCCTGGTTGAGCCGGGAGACGGTGTAGACGTCCCGGCCGGCGGGGGGATCGCCGGCCGCGTTCATTGCGGGTACGCGCGTGCCGGCGCGGTCACCGCCTCGAGGGCCTGCTCGAGCCGCGCCACGGTAGTGTCCACGTCCCGGAGCTTGTCGATCCCGAAAAGGCCGATACGGAACGTGCGGAATCCCTCGGGCTCGCCGCACATCAATGGCACACCGGCGGCGATCTGGACCCCGGCGTCGGCGAAGCGGCGCCCGGTGCGAATGCCCTCGTCGTCGGTGTGGCTGACCACCACCCCGGGGGCCTCGAACCCGGGCGCGGCGACGCTGGCAAAGCCATACTGGGCGAGCAGGGCGCGCACACGGCGGCCGAGCTCGAACTGGCGGTCGCACAGCCACTCGAGGCCGTCGGCCTGCGCCTCGCGCATCACATCGCGCAGGGTTCGAAGGGTGTCGGTGGGCAGGGTGGCATGGTAGGCGTGGCCACCGGCCTCGTAGGCGTCCATGATCTCCAGCCACTTGCGCAGGTCCGCGGCGAAGCTGGTGCTGGTGGTGGCGCGAACCCGCTCCGTGGCCCGTTCGCCGAGCATCACCAAGGCGCAGCCGGGGGAGCCGCTCCAGCCCTTCTGGGGCGCGGAGATCAGCACATCGACGCCGATGGCCTGCATGTCCACCCAGATGGCCCCGGAGGCGATGCAGTCGAGCACGAACAGCCCGCCGACCTCGTGGACCGCATCGGCGACGGTCCGAAGGTAGTCATCCGGCAGAAGGATCCCGGCGGCGGTCTCCACGTGGGGTGCGAACACCACGCCTGGGCGGTGCTCGCGGATCGCGGCGACCGCCTCCTCGACGGGGGCCGGTGCGTAGGGCGCCTGGGGTGCGTCGCTCACCGGCCGCGCGGTCAGCACCGTCTCGCTCGCCGGGATGCCGCCCATGGATAGGATTTGCGACCAGCGATAGCTGAACCAGCCATTGCGGATGATCAGGCAATCCTCGCCGCCGGCGAGCTGCCGGGCGACCGCTTCCATGCCTACGGTGCCGCCACCGGGGACCAGGGCCACGGCATGGGCGTTGTAGGTGGATTTCAGAACGGCCGAGACGTCCCGCATTACGCCCTGGAAGGTGCGGGACATGTGATTGAGCGAGCGGTCGGTGAAGACCACCGAGTACTCGAACAGGCCCTGCGGATCGGGATCGACGGGTGTTTGTGACACGGTTGTTCTGCCTCCCGGAAACGTTCCGTCCTATCCTAACCCAGCCGGCGCGGTTTAGAGCACGCCGGCATCCAGGCCGGCGGCCATGGCCATGGCGAGCTCTTCCACCTGCTCGGTGAACTCGTCCTGCCACTGTCCCTGCAGGATCAGCGGTTCCTGTACCCACTTCCAGCGCAGGCCGGTAACGATGCCCTCCACCGCGCGCCGGGTGCCGGTGCCGTCGTGGCCGGCGCGGATGTAGAGCGCGCAGGGCAAGCCCTGCTTCTCCTCGAGCACCGGGTAGTAGGTGCGGTCGAAGAAGTCCTTCAGCGCACCGGCCATGTAGCCCAGGTTCTCCGTGGTGCCGAGGAGGATGGCATCGCAGGCGCGGACGTCCTTCGGCCCCGCCTCCAGGGGCGGTCGGCTGATCACCTCCACATCCTCGATGTCCGGGCCACCGGCGCCGCGCTCGGCGGCCTCGCGCAGGCGGCGCGTGTTCTCCGAGGGGGCGTGGGCGACGATCAGCAGCTGCCGGCTCATGGCGTACTCATCCCTTGCCGGGGCCCTGCCACAAGCGTAACTCCCCCATCCAGTCGAGGCCTTGCGCGGCCTCCCGCAGGTCGCTGGCCGCCTGGTCCAGATCGCGCTCCGGGGGTAGGTCGCGGATGTAGAGGGCGATGTCGATGGTCTCGTCGAGATAGTGGAGGTCGAGGGCCACACGGGCGCTCCACGCGGGATGGCTCGCCCAGCAACCCTCCAGGGCCTGCTCCACCTCCTGGCGCAAGGGGAGCGCCCGCTGCAGCGGGGTATTCTCTCCGGTGTCGTCCTGGGGGTCGATGTGGAAGGTTACATCGGTGACTGTGGGGAAGGCCTCGCGGAGCCGCCTTGCCACTTCCGTTCCGATCTCATGGCCCTCGGAGACGGTGACCCGCGCCGGCACCACGATATGTAGGTCCACCACGGTGTCGCTGCCGAGCGTCCGGCTGCGCAGCTCGTGGACACTGCGTACCCCCTCTACCTCCTCAGCGATGGCGCGCATGCGTTCACGCTCCGCCTCGGGCAGGGCCGTGTCCACGAGCTCTTGCCCGGATTCCCAGAGCAGCCGGCCCCCGATCTGGCCGACCATGACACCCACGACGATGGCGGCGACCGCGTCCAGCCACCCCACGCCGAGCTCGGCGCCGATGAGGCCGATGAGCACCACCACCGTGGACAGGGCATCGGAGCGGGAGTGCCAGGCATTGGCCTCGAGCAGTCGCGAATCAACGCGCCGGGCCACGCGGAGCGTGTAGCGATAGATCCACTCCTTGGACAGCAGCGCCGCCACTGCCACGCCGATGCCCCATACCCCCGGCGTGGGCAGTGCGGCGCCGCTGACGAGGCGGCTGATACTGGCCCAGGCGATACCGCCGGCAACGAAGATCAGCGCGCTGCCCAGCCAGAGTGTGGCCATGGTCTCGATGCGGCCGTGGCCGTAGGGGTGATTGGCGTCGGCCTCACGACGGCCGAAATGGGTGGCCGCCATCACGAAGGCATCGGTGAGCACGTCGGAGAACGAGTGGATGCCGTCGGCGACCAGGGCCGCTGAGCCCACCAGCCAGCCGATCACCGCCTTGGCGAGGCCGACGGTGAAGTCCAGCACCGCCCCGATGAGGGTGACCTTATGGGCTTCCCGGGTCTCGCTGCTTCGGTCGCGGGTCCCGGAGCCGGGGTGCTCGTGTGCCTGTGCCATGGCGGCTCCCGGATTGCGGTGACGGCGATGATAGCAGCCGGCGCCGGTGGTTGGCGCGGCCTGGGACCGGGATAGTACCCGCACGATGCCGGCCTACTCCGGGCAACATGCGCCCCGCCCTTTGCGGCTCAGGCGCGCCGGGGCAGGTTGGCGAGGCGATCCAGCACGTGTCGGGCCAGCACTTCCGCCGCCTCGCCCGTGTTCGAGGCCCGCAGCAGCTCGATTCGGTAGGTGCCGATGGGGGGCAGATCGGCCTCGCCGTCCAGACGGCGCAGCGGCGGGCGCATCAGGGCGCGGGGTAGGGGCGCGAGCGCGAGGTCGGCGGTGACGGCAGCCTCCTGTCCCGCGGTGTGCTCACTGGTGTAGGCCAGTCGGTAGGCCAGGCCGGCCCGGTCCAGGGCGGACAGGGCCTTCGCCCGCCAGCAGCAGCCCTCGGCGGCCAGGGCGAGGGGCAGCGGGCGCCGTGCGGCCGCCGTGCCGCCTTCCACGCCCGCCCAGACCAGCTGCTCGGTGTAGACCACCTGGCCCCGGCCCTTGTCGGTGACAACATCATCGGTGGAGACCAGCGCCAGGTCCAGCTCGCCGGCCTCCAACCGCGGGGGCAGATCCTGGCTGCGCCCGACCAT
This sequence comes from Arhodomonas sp. SL1, assembly GCF_052060015.1. Lineage (NCBI taxonomy): Bacteria > Pseudomonadati > Pseudomonadota > Gammaproteobacteria > Chromatiales > Ectothiorhodospiraceae > Arhodomonas > Arhodomonas sp. SL1. The sequence continues at coordinate 99,378 of NZ_JBPODZ010000002.1, read as the reverse complement.
GACGTCTACCTGTACCGCCGGGTGGGTGCGGGCGAAGCGGGCCAGGACCTCGGGGAGGATGCGCGTGCCCACGTCGTCCGTGACCCCCAAGCGCACGGTGCCGTCCACTTGGGGGGCCAGGAACCGGGCCACCGCTTCCTCGTTGATCTCGAGTATGCGCCGGGCGTAGCCGAGCAGGGCCTGGCCTTCCCGGGTCAGGCGCACCTGGCGTGCCTCGCGAAGGAACAGGGTACGCTCCAGGGTCTCCTCCAAGCGCCGTACCTGCATGCTCACCGCCCCCGGGGTACGGCTGACCTGCCGTGCCGCGCGGCTGAAACTGCCCGACTCGGCGATGGCCACGAAGGTACGCAGCAGGTCGTTGTCCAACAACGGGAGGGTGCTGCGCCGGCTGGACGTCGTCGGCCGGTTCATGTTCTACCTGTAAATTTCATTGAACCGAAAGTTTAAGATTATTCGATTGATTGAACAAACAGGTGAGCGGAGACTCTTCCACGGTGAGGGGGCACATAGCCCGGAAAGCCACGCCGAGCAGAGGAGCGATGCCATGACCCGTCAACGAGAGTACGACAGCGAGGTCCCCGCCCGCCCCAGCGCACCGCTGCCGCCGCTGGATCGGTTCTACATGCCCGCCATGCCGCCCGTAGCGTTGCTGGAGGCTGCGGCCCAGCGCTTCGGGGAGTGGCGGCGCGGGCGCCGGCGATCTGCGTCGGCGGCGTCGCGGAGCTGAAGGGACGTCAGCAGGGTTTACAGGTCGATCGCAGCCGAGAAGTCGAGCTTCTCGGCTGGGGTCATCGGGGTGACCCGCACGCGGTGGATCGGGTCGAGGCCAAGCGCGGGATCCTAAAGCCGCGCGCCCAGTGACGGCATATCGGAGAGAAGCGCGACATTCACGGAGAGGTCGCTCGGTACTTTGCCAAGGACCCCCGAATAAAGTACCGGTTGATCAACGACCACCGTGGCCAGCACCGGATGGCCATGATGTGGGTGCCCTATTCAGGGACGCGCCCGTGCCCAGAGCTGCTGGAGCCGCGGCACGATCTTGTCGGGCGAGTTCCCTATCGGGGCGCTCACCTGGTAATGCACGAGCTGACCCCTGCCGTCCGCATGTGGTTCGGCGGTGCAGTGCGGGAACCATTGGTGAGCTTCTTCCGGGGTGACACGCAAGCTGAACCGAACCGTGCGAAGCTCGCCGCCGGTGATCGCCGCCACGGTGAGCTCGCCCTCGCGCACATCGGTGACGTTACCCCAGGGGACGAACAGCCAGCGCGTATTGGGGGTAACCCATCCTGGCTCGCCCGGGGCATCGGGGTCCTGCTCGCCGTGGATGTAGACGCCCTCCCGCGTGGCTAGGAAACTCATCTCCCGATTGCCCCAATCCTTTGGCAATCGCCAGCCGATGAACGTAAGGAAAAGTGCCCCCATGGCAACGAAAGGATAGCCAGCCCAAACCGGTGCTTCGGGAAAGATCGTGTCGATGTTCCAGCCGACGTAGAGCATCGTCGCGGCGAGGGCCGAAACAAACAAGATGACAACCCGCGATAACCAGGCGGGGGTGCCAGCGACAACCACCGCGCCGCGCGGCGGCTGCGTACCCCGCAGCGCATCCGGAACATTCCTTACGTAGTGCGCTCCGGTGGGCTTGCCGGTCGCCTCCGGCGCCCGCGGGTTCGTGCCGCATTTCCAGCGATATCGCTTCCACGCCAGCACGAGCATCAACGCGCCCATCCCGCAAAAGGCAAGCCCCATCAACGTGAACAGGAGCGTGCCCTTATATTCGTCGGCGGTCAGCTCGCCCGGCTCGAGCAAGCTGGAAATGCCCAACCCGAGCATGACGACGCCGCCGCCCAGCAAAACGAAAACGTACGGCAGAACTGACAATATTTCACGAAGCCGACCTGTCGACTCTTTCGGTTCCGGCATTGAACCGCTCGCCTGGTCGTATGTGTTCCCCAGCTCCTCAATATGAGCCTAACAGCGAACGCGCATGCCGTGAGCCAGCAGCTGTTGGTGCCCCACTAGCCCAAGCCAAGCCGTGTCGCCCTGTCCTCCCTCATCGAACCGTGCATACGGTATTCCCGCGTGGCGTTCCGATGTACTTCACGCTAAGGCGTACGTGATGCCCGACGACCGCTTGAGCCGAACACGGAGGGGCGCTTTCCACCGGCCGGCTCATGGGGTCCCGTGCCCTTTGGGTGTGCTACCAGCGCGTTTGCCGCCTCCATCGGCGGCCGCGTCAGGTTTCGCTCCGGGCAATCGCGGAGGTAGAGGGCACGGTGGGGGCGGCGTTAGCGGCCGGCGCTCGTGGTTCGTGCGGTCCGCTGGCGACTGATTGGCCATCGTCGCGCAATTTACCGCTCACCGGGCAGGATCTATAATACACGGTTACTCCGCCACATTGTCCTGACCGAGCAGGTGCCCACCCCATGCGAATCGCCCAGGAAGCGCTGACCTTCGACGACGTCCTCCTCCTTCCCGCCTACTCCGAGGTCCTGCCCCGCGACGCCGAGCTCGGCACCCGCCTGACCCGGGGCATCGAGCTCAATATCCCGCTGGTCTCCGCCGCCATGGATACCGTCACCGAGGGCCGGCTGGCCATCGCCCTCGCGGCCCAGGGGGGTGTGGGCGTGGTCCACAAGAACATGTCCCCCGAAGAACAGGCCCGCGAGGTGCGCAAGGTCAAGAAGTTCGAGAGCGGTATCATCAAGGAGCCGATCACGGTGCCGCCGCAGACCACCATCGCCGAGGTGCTGGAGATCACCCGCCAGCACGGCATCTCCGGTGTCCCGGTGGTGGATGACAAGGAGAACCTGGTGGGCATCGTCACCAGCCGGGATCTGCGCTTCGAGCGCCGTCTCGACTCTCCGGTCACCGAGGCGATGACCGGCCGTGACCGCTTGGTGACCGTCGGCGAGGGGGCGGAACGCGAAGAGATCCTGGAGCTCCTCCATCAGCACCGCATCGAGAAGCTCCTGGTGGTCAACGATGATAACCAGCTCCGCGGCATGATCACCGTCAAGGACATCCAGAAGTCCCGGGACTACCCGCTGGCCTGCAAGGACGAGTACGGCCGGCTCCGGGTGGGGGCGGCGGTAAGTACCGGGCATGGTACCGAGGAGCGGGTGGCCGCCTTGGTGGAGGCGGGCGCGGACCTGATCGTGGTGGATACCGCCCACGGCCACAGCCGCGGGGTGATCGAGCGGGTGCGGTGGATCAAGCGCAACTACCCGGATATGCAGGTAGTGGCGGGCAATATCGCCACCGCGGATGCCGCCCGTACCCTCTACGAGGCGGGAGTGGACGCCGTCAAGGTGGGTATCGGCCCCGGCTCCATCTGCACCACGCGGGTCATCGCCGGCGTCGGGGTGCCGCAGATCACCGCCATCGCCAATGTCGCCGGCGAGCTGGAGGGCTCGGAGTTGCCGGTGATCGCCGACGGCGGCATCCGCTACTCCGGGGACATGGCCAAGGCCATCGTCGCCGGGGCCCATTGCGTGATGATGGGCAGCATGTTCGCCGGTACCGAGGAGGCCCCCGGCGAGGTGGAGCTCTACCAGGGGCGCTCGTACAAGTCCTACCGGGGGATGGGCTCCATTGGCGCCATGTCGGGCACCCAGGGCTCCTCGGACCGCTATTTCCAGGAGGAGGCGGACAGCGTGGAGAAGCTGGTCCCTGAGGGCATCGAGGGCCGCGTCCCCTACAAGGGCAGCCTCACGGCCATCGTCCACCAGCTCATGGGGGGGCTGCGGGGGAGCATGGGCTACTGCGGCTGTGCCACCATCGAGGCGTTCCGCACCCGACCGGAGTTCGCGCGCATCACCGGCGCCGGCGTCCGCGAGAGCCACGTCCACGATGTGAACATCGTCAAGGAGGCGCCCAACTACCGCGTCGATTGATCCCACCGTCGCCGTGGCCCGGCCGGTGCGCCGGGCGGGCCACGGTCGTATCAGCGGGGTCGCCGGGTCAGGTATTCTCGACCCACCGCCATTCCCGCCGTAGTCACCACTGCACAACCGGAACGCCCATGGCCCAGGACATCCACGCGCACCGCATCCTCATCCTCGACTTCGGCTCCCAGTACACCCAGCTCATCGCCCGGCGAGTGCGCGAGGCGGGGGTGTATTGCGAGATCCATCCCTGCGATAGGGACGACGAGGCCATACGCGCCTTCGCTGCCGCGGGCGTGATCCTATCCGGGGGGCCGGAGTCGGTGCACTTCGCCGATACCCCGCGCGTCCCGGATGCGGTGCTGACGCTCGGGGTGCCGGTGCTCGGCATCTGCTACGGGATGCAGGCGATGGCGGCCCAGCTCGGCGGCACGGTGGAGCCCTCGGCGCATAAGGAGTTCGGCTACGCCCAGGTCCGCGCCCGCGGCCATTCCCGCCTGCTCCGGGACATCGAGGATCATGCGAGTTCGGAGGGCTACGGCCTGCTGGACGTGTGGATGAGCCACGGCGACCGGGTCAGCGCCTTGCCCGAGGGCTTCAAGGTCATCGCGAGCACCGATAGCGCCCCCATCGCCGGAATGGGTGACGACGAGCGCGGGCTCTACGGCGTGCAGTTCCACCCGGAGGTGACCCATACCCCCCAGGGGCAAAGAATCCTGGAACGCTTCGTCCATGAGATTTGCGGCTGTCCCGGGGACTGGACGGCGGGCAACATCGTCGCGGACAGCATCGCGCGCATCCGCGAGCGAGTCGGTGACGAGAACGTGCTGCTCGGCCTCTCCGGCGGTGTGGACTCATCGGTGGTGGCGGCGCTACTGCACCGAGCCATCGGTGATCAGCTTACCTGCGTGTTCGTGGACAACGGCCTGCTGCGCCTGGACGAGGGCGAGCAGGTCATGGCCACCTTCGCCCGGCACATGGGGGTGCGGGTGATCCATGTGGACGCCGAGGCGCGTTTCCTCGAGCGACTGGCGGGTGTCGAGGATCCGGAGGAGAAGCGGCGGATCATCGGCAATACCTTCATCGACGTCTTCGACGAGGAGGCGGGCCGGCTGGAGAACGTCCAGTGGCTAGCCCAGGGCACCATTTATCCCGATGTCATCGAGTCGGCCGGGGCGGCCACCGGCAAGGCCCAGGTGATCAAGTCCCATCACAATGTGGGCGGCCTGCCCGAGAAGATGAACCTCAAGCTCCTCGAGCCCCTGCGGGAGCTGTTCAAGGACGAGGTCCGCCGCATCGGCCTGGAGCTCGGCCTGCCCGCGGAGATGGTCCATCGTCATCCCTTCCCCGGCCCCGGGCTCGGTGTGCGCATCCTCGGTGAGGTGCGCAAGGAATACACCGATCCGCTGCGTCGGGCCGATGCCATCTTCATCACAGAGCTCCGGGCCGCCGGGCTCTACGAGCGGGTCAGCCAGGCCTTCGCGGTGTTCCTGCCGGTGAAGTCGGTAGGGGTGACGGGCGACGGCCGGCGCTACGAGTACGTGGTCGCCTTGCGGGCGGTGGAGACCATCGACTTCATGACCGCGCGCTGGGCGCAGCTGCCCTACGACTTCCTCGACCATGTCTCCCGGCGCATCATCAACGAGATCGACGGAATCTCCCGGGTGGTCTATGACGTCTCCGGCAAGCCGCCGGCCACCATCGAGTGGGAGTAGGGCCGGTGTTCCCCATGACAGGGCGCCGCCCTCGCCGGTGCTGCTCGCCTCCGTAGTGGCGCGGTGGATCGACGGGATGCCTCGGAGTCGGGCCGCGCGCTGTCGCCACCCATGAACCTGTGGCGAGAGGAAAGCGCTTCCCTGGATACCGCCGGTCGCGCCGTTACCGTGTGTCTGGCGGGGGACGTAATGAGCGGGCGCGGTATTGATCAGATCCTCGCCCATCCCTCGAGTCCGGAACTCTACGAGCCCTACATGCGGAGTGCCCAGGGTTACGTGGCGCTGGCGGAATCCGCCAACGGTGCCATTCCGCGTGCCGCTGGCCCTGACTACATCTGGGGAGACGGCCTGGAAGTCCTTGCCGCCGTCGCGCCGGATCGCAAGGTCATCAATCTGGAAACGGCCGTGACTGCGCATGACGTTCCCTGGCCGGGGAAGGAAATCCATTATCGGATGCATCCCCGGAATATCGGATGCATCACCAGCGCCGGCATCGACTGTTGCGTATTGGCCAACAACCACGTCATGGACTGGGGTCGGGAGGGACTGGCCGAGACGCTGCGGGCACTCGAAGGTGAAGGCATGGTTCATCCCGGGGCGGGCCATGATTCACGGCAGGCCTGCGAACCGGGGATCATGGAGCTAGCCGGAGGCGGGCGGCTTCTCGTGTTCGCCCTGGGGTCACCCACCAGCGGCATACCCGAGCGGTGGACGGCGACGCGGGAGCGCTCCGGTGTCTGCTACCTGGAGAGCCTGTCCCGTTCGTGCCTGGATGCGGTGGCGGAGCGGATCCGCGAGGCGCGATCCCCGGGGGATCGGGTCATCGTCTCCATCCATTGGGGAAGCAACTGGGGCTATGGGGTTCCGGAGAAACAGCGCGCCTTCGCACACGGGCTGATCGACGAGGCGCACGTCGACTGCGTCCATGGACATTCGTCTCATCATCCCCGTGGGATCGAGATCCATCGGAACCGCCCGATCCTGTACGGCTGCGGCGATCTGATCAATGATTACGAGGGCATCCGGGGCTACGAACGCTACCGTGGTGACCTGTCGCTCCTGTATTTCGTGACCTTGGATGAAGAGACGGGGCGCCTGCTGCAGCTACGTATGGCACCCATGCAGATCCGGCGTTTCCGGCTTCACCATCCATCGCCACAAGATCGGCGATGGCTTTGCGATACCCTGGAGGCGGCAGGGGAACCGTACGGGACCGCTGTGGAGCTCGAGGACAATGGCATGCTTCGGGTTGGCTGGGGCCGCTGATGCCAAGCTTTCGGGTATGCCCGCATTGCTGCCCGCAAGCGAGTGATAGACTTCTCGGAGAGGGCAGTAGGGTCTCAGTGGCCCGGGAGGTATCGCCATGCGCGAATTGATCATCGCCTCGGTCGCGATGCTGTGTATGGCCGCGCCGCTGCCTGTGGTGGCGGACCAGGATGATCCCCGCCTTGAGGAACTGTTCGACGAGCTGCAGCAGCTTGACCCGCGCCGGGGGCAGCGGGCCCGCGAGATCCAGGCGCAGATCTGGCATATCTGGTATCTCCATGAGGATGCCAGGGTGAACCAGGCCATGGAACGGGGCCTCAAGGCGCTGGCCCAGGACCGGCACGAGGATGCCGTAGCGGCATTTACCCGGGTCATTGACCTGGACGGTGATTTCGCGGAGGCGTGGAATCGCCGCGCGACGACGTACTACGTGATGGGCCGGTACGACGACTCCCTCTCGGATATAGAGCGGGTGCTGGCACTGGAGCCGCGCCACTTCGGGGCGCTGGCAGGGCGCGGGCTGTGTTTGAAGGCGCTGGGCCGCAAGCGGGAGGCGCTGAAGGCCTTCCAGCGGGCACTGGAGGTCAATCCCCACCGGGAGGGTGTGTATCTGGAGATCATCCGCCTGCGCTCCGAGCTGGGTCAGGCCGCCTAATGGATCGCGGTGAGACCAGGCCCTCCGGCATTCGGCAAGCGGCGCGACTATGACTGGACCAACTTCGAACATGCCTATCTGGCGGAATGCCTCGACGGGGTACCCGCACAGGATCGGGACGGTTGGCGCCGTCTTCTCAGCCCTTGTTCGTGGGGCGGGCGCGGCAATGGCCTTTGCGTCCGTCGCCGCTGTAGCGAGCACCGGCGCGCCCATACCCGACGACGGCGAATGCCGACGGGGCAAGGGGATCGAGCGGATGCTCGGCAGTCATGGCTACCGTGTGGTGGTCTCCGGCGGTTACGCCGCGGCCAGCCCCGCGGTGAAGGTACAGATCTGGGAGAACGACGAGAGGGACTGGGTGCTTACGGAGGCGTTCATGAATCAGAACCGGACCTGCGTAGTGCGCTCGGGGATCCGGCTACACATGATGTATTGAGCAGCATTCTGTGAGCCTTCGACCATCCACGAATGGGGATAGGGTCACGCTGGATACGGAATTCATGGCCCGGGCACTGGCGCTGGCCGGAGTTGCGGCGGCACAGGGGGAGGTCCCGGTGGGGGCCGTCGTGGTCGCCCGCGGCCAAATCATCGGCGAGGGCTGGAACCGGCCCGTCACTGACCGTGATCCCACCGCCCATGCCGAGATCGTCGCTCTGCGGGCGGCCGCGCTGGCCCGCGACGCTTACCGCCTCCCGGATGTCGATGTCTACGTGACCCTGGAGCCCTGCTGCATGTGTTTGGGCGCGCTGGTGCAGGCTCGGGTGGGGCGGATCGTCTATGGCGCCGCCGATCCGAAGTCCGGCGCCTGTGGTGGTGCGCTGGCGCTTCACGAGCATCCCGTTCACAATCACCACCCAGTGGTGGAGGGCGGTATCCTTGCCGAGGTCTGTGGGGAGCGGCTGCAGGGGTTCTTCCGCGAGCGCCGCCGTGAGCGTCGTGCGCCGGTGACCCTGGTGCGCGTAACGCCGGAGAACCGAGCCGATTTCGAGGGGGTAGAGGTGGCTGAGGGCCAGATGGAATTCGTCAGCACGCCGGGTGAGCTGATTCGGCGTCATATCCAGGAGGGTTACGGAACGGCAGTGTTCGGGATCCTCGCCGGCGATCGGCCCGCGGGGCTGGCGGCGCTGCTGCCCCCGGCGCAGGGGGTGGAGTATTCCGGTCGGAGCGCCGATGAGGCGTGGCTGGAGGGGTTCCGCGTCGATCGCCGCGAGCAGGGCCGTGGGGTTGCTGGCCGTGCGCTGGCCGGCCTCGCCGCCGAGGCAGCGAGGCACGGCTACCGCCGGCTGAGCCTTACAGTGAACCTGCGCAACGACAAGGCGGAGGCCGCTTACCGGCGCTTCGGCTTCCGGGATACCGGGGCGCTGTATGAGGGCGGGCCGGCCGGTCCGCAGCGGATACTCACCCTCGACCTGGACAGGGAGGCGGAGGATGGCCAAGGGACCTGAACGGGTGAAACGCGCGCTGGAAGAGCGCGGCCGCCCCGCAGAGATCGTGCAGGTGGACGATTCCACGCGCACCGCCGCCGAGGCCGCGGAGGTGCTGGGGGTCGCTGTGGGGCAGATCGCCAAGTCGCTGGTATTTCGCGGGGTGGATAGCGCTGCGGCCCTGCTGGTGATCGCCAGCGGTGACCGGCGGGTAAGCGAGGCCCGGTTGCAGGCGCTGGCGGGTGAGCCCATCGGCCGCGCGGACGCAGCCTTCGTGCGCGAACACACCGGTTTTGCCATAGGCGGCGTACCGCCGGTGGGCCATCCCCGTCCGCTTCGCTGCTGGATCGACGAGGATCTCTACCGCTTCGACACGGTATGGGCGGCAGCCGGCTCGCCCTTTGCAGTCTTTCCGGTGTCGGTTGCGGCCCTCCCGGAGCTTTCGGGTGGTAGCGTCGCGCGGGTGGCGGAGTAGCGGAGGATTGATGGCGGGATGGCTGGAGCTGCGGCATCTGCGCAGCCTGAAGACGATCTGCGAGACCGGCAGCCTGGTGGCTGCCGCCGAACGGCTGAACCTTACCCAGAGTGCGCTCTCCCACCAGATCAAGGGCCTCGAGGCGCGGGTCGGCGCGGAGCTGTTTTTCCGGCGCTCGCGGCCGCTGCGGCTGGCCCCGGCAGGGCAAATGCTGCTGGAGCTCGCCGATCGGGTCCTCCCCGAGGTGGAGACGGTGGAGCAGCGGCTGAACAACCTGGCGGCGGGGCAGGGCGGGCGGCTGCATCTCGCCATCGAGTGTCACAGCTGCTATCAGTGGCTGCTGCCCACCATGGAGCGTTATCGCGAGCGCTGGCCGGAGGTGGAGATGGACCTCTCCATGGGGTTCAACTTCCATCCGCTCCCGGCGCTGCTGCGCGGCGACATCGATATGGTCATCACCTCCGACCCGGATCCGGAGCTCTCGGGCATCCACTATTCGCCGCTGTTCCGCCACGAGGTGCAGCTGGCCGTTCCGGCGGGCTCGGTGCTGGCGGCCCGGGAACATATCGAGCCCGAGGACCTCGGTGACCAGACCCTGATCACCTATCCCGTTTGCCGTTCGCGCCTGGATATCTTCAACCGGTTCCTGGACCCTGCGGGAGTGGAACCGGCGGCGGTGCGCACCTCGGAGCTGTCGGTGATGATCGTCCAGCTGGTGGCCAGCCGCCGTGGCGTCACCGCCATGCCCAGCTGGGCCCTCGACGAGCACCTTGCCCGGGGCCAGATTCAGGTCTGTCGCCTCGGACCCGGCGGGCTATGGAGCACGCTCTACGCCGCGGTCCGCGAGGAGGAGGCCCGGCTGCCCTACCTGACGGCCTTCATCGCCGCGGCGCGGCGCCTCACCGGCGAGACCCTGCGTGGTATCCGCCCGGTCTCACTCCCTGAGTGAAGGGGGATGAAGTCCCTGAATATACGCGGTCGTTCAGCCGCCCTTTGCCCGCAAGCGCTTGCTAGCGGGGTGAGTGAGCTGCGGAATCAACTGATCGTAGGGTCGTGGTCCGCTGTAGTAGAAACCCTGGGCCTCCCCACAACCGTCCGCCAGTAGTGCCTCGGCCTGGGCCCGGGTCTCCACGCCCTCGGCGATCACCGCCAGATCAAGGCTGGCGCCGAGTGCGATCACGGAGCGCACGATGGCATGGTCATCGTTGTCGGTGAGCATGTCCCGGACGAAGGACTGATCGATCTTCAATCGTGTCACCGGGAATTGCTTGAGGTAGGCGAGCGATGAGAAGCCGGTCCCGAAGTCGTCCACGGCCAGTTGCACTCCCCGCTCATGCAGGCGCCGGAGGGTTTCGACAGCGGCTTCCGGCTCCTCCATGAACACTGCCTCCGTAAGCTCTAGCTCCAGTCGTTCCGCGGCCAGCCCGCTTTGCTGCAGGGCGGTGTCCACCGTCGCGAGCAGGTCCCCCTGCTGCACCTGTACCGCGGAGACATTGACCGCGATCCGCTTGAGGTCGTGGCCGGCGTCGAGAAGGGCTTGGAAGTCGCAACACGCACGCCCCAACACCCACTCGCCAATGGCGAGTATGGCGCGGGTCTCCTCGGCGAGGGGGATGAAGTCCCCGGGAGGGACCTCGCCGAGGCGGGGATTGGTCCAGCGCAGGAGTGCCTCCAGCCCGACGACCCGATCGCTGGACAGGCGCACCTGGGGCTGGTAGTGGAGCGCCAGCTCCCCGCGCTCGAGTGCGCGGCGGAGCTGCATCTCCAGACGGACCCTTCGGCTGGCGCGTTCGGTGAGCTCGGCGGTGTAGAACACATAGCTGTTCCGACGCGACTCCTTGGCGCGATACATCGCCGTGTCGGCGTTGCGCAGTAGAATGGAGGCCTCCCGGCCGTCCAGGGGGAAGATGCTGATGCCGATGCTCGCGTCCACGCTGAGCTCATGGCCCTCGACGCGGAAGGGCCGCTCGAAGGCCTTCACCAGACGGTCGGCGAGGGTCGCCATCTCCGCTTCCGCGGCGGCGCCCTCCATAATGACCACGTATTCGTCTCCGCCGATTCGCGCTAGGGTGTCGGCCTCGCGCAGCAGCGGCACTAGGCGTTGGGCCACGGCCTGGAGGAGCCTGTCGCCGAGTGGGTGCCCGAAGCTGTCGTTGATATTCTTGAAACGGTCGAGATCCAGGAAGAGTACACCAACCAGCTGTTCTTCCCGCCGCGCCCGGGCGATGGCCTGGCCGAGCCGGTCGTGGAGGAGGTGGCGGTTGGGCAGGCCGGTGAGCGCATCATGGTGCGCCATGTAATCCAGCCGTTCCTCCACCGCCTTCAGCGAGGTGATATCCGAGATCAGCGAGATGTACTGGCTGACGCGGCCCGCTTCGTTATGGACGGTGCTGATGGTCTGCCATGCCGGGAACACCGTGCCGTCGCGGCGCCGGTTCCAGATCTCGCCCTGCCAGTGGCCCTCCGTATCCAGCGTGCTGCGGATGCCCGCATAGAAGCCTTCATCATGCCGCCCGGAGCGAAGCAGTCGCGATGTCTCCCCGAGGACCTCATCGGCGGGGTAACCGGTGATCTCGGAGAACGCCGGATTGACCCGTAGGATACGATCCTGCGCGTCCGTGACGATCACCGCCTCGGTGGTGTTCTCGAATACCGCATTGGCCAGGCGTTGCTGCTCCTCCGCCCGGACACGTTCGCTGATGTCCTGGACCACTCCGACCAGCCGCAGGGGCTGGCCGTTGCCGTCGCGCTCGAGCCGGGCCCTGGAGTGCACGGTCCGTTCCGAGCCGGCCCCGGTGACGATGCGGTACTCCACGTCGTAGTCGCCCTCACCTCGCAGCACCTCTTCCAGGGCCTGCTCCAGGCGCGGCCAGTCGTCCGGGTGGCAGTGCTCGCGCAGGGTCTCGGGGCCGGCGCTCTCGTGCTCGCCCACATCGAGAATGCGGCGGGCCTGCTCGGACCAGGTTGCCTGCCGTGTCCGCAGGTTCAGCTCCCAGTCCCCCATACGCGCCACGCGCTGGGCCTCGCGGAGACGGGCCTCGTCACGGCGCCGCTCGGTTACGTCCTCGGCGATGCCCAGCACGTACCGCGGCTTGCCCGAGGGGGCGAGAATCGGCAGCTTCCGGGTATGCAGGAGGCGCTGCCCGTGGGGTGTCCCTATGGGTTCCTCCTCGCTCTCCACGAGCCTGCCTTCGGCCAGGACCTCGCGGTCACCGGCGGTGAAGCGCTGGGCCTGCGCGGCCGGGAAGAGCTCCGAGTCCCGCCGCCCGACCAGGTCCTCGCGGTTCAGGCCAAGCAGCTGCTCACCGGCGCGGTTGAAGCGCACGAAGCGCAGGGTCTCGGCATCCTTGACGAAGATCATCTCCGGGATGTTCTCGATGATGTCACGGAGCTCCGTCTCCCGGCGCTGGACCGCGGCGGCCATTTCGTTCATGGCCGCGGCGAGTTGACGGGGTTCGCGATCGTCGCCCACCTCCACGCGGCTGTCATAATGACCCTCCCGCAGGGCGGTCACTCCCGCGATCAGCCCATCAATGGGTCGCTGTATCCGCCCATGGATGAACAACAGCCCAAGGGGGATGAACAACAGCGCCGATGACCCCAGTGCCACGAGCACCACCCGGCGGGCCGCGGCCATATCCGGCTCGAGCAGCGAGCGCTGGAACGCGATCCCGAGGAGGATCTCCGGGTCCCCTGTCAAGCCGGGCATGGGGCGGGTGGTCAGCAGTGCGTCGGGGAGGGTCAGCCAGTGTCCCCCTGAGCCGGTGTTGGATGGGGGGAACAGCTCGCCCGTGATGTCCTCCGGGATGGACGCCAGGCTGGCGGGGCCGGCGATGAGATGGCCCTGGGGGGCGAAGAGAGCGAGCGCGACCCCCTCGGGCAGGGTGAAGGCTTGGAGGAACGGGGTGCCAAGGTCCTTGAGGAGGGTTATCGTGCCCAGCCGCAGGCCCTGCCCACCGTCGCGATGGCGGAATACCGGGCGGCTCACGAGCTGTTCCACACGCTCCGGGCCCCGCCGGTAGGCCACATCCGCTGCGCGGGCGGGCTGCCGGGAACCCTCGCTGAGGGAAGGCCGGGTGACCCGGCGCCAGTTGCCTGCGCCTTCGCGCTCCAGGTAACGGGGGCGGCCCTGCTCGAAGGATACGATGCCGGTCACAGGGCCGGCGGCGCCCTGAACGGCATAGGCGACCAGTTGGCCATCGCCCTGGTGCACCAGGGCATGGTCGGCGCGCCCGCGCGTGATTACGTCAAGCAAGTCGAGCCCCAGGTCTTTCTTGGCCTCGTCGAAGACGATGGGGCGGTAGTCCTGCATATCCTGGTAGCGCGCGATGAGGTTCAGGGCCGCTACCGTGGACTCATTCGAGCGCAGGCCATCCGCAGTGGTGCGCAGCCACGTTTCATTGCTGCTCACCGCCTCGGAGAAGGTGGTGAGTGCCTGCCGGCCCCGTTCATGGGCCTGTTCCCGGGAGAGATGGGCGAGATACGCGTCCAGCCCCACGCCAACCGCCGCCAGCGGCAGGATCACCGCGGCGAGCAGCAACATGACGATCTTGGCACGCAGGCTGGCGAATGGGCGGGTCAAAAGATCGGCTCCACGCGGTGGACGTTATCAACGGTGACCCGCTGTGTCTCCAGCACGATCTCGTGAGGCACGGGCCGGCCGCGGATGAGCGCCACCGCAAGCTCCGCCCCCTCCCGGCCGCCCGTCGGGTAGGTGAAGCTCACGTCCTGTCGCCCCTCGATGATCGCCTCGCGGGCCTCGGCGATGTAGTCGATGCCGACAATCACCAGTGCCTCGACGGGGATGTCGGCGGCGTCCAGGGCCATGCGGGCGCCGGCGGCCATGGAGTCGCTCTGGGCGTAGATGGCATCGAAGGGGAAGCCATTGGCGGACTCGATGATCCCCTCTACGGCGCGGATGGCGTCCGCCCGGAGGAAGTTGGCACGGCGCCGTTCCACATGGATGTCCGGGTGGCGGGAGACTATCTCCAAAAAGGCCCGCCGCCGGAGGATCGTTGTGGTGGCGCCCTGGACGCCTTCGAGCATGAGTACCCGCCCGTTGTCGCGGATACCCGTGATCACCGCCCCCGCCGCCTGCCCGGCGATCCGCGCGTTGTCCGGGTGAACGAAGCTGGTGTAGGCATCGCCCTCGACGCCGCGGGACAGGAGCACCACCGGGGTCCCCGCCTCGTATACGCGCCGTATGACCTCGGCCATTACCACGGAGTCGGCGGGGCTGGTGATCAGCACATCGACCCCCTCGGCCGCCCAGTCCTCGATATGCTTGATCTGCAGAGCCACGCTCCCCCGGGCGTCGCTGACACGGAAGTCGATGCCCGGGTAGTGGGACAGCGCCTCGCGTACTGCTTCCACCTGGGCGCGCCGCCAGTCGTTGCCCAGATCGTCCTGGGCGAAGGCGACAAGCCCCTGGGGCTCGGCCGATTGGACCGGAGGAGTAACGGCGAGGAACAGGAGCGCGACAACCGTCAACACCAGGGCTGGCCAGGCATGCCCTGGTGTGGCCGGGGGGGTCCCTACACTTTGATGGTCAATGGCTTTTGGTATCAGCATTGTTGTCTGGTCAGGGAGATCCGGCCGTATTTCCCCGCCGGCGGCTGAGCCCGGATCTCGGAGCGCTCGCGCCTATCCCCATGGCGGCTCCACCCCTTCGACACGATACTCGCGCTGCAGCGCGCGCTGAAGGTTGATGCAGGCGAAGGCCAGGATCACCGCCACGGGAAGCCCGGCGGTGATGGAGGCCGTCTGCAGGCTGTCCAGGGCGTCGGCACCCCCCACCACGAGGAGTGTTGCCGCCACCATTCCCTCCGTGATCCCCCAGATCACGCGCTGGCGTCGCGGTGAACGCTTGCTGCCACGGGAGATCAGCGCGTCCACCACGTGGGTACCGGAGTCCGAGGAGGTGACAAAGTAGGTGGCGATGAGCAGGGTCGCCAGTGCCGAGGTGATTCCGGCCAGCGGCAGCTGTTCCAGCGTGGCATACAGCGCCACGGTCGTGTCCTCCGCGACCGCCGCGGCGATGCCGTCGCCGCCCTCGCCGAGGGCGATCTCCAGTGCCGTGCCGCCGAAGGTCGCCATCCACACCAGCACGAAGGCGGTGGGCATCATCAGCACCCCGATGATGAACTCGCGGATGGTCCGGCCGTGGGAGATGCGCGCGATGAAGATCCCCACAAAGGGCGACCAAGCGATCCACCACCCCCAGTAGAAGATGGTCCAGCCCTTCTGCCACTCCGAACCGCCCATGGGATCCGTGGACAGGCTGAGCTCGATGAGCTGCTGCAGGTAGCCGCCGGTGGCGTCGAGCAGGAACCGGATCAGGAACAGCGTCGGGCCCAGCGCCAGCACGAACAGCAACAGCAGTAGCGCCAGGGCGAGGTTGAACACGCTCAGCCATTTCAGCCCGCGGTCGAGCCCCGAGATCACGGAGAGCACGGCCACCATGGTGATGGTGGCGATGATGCCCACCTGGGACCACTGGGACACCGGCAGGCCGATGAGCAGGTTGAGCCCGGTGTTGAGCTGCATGGCGCCGAAGCCCAGGGAGGTGGCTAGGCCGAACAGCGTGCCGAATACCGCGAGGATGTCGATGAGGTGGCCGATGGGGCCGTAGACCCGATCGCCCAGTAACGGGTAGAAAATGGAACGTATGGTCAGCGGCAGCCGGTGGCGGTAGCTGAAGTAGGCGACGGACAGCCCGAGCACCACGTAGACCGCCCAGGCGTGCAGCCCCCAGTGGAAGAAGGTATAGATCATCGCTTGGCGGGCGGCCTCTGGCGTGCCGCCGTCGCCCGCCGGCGGGCTCTGGAAATGGAGGATGGGCTCGGCGACGCTCCAGAACACCAGTCCGATGCCCATGCCCGCGCTGAACAGCATGGCAAACCAGGCCGCTAGCCCGAAGCGCGGCCGGTCCTCGGGCTGCCCCAACCGGATGCGCCCGTAGCGGCTGAACAGGAGGTAGACGAGGAAGGCCAGGAACGCGGTCACTGCGAGCAGGTAGATCCAGCCCAGGTACTCCGTGATGAAGGCATGGAGCCCGCCGAACACCTCTCCGGCGGTCGCCGGGGCGAGCACCCCGAAGAGCACGAAGGCGGTGACGATGATCGCCGAGGCCGTGAATACCGTGGGGTTGACGGTGGAGAAGAACTGCTCGGGGCGCACCGGTGGCAGGTTCCGTGGCATCAGGCCTTCCCCCCGTCGCCGTCGCGGCCGGAGGCGTCGACGATACCGCTGACCTCGGCGCGGTCGAGGACATGCCCCTTCATCGCGCGCTCCAGTTGCGGGCGGGTGGCGCCGTCCTCGAGCTCCAGCTCGGCGTCCAGGGCCAGGACGGTGAAGCGGTAGTGGTGTTGTCCCTCCGGAGGGATGGGGCCGAGATAGCCCACCTTGCCGAAGCTGTCGGTGCCGATGCGGCAATCCTCTGGCAGGTTCACCGCGTTGAGCGAGCGGGTCTCCGGCGGGATGTTCCAGGCCAGCCAGTGGGTGACGGTGCCGAGCGGTGAGTCCACGTCCTCGAGGATGAGCGCAAGGCTGTGGGCCGGCGCCGGCACGCCCTCGATGTGCAGCGGCGGCAGCTCATTGGCGTTGGGGGCCGTGTAGCGCCAGGGGATGAGGCCGCCGTCAGTGAATGCGGGGCTGGATAGTCGCATGTCGCCGCCTCCCGATGGTTCCGGCGCTAGCCTAGCATCCCCGGCGGGCGCTTCGCGCGCCGTGCCGGCACGGTTAGACTGGGGTCCTCGGGCCTTCTGCCCCATCCCCGAATTGGCAACCGCACGAAGGAAAGGGATAGCAATGAGCAACATCTTCAAGAAGATCGTCGATGGCGAGATGGACGCCGACATCGTCTTCCAGGACGATCGCGTGACCGCGTTCCGTGATATCGCCCCGAAGGCGCCCACCCACATCCTCATCGTACCCAACAAGGTCGTCGAGACCGTGGATGACATCGCCGACGAGGACGAGGCGCTGGTCGGGCACATGGTCCTCGTGGCGAGGGATCTCGCGCGCCAGGAGGGGATCGCCGAATCCGGCTACCGGCTGCTGCTCAACTGCCGGGAGCATGGAGGCCAGGAGGTCTACCACCTCCACCTGCACCTCATGGGCGGTCGCCCCATGGGGCCGATGGTGACCACGTAGCGCCCGTGCAATCGTATCGCGCGCCGTGCCTAACGGCGTCCCTCGGTGGCCCTCCTCTCGTCCGTGGCCGGGGTGAACGCCCGGGTTTCCGCGGTCGGGCTCGCTTCGCGGGCCCCGGGTGACGCCGGCGAGTCGATCTCCACGGCGGCGATGCGGGCCTCGGCGTCATGGTGCAGGGTGGCGACGCGGGCGCCCTGTAGTGCCGAGAGCTTTGCGGGCAGCAGACGGAAGTGTCGTTCCAGTGCCGTGTTGGTTATGGGCTGGGGGGCACGCCGGCGGTCCACGCCACGGAAGCGGGCCCAGTTGTAGCCCGCCCACCCGAGGAAGATCCCTGCGGCGACCAGAATGACCAGGGTATAGACGCGCACGGCTAGTACCGTGGCGTAGGGATCGTCGAGGACGTGCCCGGCGAAGAGCTCGACCCCCAGGATCCAGCCCAATAGGCCAAATGCGGGCGTTAGGAGATAGACGTACACGATCCAGCCAGCAAGGTTGATCAGTTGGCTCACCCGTCGCCGCCGCCGGGGTTCGAGGGACGGCAGGTCGATGATCGGCGGGATGCGCGGGCGTGACTCACTCACGGGGCTGCCCCTCCGCAGGGCGTAGGCCGCGGTCCGGGCTTACCCAGCGGGCGCGTTGCCCGGGGCGGCTGCGCAGCGCCCGGGGAAAGCCGAAGACCGTGGTGAGTATGGACAGCAGCCAGAAGGCGAGGGGATACCAGATCACCCAGAACAGATTGCGGAAGAAGCGCTTGTCGGGCTCGTAGCGCCGGTCGATCAGCAGACTAACTAGGAACTGCACCAGCGCGGTGGTGCCGAGCATCACCCCCGCCCACTGGGGGATGAGACTCGCATCGTTCCATTCCCCGGGTAGGTCGAAGACCAGTGCCGCCAGGAAGACCAGCAGCAACACGAAGATCAGGTACGACCAGGCAATACTTACGACATACTCCAGTGCCACCCCCCAGAGACGGCGCTTGCGCCACTGCAGGAGGGTGCGCCGATGGCGAAGCAGGGTCTCCACCCCACCCTGGGCCCAGCGCAGACGTTGCCGCCACAGGCCACGGAAGGTCTCGGGGACATAGATATAGCACAAGGCATTGGGTTCGTAGCGCAGGTCCCAGTGATCCAGTTGGAGTCGCCAGGACACGTCAATGTCCTCGGTGACCATGTCGGGGCTCCAGTAACCGATGCGGTCCAGGGCGGTACGACGGAAACCGGCGATGACCCCGGAGACGGTGAAGACACGCCCGTAGGTGCGCTGGGCCCGCTTGATGAGTCCGATGATCGCCGAGAACTCGCCCACCTGGAGCTTGCCCAGGAGACTGCTCCGGTTAAGCACCCGGGGGTTACCGGTGACAGTCCCCACCCGGGGCCATGAGGTCAGGTGGTACATGAGCCAGCCCACGGCATGGGGATGCAGCATGGCGTCGCCGTCTACGCAGATCAGATACTCGTTCCTGGCGGCGACTGTCCCGCTCTGAAGGGCGATGGCCTTGCCCTGGTTGGTGGCCAGATGGATCACCCGCAGGCGCGGGTACTGCGCGGCCAGCTCGTCGAGGAGCAGGCCCGTGCGGTCTCGGCTGCCGTCGTTCACGGCGACAATCTCGAAGTCGGGGTAGCTGCTGGCGTGGGCGTAAGCAATGGTGTCCCGCAGGTTTGCCTCTTCGTTGTAGCAGGGGATGATGATGCTGCACGGGGGTGTCTCCGCAGCCGGCGCCGGGTCGTCAGGGCCGTAGCCCGTGCCGCGCTCGCGGTGGAAGAAATACCAGAGCCCGCCGCTCATCCAGACCCAGGCCATGATCAGCGGGAAGAGAAAGGCGAACTCCAGCAGCCACTCAAAGACCATTCGGCGCGTTCCTCATTTGCGGTGCGGAAAGGCGTTCAGGGAGATGCCCTCAAAGGTGGGTCCGAAACGTGGCCGGTCGCGGAGGAAATCGTCCGGGTAGTAGGCGAGGTTCAGGGCGCCGCGGCGCATGAGCTGCCGCATCCACTGGCGCAGTGTCGTGCCCTCCACCCAGTCTTCCCCCTCCCGCCAGTCGCGGGCTTGGAGCTCGAAGACGACTTGCTCGAAACCCCCGAGCTGTGCCTCCACCGCGTCGACGAGTTCCGCGAGCCATGCCTCCGCCGGGAGCTCGGTGCCATCCAGCCACGGCATCGCCATGAGGACCACCTCGTCGTAGCGCTCGGCGAATACCGGCAGCGACTGGGCGAAGCGGGACTCCGCGGACGGATCGAGTACCACCCGCGGGTAGAGATTGCGGGCGCTACGAAAGTCGGTGGACCGGCTGACGTGGTGGCGCAGTGCGGCCACCGCCTCGTCGGCAAAGTCGACCAGTACCCGTGTCTTCTCCCGCGGGCTCAGGCGGCAGTCCTCAAGCGGCCGGTCGTGGCCCGGCCAGCGTGCGTCCGGGCGGCACGCGGTGAGATCCTCGTCCTCGGCGAGATAGGCGTCGTCATGGATCAGCACGCCGTGGATACCGCTGGCGGCGCGGCCGAGGTCGGCGTAGATCTCGCGCACGATGGTGAGTGTCTCCGGCAGGAACGGGCTAAGACGCCGGTAGTTGCGCCCGGACGCAACGGGCTTCCCGTCCGGGCCAGGGCGGGTGACACGGTGCTGGATGTTCCCTTCCGGCAGGTCGAAGGCCAGCAGGGGCATCCAGGCGTATACACGCACGCCGGCGCGGGTGCGCAACTGCCAGGCCACCCGATTGAACAGATCGGCCCGCACGGGGAGGTGGCGGTTCGGGAAGTACATCGCGGCGGCATTGCCATCCCCGTCCGGGTCGGCGAAGGCCTGGAGGTAGACGCTTCGCACCCCCATGCGTTGGACACGCTCCAGCAACCGGCCGAGGTTCCGGTTGGTCTGCTCCGGGTCCGGGTCGTGGATATAGTCCAGGTCGACATGCACCGCCCGCTGGGGTTCCGGCCGTTCCGGGAATGGCGTCGCCGATGGCCTCGCCTCGCGGGCGATGGCCAGGGGGCGGGGGCTGTCCACTACCAGCAGACGGTTGAACGAGCGATCCGCTGGCTCGTTCAGCGGATGCCCGCCGAGGGAGAAGGACCAGGGCATGCCCACTTCCCCGGCGATGTGATCCACCTCGGGGGTGTTGGCGCCGTATGGCCAGACCATCGCCCGCGGCGGCCGCCCGACCACGGCCTTGATGGCCTCGCGGCTGCGCTCCAGGTCCGCGCTGATACGGGTCTTGAAGGCGTCGTCGCCCTCGTAATCGCCCGTCTGCGGGTCGAAACGACGAGCAATCGCCGCGGGCTGGAGATTGCCCTGGGGGTTGGCAAGGATCCCACGGTGGAGGTCGTGGCTGTGACTGGCGAACTCGACGAGCCCCGAGGACTGCAGCTCCCGCAGGGCCGCGCGGTCCACGAATGCGTCGGCCCCCAATGAGCGCTCGTTATATCGGACCGTGCCGGCCGGGCCCGTGAAATCCTCTCCGGAGTATCCGGCCGACTCCCCCAACCACACGGTCTCCAGCCAGCCCGTCTGCAACGCCACCAACGCCGGGTAGCCATAGGCTTGCAGGAGCGGGAAGACATGGCTGTGGATGCTGGCGAGGCCGTCGTCGAAGGTCAGCAGTACGGCGTTGGCGGGAAGCGGCCGGCCGCCATTGGCGGCATCGATGATCTGCTGCAGGGCGATCGGCTGCCAGTCGTTCGTCCGCATCCAGTCGAACCATGCCGCCAGCCGCTCCGTGCTGATCGCGTACGGGTCGGGGTCCCGCTCCGGGATCACGTCGTCGCGGACGTCGTGGAAGCTGATGGCCATGAACTGTCCCGCACCGATGGCATACGGGGCGGGAGAGTCCGAATCGGCGACGGCCAGCGCCGGGGCCAGGGTCAGCACGAGGGCGGCGAGCAGGGAACGCATCAGAAGGTCCCCCGCAGTCGGAGCAGGCCATAGGTGCGCCGTTCCCGGTCGCCATCGTAGACCCGGGAGTCCCAGCCGACGCCGTAGTCCAGTGACCAGCGGCGGGTCATGTCCCACCGGTGCTCGTAGCGCAGCTCGACTACAGGGTCGCTCCCGAACCCGCTTTGGTCGGTGACACCGGCACCGGCGTGGAAGTGCTGGACCAACTTGCGCTCGTAGCGTCGCCAGGTGATCCAGTCGTGGTTCCCACGGACGCTCGCGGTCGCCATGTGCCGGGGATTGAAGTAGGCCCCGCCGGGCTGGGTGTTGTGCTGGTAATAGCCGTCGATCCCGACGTCGGTGGTGTGGTGGGCCCTGGCGTGGACGCGCCGGGTGCCGCCGACCCGCGCGGACCAGCGGTGATTGCCGTCATCAAGGTCCAGCACTCCCAGGCCGGCATAGGCGGACAGGGACTCGCTGCCGCGCCAGTCCGCCGACACGGTGGCGTGCCGCCCGGTTATCCCTACCTCGTCCGCGCGCAGCGGTGTCTGTAGGGAGTGGCTTGCGGCCTCGGCGCCGACACGCCAGTGGTCGTCGAGCCATTGTCCCCAGCCCGCGGCGACGCCCGGCTCCGGGTCGCCCAGGCGCTCGCGATCCGCCCTTAGCCAGGCCTCGCCGCGTCGGGCGGACCACTCCAGGCCCGCACCCAGGCGGTCGTAGCGTCCCTCAGTCTCGTCGAAGGTCGCCGTGACCCGGCGGTGCTCGATAAAGCCGCGGATGTCCCGGGCCGTCCAAGGGGAGCTCAGGCGGGTCCGCAAGGTGCTGTCCCGATTGCCGGAGACCCGTGTATCGCCGCCACTGGTGCGGCCTACCGTGATCTCGCTCTCCAGGGACGGCCGTGAGCGGTCGGTCAACGCCCAGGCGTGCCGCTGTACGCGGGTGTTGTTGGGGAAGTCCACGGCAAGCCCTTCCACGGTCTGAGCCCAGGTATGGAAATCCCCGAGATCCCGGGCATTGGCAGCCTGGTTGAGCCGGGTCTCCAGCCCGTCCGGTGACCAGGCCGCTGCCATCCGGGTCAGCGACTCGGCCTCCTGCGGCCAACCCCGCCAGCGGGCGATGCGGGCCCGCGCATTCCACGACCCGGCATCGGCGGGCGCCCGCCCCACCAGGGTCTCGCTGCGTTCCCATGCCAGGGCGTGCTGCTGGCGGTACGCGGCATCCAGGCTCCAGAGCCGGTCAACAGGCAGACGCTCCCAGTTGATCCGTGGCCCCCTGCCGGCTTCGGACGCGGGGAGCCATGGTGGGGTGTGCCGCTCCAGGGAGCCGAGGATCTCGGCTGCCTGCGCGTACTCCTCCCGGGCGAGATGGGTGTAGTAGAGGGCCAGCTGCAGCTCCACGGACGGGACCTCTGTCTCGGCGGCCACGGAGCGATAGAGGGCCAGCGCCGTGTCCGGACGTCGCCGATCGAGGTAGGCGTCGGCGGCGGCCTGGCGGGCGTACGGCGGGATGGCTCGATCGCGTGGCAGTGCCTCGTAGGCCGCGATGGCCTCCCGCATGCGTCCGAGCTCGCGCAACACATAGAGGCGGTCCAGTCGCGCACGTCGGTGCTGGGCATGCTCGCCCGGGACCCGCTCGAGGAAGTCCTCCAGCCGGAGGAGTACCGAGGCGAGGGGGGCATTGCGCTGCTCGAACTGTCCCGCGTCCTCGAGCAGGCGTCGGGCGTCCAGGGCATCGTGTATCGCTGCCGCGAGGCCATCCGCCTCCAGGCGGTACAGGGTGTCCGCTGTGAAGAGATCCCCACGCGCCCGGGCACGCTCGAGGGCTCGTCCCAGGCCTCCGTTCGCCCAGAGCGAGAGGACCTGTTCGGTGTAGGCCCCCGTGTGATCGCGATCGAGGAGCAGGGCCCGGTTGGCCAGCTGCAGAGCTTCCCGCGGATGGCCGGCCCTTCGCAGGCCATAGGCCATCTGCGCGAGCGGTGTCGGGGCATCGGCTACGGGACGGATGGCACTGAGGGCACGGTACGCGCGATCGGGCTGCCCGGCCTCCGCCAGCGTCACCCCATAGAGGATTTCCGCCGTCTCTCCGAGCCGTTGGCGGGATTCGTGCAGGACCCGTGCGGCGTCGGCGAACCGACCGCGGTCCCGCAGCGCGCGCGCCCAGTCTAGGTGGGCGTAATCGGGGATGACGGTTGGGTCCCTACCCTGCATCACCCGGACGATGGCCTCGTTCCGGCCGGCCTGGCGCCACAGGACAACAAGGTCGGCGAGCACTCGAACGTTCCCAGGATCAAGGTCCTGCAGAACACGCAACCTCTCGATGGCCTCATGCAGGTGTCCGTCGCGGGCTAGGGCCACCGCCGCCTCTCGCTGTGTCTGCACCGGCTCGGCGGCCTGGAGTGCTGGGCCGGCCCCGATCAGGACCGCGCAGGCGAGCAGGCCGAGTCCATGCCGACGGAGCGCTACCCGCAGTGGATGTAAGGGGTCAGGGGCGCGTTGGCCCCGGTATTGGCTCATGGAGTGCCCGCTGGCTGGTGCAATCTGCGATGCCGCAATGTGATGGAATGCCGGAAAAGCAGTGTACCGCGGGAAAATGTGGAAAGGTTAACAGAATGCTCGACGGGGTGTGACCGGTCAGAACGGCCAGACCAGTGGCGCAAGCGTGACCGTCACCGCCATGGTGAGGAAGTTCAGCGGCAGGCCGAAGCGAAGATAGTCGCCGAAGCGGTAGCCACCGGGCCCGTAGACCATCAGGTTGGTCTGGTAGCCGAGCGGCGAGGCGAAGCTCGCCGAGGCGGCGATCATCAGCGTGATCAGGTATGGCGTGGGATTCACCCCCATGCCCTCGGCCGCTGACAGCGCGATGGGGAAGACCAGCACGGCCGCGGCGTTATTGGTGATCAGTTCGGTGAATAGCGAGGTTATGGCGAAGACCGCCAGCAGTGCTAGCCAGGGTTGACCGCCCACTACTTCCACCAGGCCGCGGGCCAGGGTGGTGGCGGCCCCGCTATTGGCCATCGCCTCGCCAATGCCCAGTGCCGCGCCGATGACCAGTAGCACCGTCCAGTCGACGTTGCGGCGGGCCTCGTTGGTGGTGGCGCAGCCGGTGACCACCATCGCCCCGGCGGCGAGCAGTGCGGCGTTCAGCATGGTCAGTACCCCGGTGGCGGCAGCGGCCACCATGCCCGCCAGGGCCGCGATGGCGATCCAGGCCTTGTCGTGGCGGCGCGGGGTGGAGTCGTCGATGCGACTGACCAGGAAGAAGTCCCGGCCGTTGCGCTGGCGCTGGAGGAAGCTCGGATGGGTCTCCAGCAGCAGGGTGTCGCCGGCCTGCAGCACGATGTCGCCGATCTTGCCCTTCAGCCGCCGGCCGCCCCGGGCAACGGCCACCACGGCGGCGTTGTACTCGGTGCGGAATCGTCCGGCGCGGATGCTCTTGCCCACCAGCGGGCACTCGTTGGAGACCACCGCCTCCACCAGGCAGCGCTGGTCGCGTCGGCCCTGGAGCTTGTGGACCTGGTCGGTGGCCGGCTGTAGCCCGCGCATGCGTTGGAGATCCACCACGGATTCCACCACGCCGGCGAAGACCAGCCGGTCGCCGCCCTGCAGCCGCTCGCTGGGGGCCACCGCTGGCAGGACCTGGCCGTCGCGCTCGATCTCGGCGAGGAACAGCCCCGGCAGGTGGCGTAGCCCGGCCTGCTCGATACTGCGCCCCACCAGCGGTCCCTTGGGCTCGACGATGACCTCCGCGGTGTAGCGGCGGGGGTCTTCGTCGATATCCAGCGTGGAGCGGTTGTCCGGCAGCAGCCGGGAGCTGAACACCAGGATGTAGGTAAGCCCCAGCACCGCCGCGGGGACGCCGATCCAGGCGAGGTCGAACAGCGCCACGCCTTCCAGGTCCTCCCGGCCCTGCATCAGCCCGGCCACCACCAGGTTGGTGCTGGTGCCGATGAGGGTGCACATGCCACCGAAGATCGAGGCATAGGACAAGGGCAGGAACAGCCGCGAGGCCGGCAGCCGGCTGCGCTTGGCCAGGTCGTTGACCACCGGTAGGAACATGGCCACCACCGGCGTGTTATTGAGGAACGCCGACAGCGCGGAGATGGCCGGCAGCAGCCGCAATTGTGCGGTGAGTAGCCGGCGCGGGCGGCCGATGATGGGCTCGGTGATCATCTGCAACGCGCCGGTGTAGATCAGGCCCGCAACCACCACGAACAGCAGCCCCACGGTCACCAGCCCCGGATTGCCGAAGCCCGCCACGGCCTCTTCCGGGCTCAGCAGACGCTCGGTCCCGGTGAGGGCGGTGGCGGTCATGAGCACGGCGAGGCCGCCGAAGAGCAAAGCGGCAGGGGAGGCGAGGTTGCGGGCGAGGCCGGTGACGATGCCGATGACCACGGCGACGGTGAGCCAGGCTTCCCAGGTCAACGATGCGCTCCCTGCAGCAATGGGTTCATGCCCCGCCGGCGGCGGGGCGGGGGACCGGATGGCACATACTACCGGGGTGCGGGCCGGTACAGCCACCGGCGTCATGGTCCGGGGGGTCAGTCGTGGAAGTGGCGTCCGGCGGTGACCTCGGGGACCACCTCGGCGCGCACGACGAACTCGCCGAAGGCCTCGTCCGCCTCGCGTTCCGCCGCATAGCGGTGAAACAGCGCGCGAAGCTCGGCCAGGATGGTCGCCTCGTCGATGTTCTCCCGGTACAGCTTGGCGAGCCGTGAGCCGGTGGGGTTACCCCCGAGATAGAGGTTGTAGCGGCCCAACGCCTTGCCCACGAAGCCGATCTCCGCGATGTAGGGCCGCGCGCAGCCGTTGGGGCAACCGGTCATGCGCACCACGATGGGTTCGTATTCCGGATCCAGGCCGGCGTCGCGCATCAAGTCCTCCAGTCGGTCGACAAAGGCGGGGAGATAGCGCTCGCTCTCCGCCATGGCCAGCCCGCAGGTGGGGAAGGCCACACAGGCCATGGAGGCGGCGCGGAGCGCGGAGGCGTCGCGCTCCAGGCCGTACTCGTCGATCAGCGCCTGGATGCGTTCACGCTCCGCCTCGGCGACGCCGGCGATGACGATATTTTGGTTGGTGGTAATGGCGATGTCGCCCTGGTGGGCCTCGGCGATGGCGCGCAGGCCACTCATGATCCGGCGGCCGTCGCCGAAGTCCGCTACCCGGCCGTTCTGCACGAATAACCCATAATGCCAGTCGCCCTCGTCGCCCTGGTACCAGCCGAGGCGATCGGTGTTGGCCTCGAAGTGATACGCTCGAGGCGGCTTGAGCTCATGGCCGAGGCGGCGCTCCATCTCTCCCCGGAACCAATCCACGCCGTGGTCGTCGACGGTGTACTTCAGCCTGGCGTGCTTGCGGTCCGCCCGGTCGCCGTGGTCGCGCTGCACGAGCATGATCTTCTCGGCGACGTCCACCACCTGATCGGGTGCGCAGAAGCCGATCACGTCGCCGAGCCGCGGGTAGGTGGCGGGCTCGCCGTGGGTCATGCCCATGCCGCCGCCGATGGTGACGTTGTAGCCGGCGAGTGCGCCGTCGTCGCCCGTAATGGCGATGAAGCCGATGTCGTGGGCGAAGACATCGACATCGTTTTCCGGCGGTACCGCCAAGGCGATCTTGAACTTGCGCGGCAGATACTGGCGGCCGTATAGCGGCTCGCATTCCTCGTCCGGGCCGCCGGCGACCCGCTCCTCGCCGAGGAAGATCTCGTGATAGGCGCGGGTACGTGGCAGCAGCCGCGCGCTGATCTCGTGGGCGAGCTCGTAGGTCCGCCGGTGCACCGCCGAGCGCCGGGGGTTGGCGCTGGCGATGACATTGCGGTTGACGTCGCCGCAGGCGGCGATGGTGTCCAGGGCGACGGCATTGATGCCGCGGATGTGTTCGCGGATGTCGCGCTTGAGCACGCCGTGGAACTGGAAGGTCTGGCGTGTGGTGAGCCGCAGCGTCCCGTTGGCGTAGGTGCGCCCGAGATCGTCCATCTTCAGCCACTGGCCGGGGGTCACTACGCCACCGGGCAGGCGCACCCGCACCATAAAGGAGTACAACGGCTCGAGCTTCTGCCGGCGGCGCTCGCTGCGCAGCTCCCGGTCATCCTGCAGGTACATGCCATGGAATTTGGTCAGCTGCAGGCTGCCCTCGCTGATCCCGCCAGTGACGGGATCCGAGATCTCGGCATCCAGGTCACCGCGGAGGTAGTCGCTTTCCACCTTGAGCCGCTCGTTGGCGCTGAGCTCTTCGAGGGGTCGGCTGATGTCGTTCATGGCGTTCAGTAGACGTCGCGTTGGTAGCGCTTGGCCTGCTGCAGGCCGCGCAGGTATTCCTTGGCGCCCTCTGCGTCATGGCCGCCGTGCTCCTGGACGATCTCAAGCAGGGCCTGGTGGACGTCCGGGGCCATGCGCTCGGCATCGCCGCACACGTAAAGATGGGCGCCGGCCTGTAACCAGGAGAAGAGCTCGGCGCCGTTCTCGCGCAGCCGGTCCTGGACGTAGACCTTCTCGTCACCGTCGCGGGAGAAGGCGACCTCGATGCGATCGAGTACGCCGCGATCCCGCCAGGCGAGGAAGTCGGTCTGGTAGAGGAAGTCTGTCTGGAAGCGCCGGTCGCCGAAGAACAGCCAGTTGTTGCCCTCCGCCCCCGTCTCCTCGCGCTCGGCGAGGAAGGCCCGGAACGGCGCGACCCCGGTGCCCGGGCCGATCATGATCGCTGGCGCCTGCGGGTCCGCGGGGAGCTTGAAGTTCTTGTTGCGGTCGGCATAGACGCCCACCTTCTGTCCCGGCTCCAGGCGATCCGCGAGGTGAGTGGAGGCCACGCCCTCGCGGCTCCGCCCGTGGCTCTCGTAGCGCACCACCGCCACCGTGATGTGTACCTCGTCCTCGTCGGCGCGCTGACTGGAGGCAATGGAGTACAGTCGCGGCGGCAGCCGACGCAGGGCGGCGACGAAGGTCTCCGCGTCGAGGCCTTCCACGGGATAGTCGCTGACCACATCGATGATCTGGCGGCCCTCGAGGTAACTGCGCAGCTCATCTCGGGTGGCCTCGCCAAGCAGCGCAGCCAGCTCTTCGGCGCCGGAGAGCTCGGCCCAGCGCTCGAGGAACGGCCGGGTGAGGGTGGTGATCTCGTAGTGTCGGGTCAGGGCCTCTGCCAGGGGCGTCCCGTCCTCGAGGTCGGCCTCCCCGTCGAGCCCGGTGGCCGCCAGGAGCTCCTCCACCAGCGCCGGGTTGTTTTCGGGGACCACCCCCAGGGCGTCGCCGGGTTCGAAGGTCAGCCCGGAGCCCTCCAGGGAGAGCTCGATGTGTCGGGTCTCCTTGTCCGAGCCACGGCCATTGAGCAACACGTTCTCCAGGACTTCCGCCGGGAAAGGGTTCTTGCGGTCCCAACGGGCCGTCCCCCGCGCCTCCGCCATGGGGATGACGTTACTGGTGGCGGGAGCGCTGGCGCCGGCGAGCTCCGAGAAGCGTTCGAGCACCGAGTCCACCCACTGCGCGGCGGGTTCCTCGTAGTCCACGTCGCAGTCGAGGCGCTCGTGGATGCGCTCGGCACCGAGCTCCGTGAGGCGGGCGTCGAAGTCGCGGCCGGTCTGGCAGAAGTGCTCGTAGCTGGAGTCCCCCAGGGCGAGTACGGCGAAGCGGCTGTCGGCGAGCTTTGGCGCCTTGCGCCCGTTCAGGAGCTCATGCAGGGGCTCCGCGGTGTCCGGCGGCTCCCCCTCGCCGTGGGTGCTCACCACCACCAGGAGGTTGGTGATGGTCTTGAAGTCCTTCTTGCCGAAATCCGCCATGTCGGCGCGGCGTACCGAGAAACCCCGGGCCTCTGCACGCTCGGCGGCGAGCTCGGCGACGCCCTCGGCATTGCCGGTCTGGCTGCCGTAGAGGATGGTCAGCTCGGGCTGCGTGCCAGCCGCGGACTGCGGCCGGGGTTCGGTGTTGGCAGCGCTGCCCGAGGCGGCGGACAGGCCGGCGAGATAGCCGCTCAGCCAGGTCATCTGGTCGTTGCGCAGGGAGCCGACCAGGGTATTGAGCTGCTCGGCCTGCTCGGCGCTGAGCGGGCTGTTAGTCTCGAGTAAGGGGCCTTGCGCCATGCTGTGGTCCTCTGCTGATCCCTCGACGAGTCAGGGGAAGCATAGACCGCAGCGATTTAGATCGAAAAAGTATAAATGTTTATGTATTTATTCGCTGATGAGATTTTGTCACACCCGGCGACGCCCGGCCCTGCGCGTATTGCCTCCCGCATTGCCGATTACCGCCGTGCTCCCGGCGTTTCGATAGCGGCGCATGTGGCTTTCGAGCTCGCGACGCAGGTTGTCCTCGAATGATCGTGCGTCCAGCTCGGCTTCGACCTGGCGCTGCAGCTCCCGGAGCTGCTCGCTTCCCATCTGTTCCAGATCGAAATCCTGCCGGATCCGGGTCGGCTGTGTGGATGAGCTCATGGCTGGGCTGGGTTGCTCCCGATAAATGGTTTGGGGAATGCGTCGTAACTCTGTATGGCCATCAAGGGGCCGCTTCAACCCTCAGGGTTGTTGAACTTCTCCGCAAGCTGTTGGAGCTTGCGTTGCTGGCGCTCCTCCCGGTTCGCCCGGCGTGGCTTGCCGCCGTTGCGTTGGCGCCGCCGCTCGGCCGCCCGCTTCTTCTGTTCCTCGCGCCGGGTGCGCGCGTGCTCGATGGCTTGCTCGGTGACCTCGCCGCCGTCGCTACCGTCGAGGGCGACGCGCCGGCGGCCCGCGATGATCGCCTCCAGGTAGGCCGGCGAGTGCGTATAGCGGGCGAGGGCCTGCTTGACCAGCCAGTTGGGGGTCTCCGCCAACTCCTCGTCGCGGTTGAGGTCGGCCCGCAGGGATTCCTGGATGCCGATGGCCAGCGGTCGAACCTCGTCGCGTTCCCGGGAAAAGGCCTGCGGGTAGCGCTCGAGGAGCCGATCGAGGAAGTCCCGTGCCCGCTCGGCGCGGCGGCGTTTCTGGTTCGCTGTGTTGGACATGGGGACGGCGGTACCCGGCGTTCTGCGGCTTTGGCGAGAAAGCATACTGCAAGCGAAAGCGCCGGCCCACCCCCGGCGACCGATGAGACGGCGTTCACGGCGTTTATACTGGCAGGGAAACAACGAGCGATGGCGTATATCACGATACAGGAGGGAAAGCGATGAAGTCTCAAGCATGGTTTTTGGCAGGTTCGGTGGCGGCGGCACTGACGCTGGCCGGTTGCAACACTAACCCGGTGCTCGGCGGTGCCGATTCCACCGTAACCGGCTCCGGCGGGGCCGCCGGCGCGCAGAATGCGTCCCAGGAGCTGCAGCGCTGTAGCCGGCCCATCGGCACCGCCGCCCTCTACGAGGGCAACTACAGTGGTCTGCGTCAGGCCGGCCTGGAGAGCCCATTGCCGCTGATCCGCGTGATGATGGCCCAGAGCGGCTGCTTCCGCGTGGTCGAGCGGGGCCAGGCATCGAGTGCCCTGAGAGAGGAGCGGCGTCTCGCCGAGAGCGGGGAACTGCAGTCGGGCAGCAACATGGGTGGCGGTCAGATGGCCGCGGCGGACTTCGTGCTCACGCCCAACGTGGCGTTCAAGGATCCCGACTCCGGCGGCGGTTTCGGTGGCCTGGGGGCACTGCTGCCCGGTCTCGCCGGTGCAGTGGCCGGCGGCATTAAGACGGAGAACCTGGAGGCCCAGACGACACTGCTGCTGAGCAATGTGCGCAGCGGTGTGCAGGAGGCGGCGGCCACGGGTACCGCGAAGAAGACGGATGTCAGCTTCGGTGGCTTCGGCTGGGCCGGCGGCGTCGCCGGTGGCGGTGGCGCGTATCAGGATACCGAGATCGGCAAGATCGTCACCGCCGCCTTTGTGGACGCGCACAACAACCTGGTCACCCAGATGGGGGCCATGCAGCCGAGCGAGCAGCGCGAGCAGCTAGGCGTATACCGCACGGCCACCTCGCTGAACCTGCGCTCGGGCGCCAACGGTGACGCGCCGGTGCTCGCCACCCTGACCGAGGGTACGGCGGTGGTGCCCACCGGTGAGCGTCAGGGCGACTGGTGGCAGGTCCAGGTGCAGGACACCGGCCGCAACGGTTGGGTGCACTCCGACTACATCACCCGGGAGTAACCGGGCGGGCCCGCCGGGCCGCTGCGCCGGCCCGGCGATCGGGGCATCGCCGACGGGCTTGTGTTCGGAGGTGGGCGAACGCATATCATGGGGGCAGGAACGAAACCGCCGCAGGCAGGTGAGGGTTGATGAATCGCCACCATTCCATCGAAAAGCAGCAGCTCGTGCGCATGCTTGAGGATGCACCATTCGAGCACTTGACCAGCAGCGTCCATGTGCTCGAGGAGGACCGGCGTGACCAGCGCCACGAGCTCGCGGGTGTCTCCATCTACTCCAACGCCCAGGGCTGGATGGCGCAGATCAACTGGCGGGCCGTGGTGGATAGCGATGAGGTCACCCTCCGCGTCGGCGACTCTGCCAGCGGAGAACGCGCCTACGAGCTCCGCGACGAGCAGCGCATGCAGGTCAGTGTCGAGGACGAGGGTGGCGAGCCGGTCAGCGAGGACGAGGTCTCCGCCATCGTGGCCCAGTCGCCACTGGCCAAGAGCTGGGAGCAGGACGTGGTGGGCGTGCTCAAGGAAACCCGCGAGCGTCAGGCCACCGTTCACTGAGGTCCATTCCTCCGAACCCGAAACGCCGCTAGATCGCCGGGGCGTCCACCCTTATGGCTCAGGTTTCGTCCACCCGGACCCGGACGTAGGAGCCGGGCGCTTCCTCGATGGGGGTAAGGGCCCCGTCTCCGGGCGAACGGGCCGGCACCTCACCGCCCGAATGCCGCTGAACCCATGCCAGCCACTCCGGCCACCAGGAGCCCTGATGCTCCTGGGCCGCTGCCAGCCACTGCTCCGGATCCGCGGGCAGACGGCCATGGCTCCAGTAGCCGTATTTCTGAGAGCCTGCCGGGTTGATCACGCCGGCGATGTGACCGGAGCCGCCGAGCACGAAGCGCTTGCGTCCGCCATGGAGTAGGGCGCTGCGGTAGCAGGAGTGCCACGGTGCGATGTGATCCCCGCGGGTGGCGACGAAGAAGGCCGGCAGGCGGATGGCCGAGAGATCGATGGGCTCGCCCGCTAGCTCGATGCCACCCGGCTCGCGCAGGCGGTTCTCCAAGTACATGTTGCGGAGATAGAAGCTGTGCATGCGCCGGGGCATGCGGGTGGAGTCCGAGTTCCAGTACAGCAGGTCGAAGGGGGCGGGGTCTCGGCCCAGTAGGTAGTTGTTCACCACGAACCCCCAGATCAGGTCATTGGCCTGCAGCAGGTTGAAGGCATTGGCGAGGTGGGTCCCCTCCAGGTAGCCGCGCGCGTTCATGTCCCGCTCCAGGTAACGGATCTGCTCCTCGTCGATGAATACCGACATCGGCCCTACGTCGGAGAACTCCAGCAGCGAGGTGAAGTAAGTGGCGCTCTTCACCCGCTGATCGCCCCTTGCCGCCATCCAGGCCAGGGTGCAGGCGAGCAGGGTGCCGCCGATGCAGTAGCCGATGGCGTTGACCTCGCGCTCGCCGGTGGCCGCCTCGATGGCATCCAGCGCCGCTAGCGGCCCCTCCAGGAGGTAATCGTCAAAGCCCGTCTCCGCGTAGCGCTGATCCGGGTTGACCCAGGAGATCACGAATACCGTCAGGCCTTGTTCCACTGCCCAGCGGATGAAGGATTTCTTGGGAGTGAGGTCGAGGATGTAGTACTTGTTGATCCACGGCGGGACGATGAGCAGCGGCCGGCGGGCCACCGTGTCGGTGGCGGGGCTGTACTGGATGAGCTGCATCAGCGCGTTCTGGTAGATGACCTTGCCCGGCGTGGCGGCGATGTCGCGACCGAGCTCGAAGGCATTCGCGTCGGTTTGCCGGATCCGCAGTAGCCCGCCCCCGCGGGCCAGGTCTTCGGTGAGGTGGCGCAGGCCGCGGAGAAGGTTCGCGCCGCCGGTGCGCAGTGTCTCGGCCAAAACCTCCGGGTTGGTGGCGGCGAAGTTGCTCGGGGCCAGGGCATCAGCGAACTGTCGTGTGTAGAACTCCACCCGGGCCCGTTCGTGGGCATCGAGGTCCGTGGAGACGTCGTGGGCGCTCGCCAGCAGCTCGCGGGCGGTGATGAGGTACGCCTCGCGTAGGTAAGCGAAATACGGGTTTTCCTCCCAGCCTTCGCCTCGGAAACGGCGATCGCGGGGATCCAAGCCTTTGGCCGGTGGTTGCGGTTGCCCGGCAAGACGGAGCGCGTTTCGCTGTGTGAGTTCGGCGTATTCCCCCCACAGCCGGACCTGCGCGGCGGCGACGCGCCAGGGATGGGAGAGGGAATGCGTCCCTAGCGTGGTGTAGGCCTCGGCGACCACGCGCGGGTCCGGGAGGGTGAAGTAATCGCCGCGGAGTTGGCGGCCCATCCAGTCGGCCCACACCCGCGGGGCCGCCTGCCACAGGCGGGTGAAGTCCTCGTTGAGCCGCCCCGCGATCGGGTCGTCGCCGCCTTCGGCCTCGCTCATGGGCCCTCTCCTCGCTTCGCATTGATCCGCAACGGCCGGGCGAGCCACGCACCGAGCCATCTCAGCCCCCGACCCAGGGCCCGAAAGGCGCGGGCAAAGGTCTGGGCGCGGAGTGCCGCATTCCGTTGCTCGACGGCCTGGAGTTCGGGATCGGGGGTGTGGAACGCCATACGGCAAGGATACGCCGGGTGTCCGGGTTACGGGCAATCCGGGATGACCCGTAGCTCGAGGTTCGCGCCTCAGCGAGTCTTTCGGATAGTGGAAGACTATCGTTTACGCGGAAACTTTCAATTGGCTGCATCGTGATTCGCCGTCTAGCTTTACAGGGTGTGAGGACGCCGGTGACCTATCCGAGGGGTCGGCGCCTGCGCCGAACGGGGCCCGCCGGGCCCGGTGACAAGCACGCGCCACTGAGTCCCCGTTGACGGGGTGCGGTGGCGCTACAGACGCAAACGGAGGAAGAGACGATGGCCGCGAATGCAAAGGATATCGGCGGCACCGGCAGGTGCCCGGTGATGCACGGCGCCCGTACTGCGCTCCACGGTGACGGGCCGGGAAATGACTACTGGTGGCCGAACCAGCTCAACCTGAGCATCCTCCACCAGCACTCCGCCCTGTCCAACCCGCTCGGGGAGGATTTCGACTACCGGGAGGCGTTCGAGAAGCTCGATGTAAAGGCCCTCAAGGAGGACCTCAAGGCCCTGATGAGGGACTCCCAGGACTGGTGGCCGGCGGACTACGGCCATTATGGCCCGCTGTTCATCCGCATGTCCTGGCACGCGGCGGGGACCTATCGCGAGGGCGACGGCCGTGGCGGCGGCGGCACGGGGGCGCAGCGCTTCGCGCCCATCAACAGCTGGCCGGACAACGGTAACCTGGACAAGGCCCGCCGGCTGCTGTGGCCGATCAAGCAGAAATACGGTAACCGCATCTCCTGGGCCGACCTGATCATCCTCGCCGGCAATGTCGCCCTGGAGGACATGGGGTTCAAGACCTTCGGCTTCGGCTTTGGTCGGGAGGACATCTGGGAGCCAGAGGACGACGTCTACTGGGGCTCGGAGACCGAGTGGCTCGCCGACAGCGGCCATGAGAAGAGCCGCTACTCCGGGGAGCGCGAGCTGGAGAACCCCTTGGCCAACGTGCAGATGGGGTTGATCTATGTGAACCCCGAGGGGCCGGACGGTGATCCCGACCCGCTGAAGGCCGCCCATGACATCCGTGAGACCTTCGCCCGGATGGCGATGAACGACTACGAGACGGTGGCGCTCATCGCCGGCGGGCACACCTTCGGCAAGTGTCACGGGGCGGTGGCCGAGGACAACCTCGGCCCGGAGCCGGAGGCGGCGCCGATCCAGGAGCAGGGCCTCGGCTGGCACAACCGGGCCGGCATGGACCCGGAGCACGCCATGACCAGCGGCCTGGAGGGCGCCTGGACGCCGCAGCCGACCCACTGGGACAACGGCTACTTCGACATGCTGTTCGGCTACGAGTGGGAGCTCACCAAGAGCCCCGCGGGCGCCTGGCAGTGGACGCCGAAGGACGTCGCCGACACGGATCTCGCGCCGACGGCCCATGACTCGTCCCAGCGGGAGAAGACCATCATGCTCACCACCGACCTCTCGCTGAAGGTGGACCCGGCGTACGAGAAGATTTCCCGGCGCTTCCACGACAATCCCGAGGAGCTGGCGGACGCCTTCGCCCGGGCCTGGTTCAAGCTGATCCACCGCGACATGGGCCCGAAGTCGCGCTATCTCGGCCCGGAGGTCCCCGAGGAGGATCTCATCTGGCAGGACCCCGTCCCGGCGGTGGACCACGAACTGGTCGACGAAGCGGACATCCGGGCACTCAAGGGGGAGATACTGGCGACCGGGCTCGCGATCCCGGAGCTGGTCAAGACAGCCTGGGGCTCGGCATCCACCTTCCGCGGTTCCGACAAGCGTGGCGGTGCCAACGGGGCACGCATCCGCCTGGCGCCGCAGAAGGACTGGCCCGTCAATGAACCGGCCACACTGGCCAGGGTGCTGGAGAAGCTGGAGGGGGTGCGGAAGGCCTTCAACGACGCCCAATCCGGCGGCAAGCGGATCCCCCTCGCCGACCTGATCGTCCTCGGCGGCAATGCCGCCATCGAGGCGGCCGCGAAGAAGGCGGGCTACGACATCGAGGTGCCGTTCCGGCCCGGGCGGACCGACGCGTCGGCGGAGTGGACGGATGAGAGGTCCTTCGAGGTGCTGGAACCGGTGGCCGATGGCTTCCGCAATTTCCTCAAGGACCGCTTCACCGTCTCCGCCGAGGAGATGCTCCTCGACCGGGCGCAGCTGCTCACCCTCACCGCCCCGGAGATGGCGGTGCTGATCGGCGGGATGCGGGTGCTCAACGCCAATACCGATGGTTCACGCCACGGCGTGTTCACCGAGCGGCCGGAGACGCTCACCAACGACTTCTTCGTCAACCTGGTGGACATGGGCCTGAAGTGGGTGCCCACCTCGGATGAGGAGGAGACGTTCGAGCTCCGTGACCGGGGGACCGATCGGGTTCGGTGGACCGGCACGCGGGTGGACCTGGTGTTCGGCTCCAATTCCCAGCTCCGCGCCATCTCCGAGGTCTACGCCCAGGAGGATAACCGGGAGAAGTTCGTCCACGACTTCGTGGCCGCGTGGAACAAGGTGATGAACGCCGACCGCTTCGACCTGGCCTGATCGGGCTAAGCCGGGCCCCCGGAGGCGATGGTTCTTCGGTCGCTTCCGGGGTCCGATCACGTTGCGAACCCCCCAACGTTCCCTGATTCCGCCGTTATCGGCACCACTAGGTTCGCTGCCCGCGTGCTGTGGCCAACGGCAGAGGCCACAGGTAGCGTCAGGGAGACGGTGCGAGAGACCGTGATCTAGCAGGCATCCAGCACGTGAGCCCGGTTACCCGGCGGTGACGCGGTCTGATGGCAGGCAGCGTAAAGGTATGAGCCCTCACGAAGCCGATCGGACAGGGGAATCGCGACGGGTCAACGGTCCGAACGGACTGACGTTCCTCGCCACGTTCCCGAGCAACCGCGACGGACATCTGCTCGGACCCTCCCGGAACAACCTTGCGAGACTCCCCACCTAGAGAACCTCCGCTACCGCGATCCACGGCGGGCTATCCTGTGAGCTGCTTCAGGTTGGCAATCGCCTGTTTCTGGTGCGTGGCCATGCGCGCCGATGCCGCTTGCATGCGCGGATTGTTCCGGTGTTCCCGTGCACCGCGGCCGATATTGAGGCGGGCGCGCTGTAGCCACTCCTGCAGATCGGGCTCCCGGCTCCAGATCATGTCGGCCAGCAGGGTCAGGCGCATCGTCGGAATCCAGTCGCGGGCTGAATCGGCTAGCGGGTTCGGTGAGCAAAGGCGATTGCGCTCGGTGTCGTCATCGCGCGCCGCTTCGACGTAGCCGGTGAGAGCCGCGCTGAAGGGCAGCATGCCGAAGCGGATGGCCTGCAACGTGATCCGCCCCGGCTGGAAGATGGGGCGGCCGGCACGCTTGCGGATGCCCTCTGCGGTGCAGTCCACGTACACTTCGCGAGGATTCGTCGCGACTGTGCCGCGTTCGAGCACGACCCGTCCGGCTTCGAGGTGGGTCACCCGGCCAAGGCGAACGACGTTGTCGATGCGACGCAGGGCATCACGCTCGCCGGCACTCAAGATCGCACCGCGGTACATCGCCGGGGGGACTTCCGGATCGAGCCGGTGCAGCAGGCTGCCGTTGTCCAGCCGCTCGAACAGCTCCGGGGCGCTTCCGGCACGGGCCGCCGCCTCGACGTTGCCCGACATCCACTCCATGAATGCCGGCACACGCGCAAGGGGCTGCAGGACACCGCGGTCGATCAGCCAGCTGTCGCGCGACCGGATCCAGCGGATCCGCGCGGCCTCGACCCCCTGATCCAGCAGCCAGCTGCAGGTATCCATCGCCGTCTTGCCGGCACCAAGAATGGTGTAGCTGCTGCCGGGCTCGGACAGGCGCGTCAGCCCCGTCGGCGAGATCAGGCGCGCATCGGGGTCCACGCTGAATGGCGGTACATGCGTCTCCGGGACCGAGGCCTCCAGCCAGGTAGCATCGACCAGCCGGCGGCGCACGTGCACCGTCGTCTCCCGCCCGGTCAACCGGGACAGGAGCACGTGCTCGCCGTCGCGCTCACCGACATAGTCGGTCATCGCGTGGAAACGGACACGGCCCGACGGCAGCAGCCGCTCGTCCAGGACACGGCCGTAGTACTCACAGATCTCGGCCGCCGTGGCCCGCTCGTAGCAGCCCTCGTCCGGACCGGAATCGATAAGCCGGTCGGCACCGAGGTGCATGGAGTTGACACCGTAACAGGCCGAGGGCTGGTGTAGGCGGACAAAGGGATAGGCGTCATGCCAGTGGCCTCCCGGCCGGTGGCGCCTGTCGGCCAGGACCACATTGGCATCTGCCGCCTCGATCAGCGCATCGACGAACGCCATGCCGAGGGCGCCGGCGCCGATCACCAGGTAGTCGGTCTCGATGGTTGCCATGACCACACCTCCCGCATCGCTGCTGTACCCGTGTGCCGGTGGATCCACCGGCACACGGGTACGGACGGCAGACCGTCACCGCCGCGTGCCGCGGACAACCAGGTAGTCGCGGGGCACGGTGACACCAAGCTCATCGGCAAAGCCGTCGTGGAAAGCCGTGAAATCGGCCTCGAACTGCGCCCGCTGCTGCGCGTCGAGCTTGCCGACGAGCGTGCGCACGGGGCCGTAGCCTTCCGAGAAGGTGCGCCAGGCGGCCTGCCCGTCGGGCTCACGGTAGTACGACGTGCCCGCCTCGATGCCGAGATCGAAGGCACCGCCTAGCAACTCGCGCAGGCGCTCCTCCCGGCCCCACTCGAACGGGGACGGCGGCGACTCCCCCTCCGGCGGGGGCATGTAGCCCTTGATGACCTTGAACATCTCGAAGACATTGCCGTCCGGCGTCCACACGGCGAGGGCGAGCCGCCCGCCCGGCCGGCAGACCCGCGCCAGCTCCGCGGCGGCGTCCTCGGGACGCTGCACGAACATGACCCCGAAGGTGGAGATGACTGCGTCAAAGGCGCCGTCGTCGAACGGCAGATCCTCGGCGTCACCTGTCATGAGGTCGATATCGAGCCCGCGGGCCGACGCGGTCTCGCGGGCCGCCGACAGCATGTCGGGGGCGAAGTCCACACCGGTGACGTCGAACCCCCGCTCGGCCAGGCGCCGGGCGGTCCAGCCGGTTCCAGTGGCCACGTCGAGGATGCGCATGCCGCGCGGGGGCTCGAGGCGATTGATGGTGTGCTCGATGGCGTCGAGGATGCCGCGGCTGACCTCGTCATAAGCCGCCCCGCTGCTCGACCAGACCGCCGCCGGGCCGGCATTGTGGGCGCGGATCGGGCTGTCCGTGGAGTGACCTGCTATGCTCATGTCATGCCTCCTTTCTGGTTGCCGGCACGCTTACGCGTGCCACGGAACCAGTGTCGGGAGGCGTGCAGCGTCCTGCCAGTTCAGAATGTGAACCGGACAGCGGGCGTTCACAGCTCTCACACTGCACGGGATGCGCAGAGGAGAGGGAGGATGCCATGCCGGGTCCCACGGGTTACGGTCAGTTCTGTCCCGTCGCCAAGGCGTCGGAAATCCTCGCCACGCGCTGGACGCCGTTGATCATGCGCGAGCTTGTCAGCGGCTCGTCGGGCTTCAACGAGATTCATCGCGGCGTGCCGCTGATGTCGCGAGCCCTGCTGTCCCGACGGCTGCAGGAGCTTGTGTCGGCGGGTGTGGTAATGCGCGACGAGCACGGCGCTTACCGGCTCACGGAAGCTGGCACCGCCCTCGGCCCGATCATTATCTCCATGGGGGTATGGGGCCAGCAGTGGGTGGAGAGTGCGGCGGAGGGCCCGGACTGGGACGCGAGCGTGCTGATGTGGGATATGCGCCGGCGGATTGATACCACCGCCCTGCCACCCGGCCGTACTGTGCTCCAGTTCGACTACAGCGATGCGCCCGCCGAGATGCGGCGGTGGTGGCTGCTTATCGAGGACGACGACGTGGATCTCTGCCAGTCCGATCCCGGCTTCGATGTGGATCTGTACGTCGCCAGCACGGTCCGCGTCATGGGGCGCGTGTGGATTGGCCAGCGCCCGCTCGCGCCGGCCATCGAGCGCGGCGACATCCGGGTACACGGTCGCGTCGACCTCGCACGCAGCCTGCCCCAATGGTTCATGCTGTCGGTCATCGCCGAGGAGGCAAGGCGGCAACACGCTGGGCTTGCGTCTGGATAAGGCCGGCGGTATGTATCGGCACGCGCCTGTGCACCGGAGCGCTATACACCGGATTCATTCCGTCACTTCACCATCCGTCATGGCTTCCATCCACGGTGGCCGGGTCGCCACGATCCGCTGGTACACGGGACACTGCCAGGGCACATCTTGTCGGTCAGGGGGGCGGTGTTGCGACGCGAGGATGGCCTGCATTAACGCACCACGTTACTACCAAGGCCATGATACGGAGCTTTGGTGACACGGAGACGGAGAAAGTTGCCAAGGGAGAGTCGTCGCGCCGGGTACGTAAGGATATTTAGCGTCGGGCCAAAATGCGTTTGGATCGGATCGACGCCGCAGTGAATCTAGAAGACCTGAGGGTCCCGCCTTCGCACCGGCTGGAGCGGCTCCAAGGTAACCGTGCCGGTCAGTACAGCATCCGTATCAACCACCAGTGGCGGATCTGCTTCGAGTGGCGTGACGGACACGCGTTCGCGGTGGAGATCGTTGACTATCATTGACCGGGAGACTGTGATGAGCACCGAAAGGATTGGGCCGATTCATCCCGGGGAACATCTCAAGGAGTTCCTTGAGGAATACGACTTGTCAGAGTACCGGCTCGCTCGCTCGATCCACGTCCCGCCCCGCCGTATTAACGAGATGGTCAAAGGTGGGCGCGGCATTACCGCCGATACCACGCTGCGACTGGGGCGTTTCTTCGGTATGAGTCCACAATACTGGATGCAGCTTCAGGACCGGTTCGAGCTGGAGCGGACCACGGCCGAGCGTGGTGCGCGAATCGAGTCGGAGGTTACGCCGCTGAGGGCATGAGCGAACGGGCACGAGGTGGGAGTTATCCG
This sequence comes from Arhodomonas sp. SL1, assembly GCF_052060015.1. Taxonomy (NCBI): domain Bacteria; kingdom Pseudomonadati; phylum Pseudomonadota; class Gammaproteobacteria; order Chromatiales; family Ectothiorhodospiraceae; genus Arhodomonas; species Arhodomonas sp. SL1. The sequence goes on along the minus strand of NZ_JBPODZ010000002.1, from coordinate 58,340 downwards.
TGCAGCCAGCAGGCGCTGTGGTGCGCGGGTCGCGGCTCGAACTCCGGCGGGTCGTGGACGTCGCAGGTGCCGGGCATGAAGTGCGGGCACCGGGGATGGAACCGGCAGGCAGCTGGAGGCTCGATGAGGCTCGGCGGCTCGCCGGCGGGTATCGGGCGTTCACGGTGGGCGTTGGCCGGGTCCGGGTCCGCCAGTGCGGTGAGTAGGGCCTGGGTGTAGGGATGCTGGGGGTGGTCGATGAGGTCTTCCACCGGTGCCGACTCGATGATGCGGCCCGCATACATGACGAATACCCGGTCCGCATAGTGGCGTACCGTCGAGAGGTCATGGGTGATGAAGGCCAGTGTGAGCTCGCGCTCGCGCTGGATGCGGGCGAGCAGCTCCAGGATCTCCACGCGCACGGAGGCGTCGAGCATGGATACCGGCTCGTCGGCGATGAGCATGGTGGGGGCGAGCACCAGGGCCCGGGCGATGACCACGCGCTGCTGCTGGCCGCCGCTCAGCATGTGCGGGAACTTGCCGAGATACTCCGCCGCTGGTGATAGGCGCACCTCGGCGAGGGCGGCCTCGATGCGTCGCCGGTGCTCGGCCCGGGGCACGCCGTGGATCCGCAGCGGTTCCGCGAGGATGCGGCGGACGTCCATGAACGGTGGCAGGGCCCCGTAGGGATCCTGTTGCACGTAGCCGACCCGTGCCCGGTACGCCTTCAGTGCGGCCCCCTTTAGCGTGCCGAGCTCCTGTCCGTCGAACACCACACTGCCTGCGGTGGGCTTGTGCAGCCCCAAGAGGGTGCGCGCCAGGGTGGACTTGCCACAGCCGCTCTCGCCGACGAAGGCGACGGACTCCCCCGCGGCGAGCTCGAAGCTCACGCCGTCGACGGCACGGACCTCGCCGGCCCGGAGAAAGCCCCACTGGCGCAGCTCGAAGGTGGTCCGCAGTCCATTGACGGACAAATAGGTCTCGCTGCTCGTTCCCCGGTGTTCGACCTGCCGTGTGCTCATGGCCGCCCCCCTGAAGCGAACAGCCAGCAGCGGGCGTCATGACGGCGATCCACCCGAAAAGCCGGCGGGTCATCGGCGCAGCGCTCGAATCGGCGGGGACAACGCTCGGCGAAGCGGCAGCCCGCCGGCGGCGCCGCCAGGCTCGGCGGCTCGCCGGGGATGGAGCGGGGGCGCTCGGCCTGCCGCAGCCGCGGGACGCTCGCCATCAGCAGCCTCGCATAGGGGTGTGCGGGCTCGGTAAAGAAGGTCTCCGCCGGCGCGTGCTCGACGATCTGGCCGGCGTACATGAGCGCCACCCGATCGGCGATCTCGCTGGAGGTGGCCACGTCGTGGGTGATGAGCATGAAGGCGGTACCCGTCTCCCGTTTGATCGCCTTCAACCGGTTCATGATGCTTGCCTGGGTGAGCACGTCCAGCGCGGAGGTAGGCTCGTCGAGGATCACCAGGTCCGGCTCGGTGATCAGCGCCATGGCCAGCACCACGCGCTGGCGCATGCCGCCGGAGAGCTCGAAGGGGTAGCGCTGCAGAAAGCCCGCGGGCACGCCCACCAGCTCGAAGACGGCCCGCGCCCGGTCCGCGGCCCGGCTCCGATCGACGCCCCGGTGCAGGCGCAGGGGCTCGGCCACCTGCTCGCCGACACGCACCACCGGATTGAGGGCGTTCATCGCCGCCTGCATGACGAACGAGATCCGTTGCCAGCGCACCTCCCGTCGGAAGCGCTCCTCGCCGAGGGCCATGGTGTCCATCCCGTCGATGGCCACGCGGCCGTCGAAGCGGGCGATGTTGCGTGGCAGTACCCGCAGCAACGCCTTCGCCAGCGAGCTCTTGCCGCAGCCGGATTCCCCCAGCACCACCAGCGCCTCGCCGCGGTTGACGGTGAGGTCGATGCCATCCACCGCGCGGACGACGCCGTTACCGGTGCGGTAGTGGAGGTTGAGGCCGTCGATGGCGAGCAGCGGGGTGTCGGCCATCACAGATTCCTCAGCCGCGGGTTGAACACCCGGTCCAGTGCGAAGCCGAGCATGGCGAAGCCGAGACCCGTGAGCATGAGCAGCGCCGCCGGCTCCAGCACCCAGTAGAAGAAGCCGTGGTAGAGCGCACTCTGGTTCTGCGCGTCGTTGAGCAGTTTCCCCCATGTCGGCAGCGCCGGGTCACCGAGGCCTAGGACCGCCAGGGAGGCCTCCAGGAACACGAAGGTGGGGATCAGGGTGACGAAGGTCGGGATCAGCACCGGCAGTATCCGCGGGATCATGTAGCGGAAGATGATGCGCGTGTTGCCCGCCCCGTAGGCCCGCGCCGCCTCGATGTAGGGGGCCTCGCGGATGGGCAGCAGCATGGCACGGTACATCTTCACGCTGGCGCTGAATATCCCCAGCGCGACCACCACCGCCAGGATCACCCAGATGCTGGTGGAATACAGCGTGCCCACCATCACCAGGATGGGCAGGATGGGCAGGATCATGTTCACCTCGGTGAGCCGCTGGATCAGCGCGTCGACCCAGCCCCGGTACCATACGCCGGCGGCGGCGACGATCAGGGTGGTGACGGTGGTGCCGACGGTGGCGATGAGACCGAAGGCCAGTGCGACCGGGGTGCCCCAGAGCAAGGCGAGCAGCAGGTCGCGGCGCTGGTGATCGGTGCCGGCGAGGCCGTGGACCTGGCCGTAGACCACCAGCTCGGCGTCGATCCCCGCGTCCTCCTCGAAGACAATTGCGTCGATGACCAGCCGGTAGCCGCCCGTCTGCACCTCGGGCATGTCCTCGCGGTCCGCTCGCGCGAAGAGCCCCACGTGGGCCGGCGCGCCGAGGCGGCGCTCCAGCGCCCAGTCCTGGGACAGGGCGATGCGCTCATCGGCGGCGGCCTGATAGCTGCCCAGGGGGATGCGCCGGCCGTCGGGGGTGTGCCAGGTCAGGCGGACAAAGGGCGGGCGCTGCTCGAAGTCCGCGTCCAGGAACAGGCTCAGCTCGCTGGGGAAGCCGCCGGCCTCGAAGTCGAAGGCCAGCGGGATGCGGATGCGGCGCCCGCCGGGGAAGTCTTCCACGCTGCGCTCCCCATCCGCGGCGGAGACGGTGCGGGTGGCGGGCCGGTCGCCGCCGAGCAGGCGGTCCGCCCATACCGGGCCCGCGTTCACCGGGTGGCGTTCCCAATGCTCGCCGCCGCGCCAGCGCTCCATGGCCTCTCCGTACGGGATGGCGATGACGGTGTAGAGCGACAGCACGATGAGGAACACAACGATGGCCGCCCCCGCCACCGCCGAGGGGTACTGTCGGAGCTGCCGGAGGCCGTCGCGCCAGCGATTCATTCCGGTCCCACCCGTACCCGGGGATCGAGCAGCGCGTAGAGGATGTCCAGCAGGAACACGGTCACCGCCAGCAGGTAGGCGAAGATCACCACGCCGCCGATGATCACCGGCGTGTCACGATGGCCAATGGCCTCGAACAGCAGTGTCCCCAGCCCCGGCCAGTTGAATACTTGCTCGAGGATGATGGCGCCGCTCCACAGGCCGATGAGCATCAGCAGAAAGCTGGTGATGATGGGCGCCAGCGTCGGCCGCAGGATGTAGCGGCGCCGGATGGCGCGCTCGGGCAAGCCCTTTGCGCGGGCCATCTCCACGTAGTCCTCGCTGGAGTGGATGAGGAAGAACGTCCGCCAGGAGTAGATGGAGATGAAGATCTGGGACAGGAACATCGCCGCCACTGGCAGTGCCATGTGTCTCACCACACTCCAGGCATAGGCGAGCGCCCCCTCGGGCGGGGGCACCGCCACCATGCCCCCCGCCGGCAGCATCGGCCAGATGAAGGCGAACAGCAGGATCAGGAAGATACCGTAGAACCAGCCGGGCGCTGCGGAGCTGGGGGCGAGGCCGATGACCGTGCGGTCCAGTGCGCTGCCGTAGCGCCGTGACAGCCGCAGGGCGATGGCCACGGAGGTGAAGAACACCAGCAGGTTGGCCGTGCCGAACAGCAGCAGCGTCGCCGGCAGTCGCTCGGCGATGATATCGCGCACCTGGCGGGAGCCGAGATCCGAGGTCATCTGCTCGGCCCGTCCCAAGTTCAGCCGCACCGCCTGGTTGAGGTAGTCGAGGCTGCGCCAGAAGAAAGGCTCGTCGAGATTCAGGCGCTCCACCTCCAGCTGCACCTGTTCGGCGATCAGCTCGTTGCGCCGCTGGGCGCCCATATCGCTGTACTCGGGGTTCGCGCGAACGGCCTCGGCGACGGTGGATTGGATCTGCAGGCGGCGGATCTCGTCCACCCGCCCGCCCATGTTGGCGATGAGGATGGTCAGGTAGACGCCGACTAGCACCGTGAGCAGCAGCGCGGCGATACGGCGGGCCACGAATACCGCCATGCGGCGGACGTCCCGCAGCCGCCCACCCACTTGGCTCGATTCGCCGGCGGGGCTCATTCGGTGGCCTCCGCTTTCGCCGGGACGGTGGCGAAGACGTGGCTGGCGAACCGGGGCAGGGCCACCCGCTCCGAGCGCACGATCACCTCCAGGCGGTTCGCCCCCGTCCCGAGGGCCGTGATCACCTCGGCCGGGAGGGTGATCCGCCAGCCGCCGTCCCGGGCTTCGGCCGTGCCCCGATCCGCCAGCTCCCCGGCGCCGTCGAACAGCAGCCAGCCGACCTCGCGGATCGCCTCCCGCGGATAGGGCGCAGCGTCGGCGGTGATCTCGAGCCGGAATGCCGCCGGCTCACCGGGGGAGACCGTCAGCGGCCCGTCCAGGGCGGGCTCGGGGATCGCCACCTCGGCGAAGCGCAGCCATTTGTCCGCGGGATCCGGGAAGCCCTCATAGCGCTGCAGTACCAGGGAGCCGGCCACGGCATGGACGGCGTCCAGGTAGAAGGGGCCGTCGCCCACCCAGTAGTGGCGGCGCTGCTCGCGCCATTGGCCCAGCCGCTCGTAGCGCCGGGCGGGCCCATTCCCGCGTACCAGCTCGCCGAGCGTGTTCTCGAACGGTACGTAACCCGCTGCCCCGGCCTCCAACCGGTGGCGGTCCAGGATGGGCAGCGACGGCCCGGAGACCAGACTGAGCCAGGGGACGTCGCTGCGGTCCGCCTTGTCCGACGAGAAGGCCAGCTCGCCGGCGGCCTCGGCATGGATGCCGAGCGCTAGCACATGCCAGGGTGCGAGCCCCGGCGTGCGGGCCGCGGCGATGGTCTCCGCGTCCGGGTAAATCTGATCGCTGTAGCTCTCCACCACCAGCGGCCGCCGGGAGACGATCCGCCAGCCACGGAAGTGGCCGAGGAAGCTCTCGTGGGCGGGGACGTGGCTGCGGTCGAACAGCGGGCTGTCCTCGTCGGCACGTTCGAACTCCAGGATCCAGGGCAAGACGAGATCCGCCAGGGACATACGCGTGCCGTCGTGCCAGTGGCGCTCCAGGTAGCCCTCCTCGAAGGTGATCCGGGTGCGGGTCCGCGCCGTCAGGCCCTCCGGGTGACGCTCGCCGGCGCGGACGAAACGGTTGGCCTCGCCGTCCCAGTCGACCCAGGTATCCTCCGGTACGGTGATCTCGGGGCGTGTCTCGAGGCGTACCCAGTCGAGGCTGCGCTCCACCGGTGTGCCCTCGGCAACGGTCACCTCCGCGGCGGCGATCCGTTGCGGGCGGTACAGCCCAGTGAACGGGTCCGGCAGGGCCGGGGCGTCCTGGGTGGCGTTGAGGATCATCCGGTCGTAGAGCCAGTTGGTGCCGGCCACCGGGTTCCACGGGTCGGTGAGCATGGAGGGGGTGGAGACCACCACCTCGCCGCCGACGCGGTCCTCGAAGCGTAGGGTGTAGGGCCATAACCGCGAGCCCGCCAGCCCGCCGGCCAGGTCCGCGGCGACGCGGATGTCCGCCGCCCGGGGCCACAGATTGAGCTGGTCCACCAGCCAGACGCGGTAGGAGCTCTTCATGGCCAGCTCCAGGGCCTCGGCCATGAGCGTCTGCCGTTCGGCCGGCGAGGCGTAGTCCCGGCGCTCGAGTCGCTCGGCGATGCGGGCCAGCGCTTCCGGCGGGTCGTAGGCCTGCCAGAGGGGGGCGGGCCGGCCCTGGGGGGTGTAGAAGTCGGCGAAGTTCTGTGCCTGGTCGCGGTTGATCACCGTGGACACCCAGCCCCCGGTGTAGAGATGCCACTGGCCGGCCGCCGGATCCGCACCCAGCCACAGGGGCGCGGCCTGATCGGCGGTGCGGTAGAGACGCTCCACCGCGAAGCCCGCGTCCTCGAGTCGATTGGCGACGTAGTCGCCCACCTGTCGGCGGGTGTCCTCGGTGCGGATGAGCAGCTTCAAACGTACCGGCTCACCGTCGTGGTGCCAGCGCCCGTTTTGCCGGGTGGCCCCGAGGGCTTTCATTTCCCGGGCGATGGCCTCTTTCGCCCGGGCCGGCTGGAACGAGTAACGCAGCTCCAGGGCCCGGGCGGTGGCGGCGAGGCGGGCATAGTCCGGGAATGCGGTACTCAGGGGCAGGGTCCGCGGCTCCGCGAGGCCGCCGTAGAGCTCGCTGGCGATGTAGCGGCGATCCACCAGCCAATTCAGCGCTTCCCGGATGGCGGCCACGGCGAACGGGTTCAGGTTGCCGTCGGCGAGCTCCGGGCCGGCGGGGTTCAAGGTGAGCTCCGCCGAGGAGCCATAGGAAAGGGCGAATTCCACGCCGGGGGCGTTGCGGAGCTGCCGGTGGATTACCCCGCTGGTGATCCCCTGGGCGAGCATATGGCGCGCACCGGTCTCGATCTGGCCGACCACCTTGCCCGGATTGGATTCCTCGGTGAACACCACCCGGTCGACGAGGGCACCGCGCCGCTGGGACGGCTCCGCCGCGCTGGTTGCGGCCATGGGCGCAGCGAGACACACCGCGAAGAGGTTGACTAGGACTCGGCGCATTCGGCTCATGCCCCGATGGTGCCGTGAAACGACGCCGTGATCGAGGGTCGTGCCCGTTTGGATCGATCAGGCATCCTATTGGCCGGGATCCAAGCGAGGCGTAGCATTCCGATGGCACTACCAACCGACCACAAGCGCCCGGTGGATGGGGAGCTTACGGTCCACTTCCCGAGACGCCCCCTTGCCAGTCCTTTCCGGGAGCAGCAGGAAACGTTTGTGATCGCGGACGTGGACGATCGTCTGGCGAGCCTGGTGGAGCCGGGGCTGCTGCGGCCCGGCTTCACGGAGCTGCGCTTTGCGGGGCGCCGTTACCGCCTTGATCATCCACGGGATCGCAGCGCCGGGGAGGTCGCCGGCGATTGCCTGCGTCGCCTCGGGGGGCGGCCCCGGCGCCGCGTGCTCTGGCGGGCCGGCGCGGGTGTGGTCGCCGAGCTGGAGACGGATACCAAGGTGGATGCCGGGGTACTCCAGTCCCGGCCGACCTGGACGGCGCATTACCGCCTCGACGGCACCGGTTATAAGGTGGTTTGTCAGCGTCATGGCAGCGGCCGCCGCGGCCTCGATCGCACGTTGTTTGCCGACGGGCTGGCCGTCGCGGACGTCGTCGCCAACCCCTTTTCGGTACAGGAGCTCGATCTCAGCGTCCGGCGGCCGGTGCCGTTGGATGCCCTCGCCATCGCAGTGCATATGATGGGCTGGCTGCCCAGCTCCGGCGGCAGTGGCGGAGGTGCCGGCGGCGGAGGTGGGGGTGGCGGAGACGGCGGTGGCTGCTGAATCCCCGAGGCTGAGACGGCCCCTTATATACAGCGGGCAGGCGCTGGCCTGAGGGCCGCGGCGATGTCATGCTAGCCGGCGTTCCCCACGCTATGCCTGAGGAGGAAACCCGGCCATGGATTACCGCGCCTATCGCGCCGCCCTCGGCGAGCAGGTCGGCCGGCTTCCGGCGGCCTTTGACAGCGCCGAGTATCGGCGGCGTCTGGGGGCCGTTCGTGAGGGTATGGCCCGGGAGGGCGTCGATGCCCTGCTGATCACCGACCCCGGCGAGGTCTGCTACCTCACCGGCTACTCCACCTTCGAGGTCTCCGTGGCCATCGCCCTGGTGGTCACTGCGGAGCGCACCGCATTGCAGGTCCCCTCCATCGAGACGGGTCCGGCGGTCACCATGGCCCACGTCGATGAGGTGCTGGGCTATCGGTGGGAATTCCCGCGGGAGTCCGTCTCTCAGCTCCTGGACCTACTGGCGAGTCATCGCCGCATCGCCACCGCCCTGTGGGGTAGCGGTCTCCGCCCCGGCCTGATGGAGGCGCTGCGCGACGGCCTCGCTGCCGAGTGGGTGGATACCGGCGAACTGGTGGCCGCGGTCCGACGGGTGAAATCGGACGCCGAGCTGGCCGTGCTCGCCGAGAGTGCGCGGATCACCGAACGGGGGCTGGCGGCCTCGGCGCAGGCGATCGCGCCCGGGGTCACGGACTCGGAGATCGCCGCGGTGGGGGCCCGTGAGATGCTCGCCGCCGGCAGCGAGTTCATGAGCATGCAACCCATCGTCGCCGCCGGCGTGCGCTCGAGCATCATCCACAGTAACCACAACGGGCATGTGATCACCGAGGGCGAGCCGGTGTTCCTGGAATACGGGGCGGTGCGCCATCGCTACACCGCACCGCAGATGCGCACGGTGGTCTGCGGCGCGCCGACGGATGCCATGCGACGGCTCTACACCGCCTGCGCGGAGTTGGTGGAGGCGCTGCAGCATGGTATGCGGGCCGGGCGCACCCTGGACGACGCCGCCGGCGACGCCGAGGCGGTGCTCGCCCCCCATGCCGACGAGGTCTTCTTCTCGGGGGTGTTCGGCTATACCGTCGGCGCGCAGTTCCCGCCCTCCTGGGTGGAGGGCAGTGCCTTCATCGCCCGGGGCGTGGAGACCGTCTTCCAGCCCGGGATGGTCTTCCACCTGCCCATCTGCCTGCGCCGCCCGGGGGAGTGGGGCATCGGCATGAGCGAGACGGTGGTGGTGGAGGCCAGTGGGGCCCGCGCCCTGACCCGCAATGACTGGGCCCTGGGACAGTAGGGGGCCACGGATGAACGCCGTGATCACCGCCGCGATCAGCGTGGCAGTATAGCGGTGCCTGGCGTGGCGGAATGTGCGGGTCAATAGTCTTGTTATCGGCGTTGATCCGTGTCCATCGGTGGCCTTCTGTGCTTCGGCTGGCGACGAGGGGGGATCTTGACCGAGCAGACTGAGGTGCGACGCCGGGCGTTTCGAGGCTGCATCGTCTATTGCCGGCACGACCCCGGTGAGGGCAATGATCCCGAGGCCCTGGAGGTCCACGAGGACGGCGTCCTCGTCGTGGCGGACGGCCGCGTGGAGGCGGAGGGCCCGGCCGCGCAGCTATTGCCTACGCTGGGGCCGGAGACGGAGATCAGCGATCAGCGTGGGCGGCTGATCATCCCCGGGATGGTGGACTGCCATATCCACTTCGCCCAGACGGACATCATTGCCAGTTATGGCGAGCAGCTGCTCACCTGGCTGGAGCGCTATACCTTCCCCGTCGAGGGCCGCTTCGGGGACGCGGAGCTGGCGTCGGAGACCGCGGAGTTCTTCCTGGATGAGCTGCTCCGCAACGGCACTACCTCCGCGCTGGTTCTGGGTACTGTGCACGCCGTCTCCGCCGAGGCGGTCCTGGACGCCGCCCATCGCCGCGGGATGCGCCTGTCCGCCGGCAAGGTGCTCATGGACCGCAATGCCCCGGACTACCTCCGCGACACCGCGGAGACGGGCTATCGGGACAGCCGCGCGCTCATCGAGCGCTGGCATGGGGTCGACCGCCTGGCCTACGCCATCACCCCCCGCTTCGCGCCCACCTCCAGCGACGAGCAGCTGCGGCGGGTCGGCGAATTGGCCCGCGCCTATCCCGATACCTATGTGCACACCCATGTGGCGGAGAACCCCGCCGAGGTGGCCTGGGTGTCGGAGCTCTTCCCCTGGAGCCGCAGTTACCTGGACGTCTATGACCGTTTCGGCATGCTGCGGGAGCGTTCCGTCTACGCCCACTGCATCCACCTGGACGACGGTGACCGCCGGCGCATGGCGGAGACCGGGGCGGTAATGGGTTTTTGCCCCACCTCCAACCTGTTCCTCGGCAGCGGGCTGTTCGACTACGCCGCCGCCCGGGATGCCGGGGTGGGCGTAGGCCTGGCCACCGACGTGGGCGGGGGGACCAGCTTCAGCATGCTGCGCACCGCCGCCGAGGCCTACAAGGTGGCCCAGCTGCAGGGGACGTCCCTGTCGGCGGCACGGCTGCTCTACCTGGTGACCCTCGCCGGCGCCGAGGCGCTGTCGGTGGCGGATCGCATCGGCGGCTTCCGCCCGGGCCGGGAGGCGGATCTGGTGGTGCTCGACCCCGCCGCCACACCGCTGCTGGCTCGCAGGAGCGCGGCCGCGGGGGACATCACCGAGCGGCTGTTCGCCCTGCTCACCCTGGGCGACGATCGCTGCATCGCCGAGACCTGGGTGGCGGGGCGGTGTTTGCACCGCCGCGGCGCCGATTCCGGAGCAGGAGGCTGACCCATGGCGGATTGCTGCCACGATGACTGCGGGATCGATCCCACCCAGGGCCGCCAGGCGCGGATGCTCTGGGCGGTGCTGATCATCAACGCCGTGATGTTCGTGGTGGAGTTCACCGCCGGCTGGCTGGCCGGCTCCACCGCCTTGCTCGGCGACTCCCTGGACATGCTCGGCGATGCCCTGGTCTACGGTTTCAGCCTGTTCGTGGTGGCCCGCGGGGAGCGCTGGAAGGCGGTCTCCGCCGCGTTCAAGGGCGGGATCATGGCGGTGTTCGGCGTGATCGTCCTCGCCGAGGCGACGGGCAAGCTGCTCTGGGGAACGGCGCCGGCGTATTCCATCATGGCTACGGTGGGCGTGGCGGTCCTTGCCGCCAATCTCGTCTGCCTGGTGCTGTTGACCCGCCACCGTGGTGACGATGTGAACATGCGTTCCGCCTGGGTGTGCTCGCGCAACGACATCATCGCCAATAGCGGGGTGCTGGTCGCCGCGGCCGCGGTGGCCGCCAGTGGCAGCCGCTGGCCGGACGTGGTCATCGGCCTCGCCATCGCGGCGCTGTTCCTGCGCTCGGCGGCGGGGGTGCTCGCCGACGCCCGGCGCAGCTACCAGGCGGCGTCGGCGTAGCAGGTAATCGGCTTCAGGGCTGGAGGATGCGGGCCAGGTCCACGGGCTCCTCGTGGTCCATCCGAGTGAGTCGGGTCTCCAAGTGGTCCAGGTGCTCGCGGGCCAGTTGCGCGGCGCGATCGCCGTCACCGGCGATTACCGCCTCGGCGATGCCGCGGTGGTCCGGCTCGCGGTAACAGGCGCTGATCCCCGGCGCCTTGTACAACGCCACCGCCACGGAGGTGCGCAGGGTCAGCTCGCGAAGGATACCGGCCAGCACCTGGTTGGGGCAGAAGTCCGCCAGCCGGTCGTGGAAGCGCAAGGACAGGTGGATGCGGTCCTCGTGGGCCCCCTGCTCGTGGGCGGTGTGCTCCGCCTCCACCAGGCCCCGTAGCTCGGAGCGGGCGGCCTCGCTGAGCCGGCCGGCGGTCATGCGTACCACCTCGGCCTCCACATGGCGGCGGGCCTCGAAGATCTGCGCGGTCTCTTCCCGGTCCGGCCTGGCGACGATGGCCACCTGGTTGCGGCGCATGCGGATGATGTGATCGCCGGCCAGCCGCACCAGGGCGCGGCGCACCACCGAGCGGCTCACGCCGAAGACCTCGCTCAGCGTGAGCTCCGGCAGCCGGGAGCCCGGTGGCAGCCTTTGGGTCAGTACGGCATTGCGGATGGCGTCGTAGATCCGGTCCTCTGCCCGTCCCCGGGGCGGCGCGCTGCGTCCCTGTGCCAGCGATTGCACCATCTGCTCGTATTCCCGTCGCCTTCGGTCAGCGCCTAGCCGCCGCTACGTTAACCGGTTTGCCCGGCGAGGTCATCACCCGCCCCGGATGGTTTCGGCCCGTGATGCACCCGCTTCGTGGTTATGAGGTCCTCGAGCTGTTCCGGCGCCAACGGCGGGCTGCCCAGGTAGCCCTGCCAGGCGTCGCAGCCGTGGCGGGCGAGGAATGCCAGCTGTGCCTCGTTTTCTACCCCTTCGGCGGACACCACCAGCCGCAGGTTGTGGGCCATGGCGATGACGGCCGCGGTGATCTCCGCGTCGTCCTTATCCTCCGGCAGGTCGCGGACGAAGGTACTGTCGATCTTCAGCCGGTCCACGGCCAGGTTCTTCAGGTAGGACAGCGACGAGTAGCCGGTGCCGAAGTCGTCGATGGCCAAGCGAACGCCCCGCTCCGTGAGGGTGCGCATCAGTTGCTTCAGCCCCTCTTCGTGCTCCAGCAGCACGGACTCGGTGAGCTCCAGCTCCAGCCAGCTCGGATCCATGTCCGTCTCCTCCAGGATGGTGAGGATGCGCTGCGCAACCCCCGGCAGGGCCACCTGCCGCGAGGAGAGATTTACCGCCAGGGTCAGCGGGGGATGGCCCGCGCGCCGGCGCTCGCTCCAGTACTGACAGGCCATACGCAGCACCCGCTCGCCGAGCCCGATAATGAGTCCGCTGTCCTCGGCCACGGGGATGAAGCGGTCCGGCGGCATAAGGCCGTGCTCGGGGTGGCGCCATCGGCGGTTACCACCACCGTGCCGCCGATCCGTGGCAATGCGTGGTAGGCGGCCACGGTTCCACCCTGCGTGACGATTCCCGCGCTGCCTTGACCGGCAAGGTCGGCGGCCCTTGCCAGCGCGGTGCCCGGTGACGGGGCGGCGCCGTCGCCCAGCCGGCGCGGGCCCGAGGGCGTCCGCAGGGTGAGACTGACCTCGGGATTTCCCTCAGGGGCACCGCGGCCCGGGAGCACCGCTTCCAGACCCTGCAGGTCGAAGAGGATGCGGTCGGTACCCAGGCGCTCGCCGCCGTGGTACTCGGCCAGCGCCTCGCGAATCGCGGTGCGACTGGTGACCTGCCGGGCGATGCGCGCCCGCTGGTCCAAGAACGCGGTCACCGCCGTCTGATGCAGGTGGGCCTCATGGGCCAGCTGCTGGCGCGCCTGGCTGCGGATCTGGGGATACAGCGAGGCAAGCGCGACTCCTGCCACCGCCAGGGCGGCGGTGAAGACACCGACCAGCGCCGTGCGGCGTAGGTGGCCGAGCAAGGTGGTGGCATCACGGGCCGGGGACGGGCGGGCCCCGCTGTGCATACCCAAGGTGCGGTCCTCGTCTCCCGAAAAACCGGCGCATGGTACCGACGCCTGCTGAAAAGCGGTTGATCTGGATCAGGTCTGCCCCTGCCGTCGTCGGGCCCTGTCGACTTGTGGCGACAATTACCCTGTACTATTGTCGTCAATAGGCCATTGCGCCGGCGGCAACGGGGATTGGCAGATGGGTCAGGCGGTGAGATTCCTGTTCGGCGACGAGCTCCGGGAGCTCCGGGCGGTGGACCCCACGCGCACCGTGCTGGAGTGGCTGCGCGAGGATATACGGGCCACCGGCACCAAGGAGGGCTGCGCCGAGGGCGATTGCGGTGCCTGCACGGTGGTCCTCGGTGAGCCCGATGGCGCCGGAGGCATGCGCTACCGGGCGGTCAACGCCTGCATCCTCTTCCTGCCGGTCCTCGACGGCCGGCAGTTGTTCACCGTCGAGCACCTCGCCGGCGCCGACGGGGCCCTGCACCCGGTCCAGCAGGCCATGGTGGACCACCACGGCTCGCAGTGTGGTTTCTGCACCCCCGGGTTCGTGATGTCGCTGTTCGCGCTCTACCGGGAAGGGGGGCGGCCGGACCGGCGTCGGGTCGACGAGGCGCTGGCCGGCAACCTCTGTCGCTGCACCGGGTACCGGCCCATCGTCGACGCGGCGCTTGCCATGCACGACTATCCCGAGCCGGCCCCCGCATTGGCGCCACCGGCGCAGACGGCCGCCCGGCTCGAGGCCCTGCGGCGCAGCGACACCCTGTCCCTGGAGCATCAAGGCAAACGGTACTTTGCCCCGGTGGATGCCGCGGGGCTCTCGGGCATCCTCACCGAGCATCCACAGGCGACCCTGCTGGCCGGTGGCACCGATGTCGGGCTGTGGGTGACCAAGCGGCACATGGACCTGAACACCGTGGTCTACGTGGGGGACGTCGCCGAGCTCCATGGCATTGACGAGGACGACGCCGGCGTGGCCATCGGCGCGGCGGTGACCCACGGGGAGGCACTGGAGGTGCTGGACCGGTGGTTCCCGGAGTTCGGGGCCTTCCAGCGCCGGTTCGCCTCGGTGCAGATCCGCAACTCCGGGACCCTGGGCGGCAACATCGCCAACGGCTCGCCTATCGGCGACACCATGCCGGTGCTCATCGCGCTGGCCGCGCGGCTCACCGTGAACGGCCCGGAGGGCCGCCGCAGCATGCCCCTGGAGGAGTATTTCCTCGACTACGGCCGCCAGGACCGCCGCCCCGGGGAGTTCGTCGAGCGGGTGTGGATCCCCGCGCTGGGCGAGAACGACCGGTTCGGCTGCTACAAGCTCTCCAAGCGCTTCGATCAGGACATCTCGGCGGTCTGCGCCGCCTTTCGGATTCGTCTTGATGACGCTCGGGTGGCCGAGGCCCGCACCGGCTTCGGCGGTGTCGCCCCCATCCCGTGCCGGATGCCGGCCACCGAGGCGGCGCTCACGGGTGCGCCCTGGGAGGAGGCCACCCTGGAGCGGGCGGCAGCGACGCTCACCGGCGAGCTCGCGCCCATCACCGATATGCGGGCGAGCCGCGAATACCGCCGCACGGCGGCGGTCGGGCTGTTGCGGCGGTTCTACGTCGAGACCACCGACCCGCGGGCCCGGACCCGTGTGCTCGAGGAGGAGCCATCATGAGCGCGGTGCACCATCCCCATCCCCACGACAGCGCCGCCAAGCACGTCACCGGTGAGGCGCGCTACGTCGATGACCTTCCTGAGCCCCGGGACCTGCTCCACGTCTACGCCCGTCCCGCCGAACACGCCCGGGCCCGGATCACCCGTCTGGAGGTCACGGCGGTGCGGGAGGCACCGGCCGTGGCGGCGGTGCTGACCGCCGCGGAGCTGCCGGTGACCAACGACATCGGCCCGGTGATCGCCGGCGATCAGATCCTCGCCGACGGGGAGGTCCTCTTCCACGGCCAGCCGCTGTTCGCGGTGGCCGCGGAAACCATCCCCGCGGCGCGGTGGGCGGCCGGCCTCGCGGAGGTGGACTACGAGCCCCTGCCGGCGGTGCTCACCGTCGACGAGGCCCTGGACGCGGACGCCGACCTGTTGCCGCCGAGATCGTGGCAGCGCGGGGAGCCGGAATCCGCCATTGCCGCGGCGCCGCGCCGACTAGCAGGGACCACCTACGTGGGCGGCCAGGAGCACTTCTACCTGGAAGGGCAGGTCTCCATGGCCATCCCCCAGGAGGACGGGGACATGCTGGTCTACAGCTCCACCCAGCACCCTTCCGAGGTGCAGCATTTGGTGGCCAAGGTGCTGGGGGTGCCGGATCACGCCGTGACCGTGGAGACCCGGCGCATGGGCGGCGCCTTCGGCGGCAAGGAGACCCAGGCGGCGCAGTTCGCGGTGATCGCGGCGCTGCTCGCCGCGCGTACCGGCCGGCCGGTGAAGTACCGCCTCGACCGCGACGACGACATCACCATGACCGGCAAGCGCCACGACCTGCGCATCGACTACGAGGTGGGCTTCGACGACGATGGCCGCATCCGCGGCATCACCTTCCTGCAGGCGGTGCGCTGTGGCTACGCCCCGGACCTTTCCCACTCGGTGGCCGACCGGGCGATGTACCACGCCGATAACGCCTACTTCCTCGAGAACGTGGCCATCACCTCCCGCAGGCTGCGCACCAACACCGTCTCCAACACCGCGTTCCGTGGTTTCGGCGGCCCCCAGGGGATGATCGGCATCGAGCATGTGATGGACGCCATCGCCCGGGAGATCGGCGCCGATCCCCTGGCGGTTCGCCGGCGTAACCTTTACGGCGTGGGGGAGCGGGATATCACCCCCTACGGCATGCGCGTCGAGGACAACATCCTCCCCGAGCTGCTGCCGGAGATGGAGGCCCAGGCGGACTACGCAAGGCGCCGGCAGGCGGTGGCGGCGTTCAACTCGGGGAATCGCTGGCTCAAGAAGGGCATCGCCATCACGCCGGTGAAGTTCGGCATCTCCTTCACCGCCAAGTTCCTCAACCAGGCCGGGGCGCTGGTGCTCGTCTACCAGGACGGCAGCGTGCAGCTCAATCACGGCGGCACGGAGATGGGCCAGGGGTTGCACATGAAGGTGGCGCAGGTGGTGGCGGAGGCCTTCGGCATCGACCTGGAGCGGGTGCGCATCACCGCGACCAGTACCGGTAAGGTGCCGAACACCTCGCCCACCGCCGCCTCCTCGGGTTCGGACCTCAACGGCGCCGCCGCCCACAATGCGGCGATGAAGATCGTCGACCGCCTGCTGCCGGTGATACGCGATCGTTACGAGGTCGCCACGGACACGCCCATCCGTTTCCGTGACAACGCGGTCTATGCCGGCGACCGGTGGCTGGCCGGGTTCGCCGAGGTGGTCCAGGAGGCCTACTACCGGCGCGTTCCCCTCTCGGCCACCGGCTTCTATGCCACGCCGAAGCTCGAGGTCCACGCCGATGGCACCGGCCGGCCGTTCTACTACTTCGCCTACGGCGCCGCTTGCTCCGAGGTGTTGATGGACACGCTCACCGGCGAATACCGGGTCACCCGCGTCGACATCCTCCACGACGTGGGCCGCTCCTTGAACCCGGCCATCGATATGGGCCAGATCGAGGGCGGATTCATCCAGGGCATGGGGTGGCTGACCACCGAGGAGCTCCACTGGGACCAGGAGGGCCGGCTGACCACCCATGCGCCGTCCACGTATAAGATCCCCGCCTGCAGTGACCTACCGCGGGCCTTCCATGCCCGCATCTACGAGCGCGGCGAGAACACCGAAGCGGCCATCCATCGCTCCAAGGCCGTGGGTGAGCCCCCACTGATGCTCGCCATCTCGGTGCTCCATGCCCTGCGTGATGCCGTGGCCGCCGCGGCGCCCGCCGGCGGAGCGGTGGCTTTGGACGCCCCGGCCACACCGGAGGCGGTGCTGCGCGCGATCCATGCCGGGCGCCGGGTGGAGGCCCCGGAAGCGACGGTGGAGCCAGCGGAATGAATGACTGGATCGACGCCCTGGCCGCCGTCCACGCCCGGGATGAGCCCTGTGTCCTGGTGACCCTGGTGGCCATCGAGGGCTCTTCTCCCCGGGAGCCCGGGGCCAAGATGATCGTCACCGCCGAGGGCAGCGACGGCACCCTGGGCGGCGGCACGGTGGAGCTGCGCGCCCAGGAGCAGGCCCGGGCCATCCTGGCCGCCGGCCCGGAGGCCTCGGAGGGGCCGGTCCTCGAGGCCTACACCCTCGACGATGCCGTGGACCAGGCCTGTGGTGGGCGCATGCGCCTGCTCTTCGAGCCGCTATGGATCGAGGGCCTGCGAATCGGGCTCTTCGGTGCGGGGCACGTCGGCCGGGCCCTGGTGCGGTTGCTCGCGGAGCTACCCTGCCGGGTGCGCTGGGTCGATTCCCGACCGGGAATGTTTCCGGAGACGGTGCCGGGCAACGTCGAGGCGGTCACCGCTGCGGCCCCGGCGGAGGAGGTGGACCGCCTCGTCGACGGTGCCTTCGTCATCGCCATGACCCACAGCCACGACCTGGATCTGGACATCGTGGAAGCGGCGTTGCGCAGTGGGCGTTTTCCCTTCGTGGGTACCATCGGCTCGAAGACCAAGCGCGGGCGTTTCCGTCACCGTCTCGCCGAGCGGGGGCTGGCGCCGGAGGTGGTGGACCGCCTGGTCCTACCCATCGGCGTGCCGGGTGTCGGCGGCAAACGCCCTGCGGAGATCGCGGTGGCGGTGGCCGCGCAGCTGTTGCAGCAGCGGGAGGCGGCGTAAACCCGGCTGGGGATGACAGGGTTTACGGTTTTTGGGACACTTCGCCTGCTCGTCGATAACAACCGGAGGAGCATGACGATGACGGCGAACACGCAATCCCTCCCCGTGGGCGCCTGGGCCCAGGGCAGCCTGGGGCGCGCGGTGGTCTCGGTGCTGGCGGGCACCATCCTGCTGGCCCTGTCCGCGCGGGTGGAGATCCCCTTCTGGCCGGTGCCGCTGAACATGCAGACCTTCGTGGTGCTGGCGCTGGGGCTCGTCTACGGGCCGGTGCTCGGCGCCGCCACCGTGCTCGCCTATCTCGGCGAGGGGCTCATGGGGCTGCCGGTGTTCGCCCACGGCGGCGGGCCGGCGTATCTGGCCGGGCCCACCGGTGGCTATCTGATCGGCTTCGTGGTCGCTGCCTGGGTGGCTGGGCAGTTGGCGGTGCGGGGCTGGGTGCGCAACCCGGTGACCGCCATCGCCGCGGCCTTTATCGCCAACCTGGTGGTATACGCCTTTGGCGTCAGCTGGCTCGCCGTGGTCCTCGGGGATCTGCAGAAGGCCATCGCCGTGGGCGTGCTCCCCTTCCTCCTCGGTGCCGCCCTGAAGATCGCCGGCGCGGGCCTGCTAGGTTATGCCTTCGCCCGCACGGGGCGGGGCGGGACGGCCGGGTAACGTACCCCGGCGCTGCCGTGGCCCTGGAGTGATAGAGCGCCTCGATCGGATCATCGATAACACCGATGCCACGAGGCCTTGAGATCACCATGTTGCACCGCCACAATATCCCGTGCCCCGATGGTTTCGGCCGTCGGGGCGTCGTCGTTGGAGGGTGTGGTTGCGGGGTGCGAAAATGCTCATGGTGGATCAGTTCCTGCGCGTCGCCGATGAGCTCGGCTGGGATGTCCGGATGCAGATCGAGAAGCTGGAGGCCTTTGCCGGCCTGTGCGGCGCGAGCGCGCGCCTGGAGGAGTATCTCGAGCAGCGGGACCTGATCGGTTCGGCCCGCTACGACCTCAAGCGTGTCCGCGACGTCATGCTGGATTTCGTCACCATCCTCGGCAACCACGGGGCCATGAATCATTTCCTTCGGCGTGAGCTGACTCTCGCCGCCGAGGCCCGGGCGGCGGCCGAGGCCGCTGCCCGGGATGCCCCGGCGGTCGCGCAGGCGCCCGCGACCGCGCCGGCCGGCCGGGGGTGGTTGCGTCGCTGGTTCGGGCGAGGGCGTCCGGCGGCATGAGCGAGCCGCGCATCGGCATCCTGGTGTGCGATGACCTGGAGGAGGGCCTCCAGACCCGCTGGCCGAGCTACGGGGCCCTGTTCCACGCCCTGTTCACTGGTGCCGGCACGCTCGCGGAATGGCGCTTCCACGTCGGGGAGCGGCCGGCATCGGTGGCCGACGCCGATGTCTGGGTGATCACCGGCTCCCGGGCCGATGCCTTCGCCGACACCCCCTGGGTGGCGGAGCTGCGGGAGTTCACCGCCCGCGCCCACCGTGCGGGGGTGCGCCTGGCGGGCATCTGTTTCGGTCATCAGATCATCCATGCGGCCCTGGGCGGGGAGGTCGGCCGAGCCCCCGGGGGCTGGGGCCTCGGCATCTACCCGGTGGCCGCCGAACGGGCCTTTGCCGGCTGGTCGCCCGGGGATCCGTTGGCCCTGCTTTCCGTACACCAGGATCAGGTCCTGACACCGGCGCCGGGGCTCGTCCGGCTGGCCGGCGGTGCGTTTTGCCCCAACTACCTCTTTGCGGGTCCCGGCGTGGTCACCGTCCAGGGGCATCCCGAGTTCGATCACGATTTCTTCTCCGCGCTGCTGCCCCGGGTCTCGGAGAAGGCGGGGGATGTCGCGGCGCGCCAGGGCCGCCAGGCGCTCTCGGCGGTCCATCACCACGATGCCTTCGCGAGCCTGCTGCGGGAATTCGCCCGCGGTTGTGAGATCCCGGCGAAGGAGGCCTCCTGAGCGGCGCCGGCGTGGCGCGGGCGGACGCCGTGGGGTCGGCGGTGGATGCCGTCTACCGGCGCTACCGCCGCGTGGTGGGGGACTGGGACGCCTTCCGCGCCAGCCTGGAGCGGCCGCTGGCCCCCACCGTCTGGCCACACCCGTGCCGCATCTCCCGGGCGGCCCTGAGCGCGCTGCTGGCGGAGCAGGGCATAGAGGCGAGCCCGTTGCCATGGCACCCCTCTGCGCTGGCCCTGCCCGCCGGTACCGGCACCGGTGGCCACTGGGGCTTCTATGCCGGCCTGTATCAGTCCCAGGAGGCGGTGGCCATGGTGCCGGTGATGCTACTGGACCCGCGGCCGGGGGAGCGCGTCCTGGACCTGTGCGCGGCCCCGGGGAACAAGACCGCCCAGATCGCCCTCGCCATGGCCAACCGGGGCACGGTGCACGCCAACGAGGCCCAGCGCGGCCGCCTCTCCGCCCTGCAGGCCACCATCAAGCGCCTGGGCCTGATGAATGTGACCGTCACCCTGGGGCCGGGCCAGGACCTGGCGCTGGCCAATGGGCCCTTCGACCGGGTGCTGGTGGATGCCCCCTGCAGTGGCGAGGGCATCTGGCGCAAGCTCGTCGGCGATGCCCCGCGGCGGGGCTTCCATGTTGCCGACGAGGGCATGCGTGCGCGCTTGGTCCGCCGCCAGCGTCAGCTCTTGGAGCGCGCGGTACGGCTCACCCGCCGCGGCGGGCGCATCGTCTACGCCACCTGTACCCTGGCCCCCGAGGAGAACGAGGCGGTGGTGGACGCGGTACTCCGCGCCCGCCCCGGGGAGCTCCGGGTGCGGCCCGCGGCGCTGGACGGTTTTTCCGCATCGGCGGGGCTCACGGACTGGGAGGGGGTGCGGTTCGATCCCTCGGTGGCGGGCTGCCTCCGCGTCTGGCCCCACCAGAACGACACCGGCGGGTTCTTCGTGGCCGTCCTGGAGAAGGTCGATGGGGCGTCACCGGAGGGGGACCTGCGATCCCCGCCGCAGGCCGATGCCGACGCGCTGGAGGCGTTGGCGCATGCCTATGGGGTGCCCGCCGCGGCCTTCGAGGGCCTCACCGCGGTGATGGGTGGCGGGCGCTACCTCTATGCGGCCAGCGCCGATCATCGCGTACCTCCTGGCATTGCCCCCCAGACCACGGGTTTGCCGGTGCTCGGGTTGCAGGCGCGGCCGCCGAAACCCACCACCGCCTTCGCCCTGGAGTGGGGGCCGCGGGCCAGCGCCAACCTCCTGGACGTGGATGCCGACGAGCGCGAGCGCTATGTCCGCCGGGAGCCGCTGTACCGCCTCCGGGGGTCCGAACCGCAGGGGCCGTATGCCATTATCCGCCATGGGGGATACGGTCTCGGCATGGCCCGGGTACGGGGGCGCCAGCGCGACGGTACCATGGCCTATGCCAGCCTCTATCCCAAGGCATGGATTACCGGCTGACCGCCCGCGAAACCCCGCAAAACAAGGAGCAACGCGATGCGCGTATGGCAGATCACCGAACCCGGCGGCCCGGAGGTGCTGCGCCTCGACGAGCGTCCCGACCCCGTCCCCGGGCCTGGCCAGTTGGTGGTGCGGGTGCGCGCCACCGGGGTCAATCGCGCCGATACGATTCAGCGCATGGGGCATTACCCGGCGCCGCCCGGCGCCGTGGCCGACGTGCCCGGCCTGGAATACGTGGGCGAGGTGGAGTCCCTCGGCGCGGGCTGTGTCCTGCGTGCCGCCGGGGACCGGGTCATGGGCCTGGTCGGCGGCGGCGCCTATGCCGAGCGGCTTTTGGTCAACGAGCGTGAGACCCTGGCCGTGCCGCCGCACCTGGACGACACCGCTGCGGCGGCCGTGCCCGAGGCCTTCCTCACCGCCTGGCGTGCGGTGGCCCTGGAGGGCGAGCTGCCCCGCGGCGGGTGGTGCATCATTCGTGGCGCGACCTCGGGGATCGGCACCGCCGCCACCCAGGTGGTACGGGCACTGGGGGCGCGCAGCCTCGGCACCGGCCGCGGGCAGTCCCGGCTGGAGGCGGCCGCGGGCCACGGCCTGGACGCGATGTTCGTCGATGACGGCAGCGCCACGCTGGCGGACGCCGTGGCGGCAGCCAGCGACGGCAGGGGGGCCGATGTGGTGCTGGATCTCATTGGCGGAGACGGCCTGCCCGAAGCGCTGAAGGCCCTGCGCCCCGAGGGGCGGCTGGTGCTGGTGGGGTTGATGGCCGGGCGCAAGGCGGAGCTCAATCTAGGCGCCGTGCTCATGAACCGGCTCACGGTGCGCGGCATGACCATGCGCAGCCTGCCGCTGGAGCGGCGCATCGCCCTGGCCCGGCGATTCGAGGGGGAGATCCTCCCGTTGTTCGCCGAGGGCGTGCTGGCGCCCGTGCTGGACCGGGAGATTCCCTTCGACGAGGCGCCGGAGGCCCATCGCCTGATGGAGTCCGGTACGCACCTCGGCAAGCTGGTCATCCGCCAGTAGTGCCGTCGTCCCGTCCGGATTCGGTGATGGTGGCGGCGCGGTGGCGCAGGTGCTCGAGTACGCGCATGGTCGCCCGGATCTCGTCCTCGTCGAGGCCGGCGACCAGCTCGCCGCGAAGCTCCGCGGCCACGCTCATGATGTGGTCCAGGGTGCGGTGGGCCTTGGCGGTGAGGTAGATGCGGTTGCGCCGGCGGTCGTCGGCGCAGGGGCGACGCTCGATCCACCCGTCCGCGGCGAGACGGTCGAGCAGGCGCACCACGGTGGGCGGCTCGATGCCGGTGCGCGCCGCGAGCTCGCGCTGGGTCAGTCCCTCGCCGCCGTGGAAGATGTTCACCAGGGTGCGCCACTTCGCCTGGCTGAGCCCCAGGGGCTGGAGGCGCACGTCCAGGGCCTGGCGCCATTGCTGGGCGGTCTCCGCGAGCATAATGCCGAGGCCGTCGGTGAGATTGGGGTCCGGCTGTGGGGGTCGGGTCATGGGGCGGCCCTGTGCTCGTGCATTCGGACCATGATATCAGTCGGGCAGGGTCCTGTTCCGCACCGCGCTGGCGAGGCCGCCGAGGGCCGGCAGCGCGGTCTTGACCCGCCATACCGGGATGGCAGCGAGATAGCCGTGCAGTCGCCCCTTGGCCCGGAAACGGCCACGGAAGCGCACCTCGTCGAACAGATCGCCGAGCGCCGGGACGACGCCACCGGTGAGATAGATGCCGCCGCGGGTGCCGGCGGTGAGTGCCAGGTCGCCTGCCGCGGCTGCGAGTATCTCGGTGAACCGGGCCACGCACTCGAGGGCCCGGGCCTCGCCCCGGCGTGCCGCGGCGGTGATCGCCTCCGGATCCGTGGCGCCCCCGGGGGCGCCGTCGAGGGCGGCGAGGGTGTCGTAGAGGGTGACGAGGCCGGGACCGGAGACGACGCGCTCGTGGCTGCAGTGGCCGAAGCGCGCCCGGATCCGGGCGGCGATGGCGTCCTCCCGCGGGTTTGCCGGCGCGAAGCTGGTGTGCCCGCCTTCCGTGGCGATGGCGTGCCAGCCACCGGCGCAGGGCACGAGCAGGGAGACCCCCAGGCCCGTGCCGGGGCCGATGACCCCGATCGGCGCCCCCTCAGCAGGCGTTGCCGCTGCCACCGGTTGGACATCCCCCCCGTCCAGGCCGGGTACCGCCAGGGCCTGGGCGACGAAATCGTTGACCACGCGGAGCTCCTCGAGCCCGAGGGTCTCGCGCAGCGCGCGGATGGAAAAACGCCAGGGGCCGTTCGCCATCTCCACCGCATCCCCGGTCACCGGTGCGGCGATGGCGCAGAGGGCGTGGCTCGGGCGGTCGGCCGGTGGCAGCCCCCGGAGGTAATGGCGGATCGCCGCCGCCGGGTCCGCGTATTCGGTGGTCCGAAGGCACGCCACGACCCGTGGCCCCGCCCCCTCCGGCTCGGCCAGGGCGAATCGGGAGTGGGTGCCGCCGATATCGGCGATCAGCCAGGGGGATGCGGGCATACTGTTAGGGGCTCGGCGGCCGGTGCTCCGCCGATTGTAGCCCGGCGGGCTGTCA
This sequence comes from Arhodomonas sp. SL1, assembly GCF_052060015.1. Classification (NCBI taxonomy): domain Bacteria; kingdom Pseudomonadati; phylum Pseudomonadota; class Gammaproteobacteria; order Chromatiales; family Ectothiorhodospiraceae; genus Arhodomonas; species Arhodomonas sp. SL1. The sequence goes on along the minus strand of NZ_JBPODZ010000002.1, from coordinate 34,573 downwards.
TCCGGGGAAGGCGGACACCGGTGATGCGCCGGTGATAGGCTCGCGCGAGCGTTTGTCAGGACACAGCATGGGGGAATCGGAGATGCAAGGACCGGGCAAGGGGGTATTCCGACTGGCGGCCATCGGGTTGTTCGCCGGGGTGTTAGGGGGCTGCGCCAGTGTCGCGCCGCCACCAGAGGCGGAGCAGGAGGCGCCGCCGGGGGTGGTCCCCGCCATCGAGACCCTTTGGTCGGAGCCGGAACGCGGCTGGGTCCGCCGGGTCGCTGCCGAGGCCGAAGGCGGTGACTATCGCCACCCGGTACAGCTCGATGCTCAGTGGCTGCGCCAGGCGCTGTACGACATCAAGCTGCGGGAGCAGGAACGCGAGGACCGCACCGTGCGCCTGTTCGATGCCGCCGATCTGGATCTGCTGGTCCCCGGACTCGTGCGGGGCCTGGCCGAGGCGGGGCCGGAGGAGGCCGTGGCGATCGCCGTGGCCGGCCGGCGTGGGGGCTTTACCTTCTTCGACCCGGTGCGCCTGACCACGGTCCGGGCCTTCGTCGACGAGCGGGGGCTGAACCTGTTGTTCGGCGCGCTGGACGAGCCGCTCCCGCAGGGCGAGACCGCGGCCTATCTGGAACGGGCACCGGTGGGTACCCGCGAGGGGGTGCTGATCGAGGGCAACCGCGTCTGGAGCCGGGGCTGGGGCTCTTCGACACCACGGGAGGACTGGGTGGTGTTGCCGGTGGAGACGGCAGACGGTGCGCTGCCGGAACTGCCCCAAGCGCGACGCGGAGCGGAAGATAGCGAGGCGGCAGACACGCGGGAGCCAACTAGCGAAGGAACGCAGGCTGGTGGTAGTGCCGTGCCCGTCACCATCCGCGAGCGTCTGGAACGGCTCGAGGACCTGCATGACGACGGGCTGATCACCGACGAGGAGTACGAGGCCAAGCGCGCGGAGATCCTCGAGGAGCTTTGAGCGCCGCAAATTTAATGTGTACCAAAACGGTCCGTTTTGCGTTAGAATCCGGACTGCGATGATACGGATTAACCGAGAAACCGATTACGGCATCGGCATCCTCTCGATGCTGGCCCGCGACGCCGGCGCCCGCGTGACGGCGTCGACACTCGCCGAGCGTCGTGGGCTGCCGCAGCCGATGGTGAGCAAGATCCTCAAGCACCTTGCCCGTGCGGGGATCCTGGTCTCCTATCGGGGCGCCAAGGGGGGCTACGGGCTGGCCCGCGACCCCGACGAGATCACGGTGGCCGAGATCATCGCTGCGCTGGAGGGGCCCATCGCCCTGACCGAGTGCGTGGAGGAGGGCGTGGAGGCCTGCCAGTACAGCAGCTACTGCACCGTCAGCGGCAACTGGGGGCGGATCAACCGGGTGGTGCAGGAGGCGCTCGCGCGCATCACCCTGGCCGAGATGAGCGCGCCGGAGCCCGGGATCGACGGGCACGGCGGCCATGAAGAATTTCCCATGGAGTTTTCCGGAGTCCGCTATGTCAGCGACGTCTAAGACCCTGGAAGAAGTGACCTCCCGCGGCTACGAGGCGGGCTTCATCACCGACATCGAGCAGGAGTCCGCGCCGCCGGGCCTGAATGAGGAGATCATCCGCTTCATCTCCGCGAAGAAGGAGGAGCCGGAGTGGATGCTCGAGTGGCGCCTGGAGGCGTTCCGGCAGTGGCAGCAGATGCCGGAGCCGGACTGGGCGAAGGTCAACTTCCCGCCCATCGACTTCCAGTCCATCTCCTACTACGCCGCCCCCAAGGAGCGGCCGGGTAGCCTGGACGAGGTGGATCCGAAGCTGCTGGAGACCTACGAGAAGCTGGGCATCCCCATGCACGAGCGCGAGATGCTCGCCGGCGTGGCGGTGGACGCGGTCTTCGACTCGGTCTCCGTGGCCACCACCTACAAGGACAAGCTCGCCGAGCAGGGGATCGTGTTCTGCTCCATGTCCGAGGCCATCCGCGAGCACCCGGAGCTGGTGCGGAAGTACCTCGGTACCGTGGTGCCCCAGGGGGATAACTTCTTCGCGGCGCTCAATTCCGCGGTGTTCTCCGATGGCTCCTTCGTGTTCATCCCCAAGGGGGTGAAATGCCCCATGGAGCTGTCCACCTACTTCCGCATGAATGCCGGTCACACCGGGCAGTTCGAGCGCACCCTCATCGTCGCCGAGGAGGGCGCCTCGGTGTCCTATCTCGAGGGCTGTACTGCGCCCATGCGTGACGAGAACCAGCTGCATGCCGCGGTGGTGGAGCTGGTCGCCCTCGACGAGGCCCACATCAAGTACTCCACGGTCCAGAACTGGTATCCGGGCGACGAGAACGGCGTCGGCGGGATCTACAACTTCGTCACCAAGCGCGGGCTGTGCGCCGGGGACAACTCCAAGATCTCCTGGACCCAGGTGGAGACCGGCTCCTCGATCACCTGGAAGTACCCGAGCTGCGTGCTGAAGGGCGACAATTCGGTGGGCGAGTTCTACTCGGTGGCCGTGACCCGCCACCGCCAGCAGGCGGACACGGGCACCAAGATGATCCACATGGGGAAGAACACCCGCAGCACCATCGTCGCCAAGGGCATCTCCGCCGGCCATGGCCAGCAGAGCTACCGCGGCCTGGTGCGGATCACGCCCAAGGCGGAGGGGGCGCGCAACTACTCCCAGTGCGACTCCATGCTGATGAGCGACACCTGCGGGGCGCACACCTTCCCCTATATCGATGTGCAGAACCCCACCGCCCAGGTGGAGCACGAGGCCACCACCTCGAAGATCAGCGAGGAGCAGGTGTTCTACTGCAACCAGCGCGGCATCGACACCGAGGACGCCGTGTCGCTGATCGTCAATGGCTTCTGCAAGGATGTCTTCCGCACCCTGCCCATGGAGTTCGCGGTGGAGGCGCAGAAGCTCCTTGAGGTGACCCTGGAGGACAGCGTGGGCTGAGGCCCGCGTTTATGGACAACCGCGGCAGCGCCCCGGGCAGAGCGCGCGCCGCAGAGACCCGCAAGATTCGCTGGAGGCCGGAAATGGCACTGCTGGAGATCCGCAACCTGCACGCCTCGGTGGACGGCACCGAGATCCTCAAGGGCATCGACCTGGCCATGGAGCCGGGGCAGGTGCACGCCATCATGGGCCCGAACGGTTCGGGCAAGAGCACGCTCTCCAAGGTCCTCGCCGGCGACGAGCGCTACGAGGTGACCGCCGGCGAGGTGTTCTACCAGGGCCGCAACCTGCTGGAGCTCGCCCCCGAGGAGCGGGCCCGGGAGGGGGTGTTCCTCGGGTTTCAGTACCCCGTGGAGATCCCCGGGGTGTCCAACACCTACTTCCTCAAGGCCGCGCTCAACGCCATCCGCAAGCACCGCGGCCAGGAGGAGCTCGACGCCATGGAGTTTCTGCAGCTGATCCGCGAGCGGGCGAAGACGGTGAAGCTGGATGACTCCCTGCTGCAGCGCCCGGTCAACGAGGGGTTCTCCGGCGGCGAGAAGAAGCGCAACGAGATCTTCCAGCTGGCAGTGCTCGAGCCCACCCTGGCCATCCTCGATGAGACCGACTCGGGCCTGGACATCGACGCCCTGCGCACGGTCGCCGACGGCGTCAACGCCATGCGCGACGACGCGCGCGGTTTCCTGGTCATCACCCACTATCAGCGCCTGCTCAATCACATCGTCCCGGACGTGGTCCACGTCCTGGTCGACGGCCGGATCGTGAAGACCGGCGGCAAGGAGCTCGCCGAGGAGCTGGAGCGCTCCGGTTACGCGATGTTCGACGAGCAGGCGGCGTAAGGGGGTCCCCATGGAGGCAGTGGCCGAAACCCAGAGCATCTACCGCCAGGCCTTCGAGGCCGGCGGCCCCGGCGGGCCGCAATGGCTGGCATCGCTGCGCCGGCGCGCGATGGAGGCCTTCGAGGCCCGGGGGCTGCCCGGGCCGAAGGAAGAGAGCTGGCGCAAGACGCCCCTGGCGCCGCTCACCGGCCAGGGTTTTCCCGTGGCCGAAGGCGGTGGCGTGGTGGACGAGGCGTTGGCCCGGGAGTCCGCCGCCATCGGCGATGCCCCGCGGCTGGTGTTCGTCGACGGCGTCTTCGACGCGGCGCTCTCGGTGGTGGGCAGCCCGGCGCAGGGGCTGACCGTCGCCCCGCTCTCGGAGTTCGAGGGGGAGCGGCCCACGGGGCCGGGTGAGCAGCTTGGCGCCCAGGCGCCCATCGAGGTGCACCCCTTCGCCGCGCTGAACACCGCGTTCTTCCGTGACGGAGCCTTCATCCATGTGGCCCGCGGGGCGGTGATCGAGGAGCCCGTCGTCGTGGTCCACGTTACCACGGCGGAGGCCGACGGCCGGGCCGTGTATCCGCGGGTGCTGGTGCACGCCGAGGCCACCGCGGAGCTTTCCCTGGTGGAGCGCTATATCGGCGCTGATGGCGTCAACGCCCTGGAGGCCCCGGTCACCGAGGTGGTGGCCGAGCAGGGGGCGGGGGTGAGCTGCCACCGGTTGCAGGAGTGCGGTGACGCCACCCTCCACGTCGGCACCATGAACCTCCGCCTAGCGCGGGACGCCCGGGTGGCGATGCATGCCTTTTCCACCGGCGGCCGGCTGGCGCGTACCGATGTCTACGCCGACATCGATGGCCCCGGCGCCGAGGCCACGCTCAACGGCCTGTATCTCACTGAGGGCCGGCAGTTCTGCGACTTCCATACCTGGATGAACCATAACAGCGAGCACGGCAGCAGCCGGCAGCTGTTCAAGGGCGTCCTACAGGGGCGCTCGGAGACGGTCTTCGACGGGCTGGTCAAGGTGGCCGAGGGGGCGCAGAAGACCGATGCCCAGCAACAGAACCGCAACCTCCTGCTGGACAAGCTGGCGCTGGCCCACTCCAATCCGCGCCTGGAGATCTACGCCGACGACGTCAAGTGCGCCCACGGCTCGACGGTGGGCGAGCTCGACGACGAGGCCCTGTTCTATCTCCGCTCCCGCGGCATCGGGCCGAAGGACGCCGAGTCCATGCTGGTGCTCGCCTACGCCAGCGAGATGCTCCAGCCGGTGCGGTTGACTGGGGTGCGGGACCACGTCCGCGGCCGGCTGCTGGATCGCCTGCCCGGCGACGAGACCGTGAGGAGCGTGATATGAGCAGCGTGGAACCGGTCAAGGACACGACCCGGTCGGTGGCCGAGCACCGCGGCGACTTCCCCATCCTCGCCCGGCCCATGAACGACCGCCCCCTGGCGTTCCTGGACAGCGCGGCCAGCGCCCAGAAGCCGGAGTGCGTGATTGAGGCGGAGGCCCGCTGCTATCGGGAGTACTACGCCAACATCCACCGTGGCGTCTACCAGCTCTCCCAGCGCTCCACGGATGCCTATGAGCGGGCCCGGGGCAAGGTCGCGGAACTGCTCAACGCGCCGGACGCTCGGGAAGTGGTCTTCGTGCGCGGCACCACCGAGGCGATCAATCTGGTGGCCTGGAGCTTCGTGCGCCCGCGGCTGGGGCCCGGGGATGAAATCCTCATCACCGGCATGGAGCACCACTCCAACATCGTGCCCTGGCAGCTCGTCTGCGAGGAGACCGGGGCGAAGCTCGTGGTATCGCCGGTCACCGACGACGGCGAGGTGGACCTGGAGGACTTCCGCGCCCGGCTCGGCCCGCGGACCAAGTTCGCCAGCGTCGTCCACGTCTCCAATGCGCTGGGCACCATTAACCCGGTGGCGGAGATGGTGGCGGCGGCGCAGGCCGCGGACGTGCCCACCCTGGTGGACGGCGCCCAGGCGGTGCCCCACGGTGGCGCCGACGTCCAGGCCATCGGCTGCGATTTCTACTGCTTTTCGGGCCACAAGCTCTACGGGCCGTCGGGCATCGGCGCGCTGTGGGGGCGCTACGAGCTGCTTCGCCATATGCGCCCCTACCAGGGCGGCGGCGAGATGATCCGCTACGTGACCTTCGAGAAGTCGGCCTTCGCCGCGCCGCCGCAGCGCTTCGAGGCGGGTACGCCGAACATCGCCGGCGCCATCGGCCTGGGGGTGGCGGTGGACTACGTGCGCGCTATCGGCCTGGAGCGCATCGGCGCCCACGAGGGCGAGCTCCTGGAGTACGCCACCGCGCGCCTACGCGAGATCGACGGGCTGCGTATCATCGGCAACGCCCGGGAGAAGGCCGGGGTGATCTCCTTCGTCCTCGACGGCGTCCATCCCCATGATATCGGCACCATCCTCGATCAGGAGGGGGTGGCCATTCGTGCTGGCCATCACTGCGCCCAGCCGGTGATGGACCGCTTCGGCGTGCCGGCGACGGTGCGAGCGTCCTTCGGGCTGTACAATACCCGGGAAGACGTGGACGCCCTCGTCAACGCCCTGTACCGAGTCAAGGAGTTCTTTGGCTGAATGTCTGAGCTGCGCGATCTCTACCAGGAGGTCATCCTCGACCACAACAAGCATCCCCGGAACTTCCACGCCGTGGAGCCCCACTCCCACGAGGCCGACGGCTACAACCCCTTGTGCGGCGACCGGGTGCACCTGGAGCTGCAGGTCAACGACGAGGGGGTGATCGAGGAGGTCGGGTTCCAGGGCGATGGCTGCGCGATCTCCACCGCCTCGGCATCCATCATGACCGAGGCGCTGAAGGGCAAGACCGTGGAGGAGGCGCGGGCGCTGTTCGAGCGCTTCCGGCAGCTGGTCACCGAGGACGATGCCATGCCCGATCCGGACATGGGCAAGGTCGCCGTGCTCGCGGGGGTGCGCGAGTTCCCCATGCGCGTGAAGTGCGCCACGCTGGCCTGGCATACCTTCGACGCCGCCATCCGTGAGGAAGGGGAATTCACGGCGGAGTGACCTTTTGGCGCCGGGCGCGGGACCCGGTCCGCGGAGGCGCTGTGAATACATCCGTGTATGCTCGACGGCGGCCATCCCTGGCCGCCGACGCTCCGCGGACCGGGTCCCGCGCCCGGCGCCCGTACCCGGCGCCCGCACCCCGTCCCGGGATGCGCAACCGCCGGTCCTGCTCGGAAACGGGGAAGTTGAGAAATGTCTGAAGCGGCGACGCGCATCGAGGGTCCGGAGGCGCTCTGCGAGGGCATCGTGGAGGCGCTCAAGTGCGTGTTCGACCCGGAGATCCCCGTCGACATCTACCAGCTCGGGCTGATCTACGAGATCCACGCAGACGAGGACGGTTTCGTCGACGTCCTGATGACGTTGACCACGCCCGCCTGTCCCGTGGCCGGCCAGATGCCGGGCATGGTCAAGGCGGCGGTGGAGCAGGTGGACGGCGTGGTGGCCGCCGAGGTGGAGCTCACCTGGGAACCCGCCTGGAGCCAGGAGCGCATGTCTGAGGCGGCGCGCCTGCAGCTCGGGTTCTTCTGACGCCGTACCCCTTCCTTCACCAGCGCATACCGAAATAACAAGTTCATCTTAATAGCAACTTGTATAAACCGATTCGGCATATCAGCATTGGGATAATCCACGTTCATTCCGGAGGTTCCCATGAATACAGGCCGTTTCGGCAGGTTTCTGACGTTCGCATTACTCCTGCCCGCCGGGGTGGCCATGGCCGGAGGGGTGCCGCCCTTGGTGGACAGCGACTGGCTCGCCGAACGCCACGGCGATGCGGATATCGCCGTCCTCGACGTGCGCAGCCCCATCGATGAGGGCGATGCGGTGGCGTTCACCGAGGGGCACATCCCGGGCTCCGTGGATGCCGGTTATACCGAGCGCGCATGGCGGGTAGAGGACGACGGCGTTGTGGGCATGTTGCCCCCCGTCGGCGAGCTGGAGTCCCTGGTGGGTCGGCTCGGTGTCGACAACGACGATACCGTCGTGGTGGTTCCCGCGGGTACTGGCCCGACGGACTTCGGCAGTGCTGCCCGGGTCTACTGGACCTTCCGGGTCCTGGGCCACGACCGGGTGACCATCCTCAATGGCGGCTACCATGGTTGGGTCGAGGCCGGTCATGAGGTGGCTACCGGGGAAGTCGCCCCGAAGCCGGTGGAGTTCGAGGCGGACTTCCGCGAGGAGATGGTCGTATCCAGCGCTGACGTCGAGAACGCGGAGGCGCGCGGGCTGCAGCTCATCGATGCCCGCCCCGCGGCCTTCTTCGAGGGTGAGGAGAAGCACCCCGCAGCGCGGGTTGCCGGCACCATCCCGGATTCCGTGAACGTCGAGCACCAAGCCTTCCTCTCGGGCGGCGAGGTCTGGCGTTTCGACGCCTCCGCCGTGGACCCGGTGCTCTCCGGGGTCGAGCTCGACGGCGACCGTCGGCCGGTGAGCTTCTGCAATACGGGCCACTGGGCCTCGACCACCTGGTTCGCCCTCTCCGAGATCGGTGGCCACCATGACGTCGCCCTCTACGACGGCTCCATGGTGGAGTGGACGGCGGCGGAGAACCGCCCGGTGCAGGTGGCCAAGCAGGGGCTCGCCAAGATCCTGGACTTCTTCGGGGGCTGATATGGCGAGCGTGAACCCGACGGTCACGGCCTCCGCGGCGCTCGCCGCGGAGGAGCCCCGTCGTGTGGATGGTTTCATCACCGGCACGGCGCTCACCGGGTTGACCCTGCTCGCCGCCTTGGTGTGGCTGGAGGCGCCGCTGGATCGGGTCTGGTTGCTGCTGATCGGCGCCGGCCTCGGCGTGGCCCTCTACCACGCCGCCTTCGGCTTTACCGCGGGCTGGCGCAACCTGGTGGTCAACCGCCGTAGTGCCGGGTTGCGCGCGCAGATGCTGCTGCTCGCCATCGCCTCGGTGCTGTTCATCCCCGTGCTCGGCATGGCCGAGCAGTGGGGGGTCGGTGGCATCAGCGGTACCCTGGCCCCTGTCGGAGTCTCTCTGGTGGTGGGGTCGTTCCTGTTCGGCTTCGGCATGCAGCTCGGCGGGGGCTGTGGCTCCGGGACACTGTTCACCGTGGGCGCGGGGAATATCCGCATGGTGATCACCCTGATCGCGTTCATCGCCGGCTCGGTGGTGGGCACCATGCACCTTCCCTGGTGGCTGGAGCAGCCGGGCATCGATCCCGTGAACCTCATCGCGGGGCTCGGTATCGGCGGGGCCTTGGTGCTGCAGCTGGCCGCCCTGGCCGGACTGGCATGGTGGTTCGCGCGGGTGGAGCGCCGCCACCACGGCAGCCTCGACCAGCCCCTGTGGCGCCGCCCGGATGGCGGCTGGCTGACCACGCTGGTCAAGGGGGGCTGGCCCTTGCTCTGGGGGGCGGTGGCCCTGGCGGTGCTCAATCTCGCGACCCTGCTGATCTCCGGTTACCCTTGGGGCATCACCTTCGCCTTCGGCCTGTGGGGCGCGAAGTTCCTTCAGGCACTGGGCGTGGACATGGCCCGGTGGGAGTTCTGGACCTGGGACTACCCGGCGCTGGCGCTCAAGGACAGCGTGCTGGTCAATGTGGTCTCGGTGATGGACTTCGGCCTACTCCTTGGGGCCATGCTGGCGGCGGGCCTTGCCGGCCGTTTCAACCGGGCGAGCCGCAGGCCCCTTACGCGTGGCCCGCTTGCCTCCGCCGTTATTGGTGGCCTGGCGATGGGCTACGGGGCGCGCCTCGGTTTCGGCTGCAACATCGGCGCCATGTTCAGCGGCATCGCCTCGGCGAGCCTCCATGGTTGGATCTGGTTCGCCTGCGCCTTCGCCGGTTCCCTGCTCGGGATCCGCCTGCGACCGCGTTTCGGGCTGGAGAACTGATCATGGCGGCGGTGAGGGACTACAGCCGCTGGCGGGTGATCGTCGTGCTCCTCGCCGTTTTCGGCGCCATCCTCTTCGACCACGTCAACTCCGCCACCTTCGCGCTCAACAGCGGTCAGGGCGGCGTGGAGACCAGCTATTCCCAGCTCGACGAGAGCGCCTGCGCCCCTTGCGGGGCACCGTGCCCCTCCGGGCGCGAGGAGCATTGAGCGCACGCTGATGGCGTCGCGTGGTGGCCATCAGTGCTATCCTTTCCCCTGAGGTCCGGTGCCTCCGAGGCGGCACCATTGCGGGGGGTCCCTGATGCATTTTGCCTGGCTGCGCGGCGTGTTGCTGCTGATCGGCGTGGCGATCGCCGCCAGCGGCGCGGCGTATGGGATGCCGCCGGCGGATGCCCCCTGCAGCGACTGGTCTGCGCTCGGGGAAGCGTCACTTCCGCCGGAGGTCGTCGGTGACGCGGCGTGCGGGGTATCCCATCCGCAGAGCTGTGCCCACTGTTCGGCCGTCGTCATGCCGATGCCGGGCCCGCAGGCCTCGACGGCATCGCGCCCCGCCTCACCACCCGAGTCCCGGGCTGCGCCCCGGTTCCTCGCCGAGCCTCCCTATCGCCCGCCGGATAGCCGTCCCGACGTCTAAGGCGAACGACGACCTTTCCGGTAATGGGAGCAATTACATGAAGTACGTTCTGATCGCGGCCGCGGTGGCCGTTATAGGTATTGCGGCGCTGCCGCTGTATGGCTCGGGGGAAGGCCGCCCGGGCATCAAGGTGTACAAGACCGCTACCTGCGGCTGCTGCGAGGCCTGGGTCGGGCACCTGGAGGCCGAGGGCTTCCGGGTGGATGCAGAGGATGTGGCGCAGGCGGAGCTTTACGGCATCAAACAGCAGGCGGGTGTCACCCGGGAGACCGCTTCCTGCCACACTGCCTTTATCGACGGCCATGTCATCGAGGGGCATGTGCCGGCCTCGGATATCCGTCGCTTCGTCGCCGAGGCACGGGACGGGGCGGCCGGTCTGGCGGTCCCGGGTATGCCCCTGGGTTCCCCGGGCATGGAGATGGGGGGACGCCGTGATGCCTATGAGGTCCTGACCCTGGGCGAGGGTGGTGGAACGACGGTATTCAGTCGCTACGCCGGGGAATGAGGATGAGGGAAAAGCGAAAGGAGGGCGCCATGAAACAGTCTATGCGTTCGATGATGACGGGCCTGGCCCTGGTGGTCGGGGTGGGTTTCGCCGGCAGTGCCGCCGCCTGGGACTGCCCCTACGCGACCGGGCTCGGTGGCCCCGGCACCTTCGGTCCCGGGGCGATGATGGGGCCGGGGGCCATGATGGGTCCCGGTGCGATGGGACACGGCCATATGATGGGCGGAGGGGCTATGGGGCCCGGCATGATGGGACCCGGGATGATGCACCCCGGGGGGATGATGGGCCCCGGGGCGATGGGTCCAGGCATGATGGGGCCCGGGATGGGGAACCCCGGCGGCTACGGCCCGGATCTCTCCGCGGAGCAGCGTGAGAAGCTGCGTGAGCTTCGGCAGGAGCAGCGTTCCGCCCAGTTCCGGCGCATGGAGGAGGCGGCCCGGCTGCAAGACGAGCTAGGGTTGGAGATGGCCGCCGACGATCCCGATCCGGACCGCATTCGGGAGCTCCATCGCCAGCTCGGCGAGCTCCGGGGCGAGCAGGCCGCCGAGGGGGCGCGTATGCACCGGCGCTACCGGGAGATGCTCACCGACGAGCAGCGTCGCCGCTGGGAATCCGGCCAGCAGAGGCGCTCGCCACAGGGCGGCGGCGGGATGATGCGCCAGCAGTGAGCCTGGACCGGGGGACGGCCGCCGTCCCCCGGTCTCTCCCGGTCAGCCCGCGGAGGCCACGAGCTCCGCGGCGTCGTAGTCATCCACCGCTATCACCCTGAGGCGGGCGGTACGGGCCGCGCGTATCCGTTCCGCCTCGTCGCCATCCAGCAGACCTGCGGCGACCGCCACCTCCACTTCGTCCTCGTCCCACCGAACGGAAAGCTCGCCGCGGCGAACCGCGCGACGCAGGCGCTGCTCGATGGGTGCGGCCTCGATGGTGAGGCGCAGGGCATGCTCCACCGCGCCGGTGGGGTCCTCCCGGTCATCACTGATATGGATACCGGCGAGGAGCCGGTCCCGGCTTGCGCCGGGCTCCATGAGGGTGCGGGCCACCTGCGCACCGAGGGCGTCCGACGGTCCCCGCCGGTGCCGTCCCAGCGGAAAGACCAGGGCCCGCAGCAGCACCGCCAGTGGCCTTGACGGGAAGTTGCCGAGCACGGTGTCCAGCCGCTCCTGGAGGGTGAAGAGCGCCTCCTCCAGCACCCAGCGCAGAAGCGGAAGATCCGCTTCCGGACAGGCGTCGTCCTCGTAGCGCTTGAGGGCGGCGGAGGCGAGGTACAGGCAGGAGAGCATGTCCCCGAGGCGCGCCGAGATCCGTTCGCGACGCTTGAGCCCGCCGCCCAACGTGAGCATGGCGGCATCGGCGGTGAGGGCGAAGGCGGCGGCGTAGCGTGAGAGCTGTCGGTAGTAGGCGCGGGCCTGCGCCGCGGCGGAGGCGGGTGCGGCGGCGAGGCGCCCCCCGCTCAGTCCCAGCAGCAGCGAGCGCAGGGCATTGGAGGCCCCGAAGCCCGCGTGGGCCACCACCAGCGCGTCGAATTCCGCGCGTCCGGCCTCCCGATCGGGGTTGGCGGTTGCCAGGATCTCCCGGAGCACGTAGGGGTGGCAGCGGATCGCCCCCTGGCCGAAGATCATCATGTTGCGGGTGAGGATGTTGCTCCCCTCCACGGTGATGGCGATGGGCGAGGTCTGCCACAGGCGTCCGAGGTAATTCCGTGGGCCCAGGCAGATGCCCTTGCCGCCGTGGATGTCCATGGCGTCGGTAATGGACTGCCGGGCCCGTTCGGTGAGGTGGTACTTCACGATGGCCGAGACCACCGCCGGCTCCTCGCCGGCGTCGATGGCGGAGGCGGTGAGCACCCGGGCGGCATCGGTGACGTAGGCGTTGCCGGCGATCCGGGCCAGCGCCTCCTGCACGCCCTCGAACTCACCGATGGGCACGCCGAACTGCTCGCGCACCCGCGCATAGCCGCCGGTGGTCCAGGCGGTAAACTTGCTTTGGGCGGTGCCGGCGGACGGCAGGCTGATGGAGCGGCCCACGGACAGGCAGTTCATCAGCATCCGCCAGCCGTCGCCGAGGCGCTCGCGGCCGCCGATGATCCAGTCCAGGGGGACGAATACGTCCCGGCCCCGGGTCGGGCCGTTCATGAACGCGGAGTTCAGCGGGAAGTGACGCCGGCCGGTTTCCACCCCCGGGGTGTCGGTGGGGATCAGGGCCAGGGTGATGCCGAGGGATTCCTCGTCGCCGAGCAGGTGGTCGGGGTCGTGGGCCTTGAAGGCGAGGCCCAGGACCGTGGCCACCGGCGCCAGGGTGATATAGCGCTTGTCCCAGTTCACTCGCAGCCCGAGCACCCGCTCGCCTTGGTGCTCGCCGTAGCAGACCACCCCGGTGTCCGGGATGGCGCCGGCATCGGAGCCCGCGGTGGGGGCGGTCAGCGCGAAACAGGGGACCTCCTCGCCATGCGCGAGCCGGGGGAGATAGTGGTCCTTCTGGGCATCGGTGCCGTAGCGCATCAGCAGCTCCGCCGGCCCCAGGGAATTGGGGACCATCACCGTGGAGCCCAGGTCGGCGCTGCGGCTGGCGAGCTTCATGGTCACCGCCGAGTGGGCGAGCGCCGAGAAGCCCTTGCCGCCGTATTCCCGTGGGATGATCAGCCCGAAGAACCCCTGTTCGCGGATGTACCGCCACGCCTCGGGGGGAAGGTCGAGGCGCTCATGGGTGATCTCCCAGTCGCTGACCATGCGGCAGAGGGTCTCGCAGGGGCCGTCGAGGAAGACCCGCTCCTCCTCAGTGAGGCGGGGGCCGGGGTGGGCCAGCAGCTCGTCCCAGTCCGGGCGGCCGGTGAACAGCGCCGCGTCCCACCAGACGGTCCCCGCGTCCAGGGCGGCGCGCTCGGTCTCCGAGATCTCTGGCATGACGCCGCGGAACCACTCGAAGAGTCGGTCGGTGAGCAGGCGCCGGCGCAGCCCCGGCAGGTTCAGGGGGACGGCGACGGCGAGGAGCACCACCCACAGCAGGGCATCCCAGATCGCGGCATGGTCCCCCGCCACGCTGAAGGCGAGCAGCCAGGCGGTGACCGTGGCGGTATTGATCCACAGCGGATAGCGCCGGAAGCCGAGGACGGCGATGACGGCGAGCAGGGTCAGCAACCAGAATACGGCGTCCACGATCTCCTCCCACCCCTCGGGTGTCTTCGCCGGGCGACATCTCTACCATACTCTAGCGTATGGTCCCCGGGCGAGGAATGCATGGCCGGCGTTCTGCTACCATGCGCGGCCATGAATAACGCGCTCATCGACTACCGACGCAGCCTCAATCTCCTGGGGTTCGCCCTGTGTGCGGCGCTCCTCGGCGCTGCCGCCTACCTGGAGCATATCCAGGGCATGGAGCCGTGTCCGCTGTGTATCCTCCAGCGCGTCGCCTTCGCCGGCCTCGGCGTGGTGCTGCTCATCGCCGGGCTGCACGCGCCGCGCTCGGCGGCGGCGCGGGTGTATGCGGTGCTGGCCGTCGCGGTGTCGGCGATCGGCGTCGGTCTCTCCTGGCGGCACCTGTGGCTGCAGTCGCTCCCACCGGACCAGGTGCCCGCCTGTGGGCCGGGGCTCGGCTATATGATGGATACCTTGCCGCTCATGGACGTTCTCGGGCGGGTCCTCTCCGGCTCGGGGGAGTGTGCCGAGGTGGACCGGGTGCTCGGGGTGAGCATCCCGGCCTGGACGCTGCTGGCCTTCGTGGTGGCCGCGGTGGCCGCAGTGGCCGTGAACTGGCCGGCACGCCGGCGCTGACGGGGGTATGGCACGCAAGCCGCAACAGCCCGGGCGCGGTAAGGGTAGCGGGCGGAAGAAACCCACCCATAAGGCGTCGCGCAGGGCGGGCCCGCTGCGCCGGGGCCTGCGCCGGCTGCTGCTCGTCTCCCTCGTGTTGGTGCTGGTGGCCGGCGGTGGCTGGACGTGGTGGCTCAATCAGCGCGTGGTCGAGGAATTCGAGGGGCGGCAGTGGGCATTGCCGGCCCAGGTCTTCGCTCGACCGTTGGAGCTCTACGCGGGGCGGCCCCTGGACGCGGAGCAGCTCGTCCGCGAGCTCGCGGCCGCCGGCTATCAACGCCACGGTGAGGCCGCGGAGCCGGGCACCTATCGCCGTGACGGCGACCGCTTCCTGATCCATCGCCGCCCCTTCCGCTTTCCCGACGGGCAGGCGGGGGCACGGCGGGTGGCCTTACAGCTCGACGGCGGCCGGATCAGTACGTTGAACGGCGCCGAGGGCGGGGCCATCGATCTGTTCCGCCTGGACCCAGCGCGCATCGGCAGCATCCACCCGAGCCACCACGCCGACCGCGAGCTCCTCGCCCTGGACGAGATGCCGCGCAGTCTGGTGGCCGGGCTACTGGCCGTGGAGGACCGCCGATTCGCCGAGCATTTCGGGATCTCGCCGATCGGCATCCTCCGTGCCGCGATCGCCAACATCCGCGCCGGCCGCATCGTCCAGGGTGGCAGTACCCTGACCCAGCAGCTGGTCAAGAACCTGTTCCTCTCCAGCGACCGCACCCTCACCCGCAAGGTGAACGAGGCGGTGATGGCGATGCTGTTGGAGTGGCACTACGACAAGCGCGAGATCCTGGAGACCTATCTCAACGAGGTCTACCTCGGCCAGGACGGGGATCGGGCCATCCACGGCTTCGGTCTGGCCAGCCGTTTCTACTTCGGCCGGCCGCTGTCGCGGACCACGCTCGCGGAGCAGGCGCTGCTGGTGGCGCTGGTGAAGGGGCCTTCCTGGTATGACCCGCGGCGCCATCCCGAACGCGCGCGTGAGCGCCGCGACCTGGTGCTCGATGTGATGGCGGAGAGCGGCTTCGCCGAGGCCGACGCCGTGGCCGCCGCCAAGGAGACACCCCTCGGCCTGCGCCGCGAAATCCCCGAGGCGGGTTTCCGCTACCCGGCATTCATGGACTTGGTCCGCCGCCATCTCTCCCGGGACTACCGCCGTGAGGACCTGAACAACGACGGGCTACGCGTGTTCACCACCCTGGCCCCGATGGTGCAGCGGGCGGCGGAGGAGGCGGTGACCCGTCGCATGCAGGCCTGGCGGGACGACACCCAGGCCGCGGCGGTGGTGGTGGCCGTGGACAGCGGCGAGGTGGAGGCCATCGTCGGTGGCCGGGACCCACGCTACGAGGGCTTCAACCGGGCGCTGGATGCCCGGCGGCCCATCGGCTCCCTGGTCAAGCCCGCGGTCTATCTCACCGCGCTGTCACGGCCCTCGCGTTACGGATTGGGCAGCCTCCTCGCCGACCAGCCGGTGCGGGTCCAGGGCGCCGACGGCGAGACCTGGACGCCGCGCAACTACGACCGCGAGCGCCATGGTGACGTGCCGTTGTGGCGGGCGCTGGTGGAGTCCTACAACGTACCCACGGTGCGGTTGGGCCTGGACCTGGGCCTCCGTGCCGTCGCGGACACCCTCTCGCGCCTCGGCGGCCCGCTCCCGGAAACCGTCTACCCGTCGCTGCTGCTGGGCAGCGTCGAGTACAGCCCGCTGGAGGTGGCCGGCGTTTACGAGACGCTGGCGACCGGGGGGTATCGGACGCCGCTGCGCTCGGTCCGCGCGGTGATGACCCGGGAGGGGGAGGTGCTCAGCCGCTATTCCCTGAGCGTGGAACGGGCCTTCGACCGCGCCCCGGTGTACTTGCTGGAGTCCGCCCTGCGCCGTGTGCCGGTGGAGGGCACCGGCAGCGGCCTGCGGCGTTGGCTGGGTAACGACCCGGGGATCGCCGCCAAGACCGGCACGACGAATGGCCTTCGGGACAGCTGGTTCGCGGGCTACTCGGAAGACCGCCTGGGTGTGGTCTGGGTGGGCCGTGACGACAACGGCCGCACCGGGCTCACCGGCGCCAGCGGCGCGATGACGGTATGGGGCGAGCTCTTCGCCGGGTTACCCTACAGACCACTGGACACGGACCCGCCCCCGGGGGTGGAGCCGGTCTGGATCGAGCCGGCCACCGGACGGCTGGCGAGCGCGGACTGCCCGGACGCCGTGGCGCTGCCCTATCTGCGCGGCCACGCCCCCTCGCAGCGCGCCGACTGCGCCCGCCGCGGCGGCGTGGTCGAGCGGGCAGGGTCTTGGTTGAAGGGTTGGGTCCGCTGACCCGCAGGGACGACCAGGGAGGAATGATCAATGAGCGCCCGCAACGCATTGCTGGTAGTGGTGCTCGGCCTCGTGCTGGGTGGTTGCGCCGGTGTCCCGCCGTCGCCGGCCCCGCCGCCGAGCCCTGAGCGGGCCCCGCCGTCCGGGCCGGACCAGCAGGATACGGGGGAGACGCGGCAGGCGCCGTCCCGTGACGGCGTATCGGAGCTCCCGGCCGCCGTGCGCACCCTGGTGGCGGACGCCGAGGCCGCCTCCGCCGATGGCCGCCAGGAGGTCGCCGGTGACGCCCTGGAGCGGGCACTGCGCCTTGCCCCGGATCACCCCGTGCTCTGGCAGAACCTGGCGGTGGTGCGCTATCGCCAGGACCGCTGCGAGGAGGCCATCAATCTCGCGCGGCGCTCCAGTGACCATACCGGCGATCGTCGCCTGCGTGCCCAGAACTGGCGGTTGATCGCCACCTGCCGGGAGATCCTCGGCGACGCGGAGGGCGCCGCCGAGGCGGCCGCCCGCGCCGCGGAACTCGAGGGGGAGCAGTGATCCCCGCGCACGCCCGCACCGCCCTCTCCGAAGAAGGGGCGTTGGCGCGGGCCGTCGACGGGTTTTCGCCGCGGCCGGAGCAGCAGGAGATGGCCGAATCCGTGGGGCGCACCCTGGAGGAGGGCGGGGTGCTGGTGGCCGAGGCGGGCACCGGCACGGGCAAGACCTTCGCGTACCTGGTGCCGGCACTGCTTTCCGGGAAGAAGGTCATCATCTCCACCGGTACCCGGACCCTGCAGGACCAGCTCTATCACCGGGACCTGCCCCTGGTGTCCGCCGCCCTGGAGGTCCCGGCGTCCCGAGCCCTGCTCAAGGGCCGCAGCAACTACCTTTGCCTCTACCGGCTGGAGCTGGCCGCCGAGGAGGGGCGCTTCGACTCCCGCGACGAGGCCTCCCGGCTGCAGCGCCTGCGGGAGTGGGCGGGCGAGACCCGCAGCGGCGACCTCGCCGAGGCCCCGGTGGCCCATCTGGAGGGGGCGCTGCTCGGCAAGGTGACCTCCACGCCGGACAACTGCCTGGGCCAGGAATGCCCCTTCCACGCGGAGTGCCACCTCATGGAGGCGCGGCGACGGGCCCAGGAGGCGGACGTGGTGGTGGTCAACCACCACCTTCTGATGGCGGACTGGGCGGTCCGTCAGGGCGGCTTCGGCGAGGTGTTGCCGGCCGCCGATGCCTGGATCCTGGACGAGGCCCACCAGCTGCCGGAGACCGCCGCGCAGTTCTTCGGCGTGGCGGTGAGCAGTCGGCAGATCCAGGAGCTGGCCCGGGATGCCCGCGTGGAGCAACTCCGCGAGGCCAAGGAGGCGACGGACATCACCGACGCCGCCGAGGCCCTGGACAAGGCGAGCCGGGATTTCCGGTTGAGCCTTGGTGCGGCCGGCCGCCGGGAGCCCTGGGGCGCGGTGGCGGACGACGAAACGGTGGCCGACGCCGTCGGCAGGCTCCGCCAGCGCCTGGCCGCCCTGCACGAGCGGCTTGCCCCCCATGCCCAGCGCGGCAAGGGGATCGAGGCGGTCTGGCGCCGGGCCGCGGAGCTCCAGGACACCCTCGGTCAAGTCCTCGAGGGCGGCGACGCCGAGCACGTGCAGTGGTTCGAGACCCATAGCCAGGGGTTCATCCTGCGGCTGACGCCACTGGAGGTGGCCTCCACCTTCCGGGCGCAGATGGCGAAGCACCCCGGCAGCTGGGTATTCACCTCCGCGACCCTCTCCGTGGGCGGGCGCTTCGAGCACTACATCGCCCGCCTCGGCCTGGGCGAGCCGGAAACCCTCCGGTTGGAGAGCCCCTTCGACTTCGAGCGCAATGCGCTGCTGTACGTCCCGGCCAAGCTGCCTCCACCCAACGCCCCCGATTACCTGGATCGCTTCCTGGTGATGGTGGAATGGACCCTGCGCGAGAGCCGGGGGCGGGCGTTCGTGCTGTTCACCAGCCACCGGGCGTTGCGGGTGGCCGCGGAATACCTGCGCGAGCGTACCGACCATCCCCTGCTGGTGCAGGGCGAGGCGGCCCAGGGGCGGCTGCTGGAGCGCTTCCGGGAGGCGGGAGACGCGGTGCTCCTCGGCACCCAGAGCTTTTGGGAGGGCGTGGACGTGCGCGGCGAGGCGCTGTCCTGCGTGATCATCGACCGGCTCCCCTTCGCGTCGCCGTCCGACCCCGTGACCCAGGCGCGCATCGAGGCCCTGAAGGCCGGTGAGGGCAATCCCTTCGGCGACTTCCAGCTCCCCCAGGCGGTGATCACCCTGCGTCAGGGCGTGGGGCGGCTGATCCGTGACGCCAGTGACCGCGGCGTGCTGGTGATCGGCGACAATCGCATCATGACCCGGGGCTACGGCCGTGTTTTCCTGGCCAGTCTCCCCCCCATGCGGGTGACCCGGAGCTTCCGGGAGGTGCAGGCCTTCTTCCGTGACGGCGAGGGTGTGGAAGAACAGGCAGGGGCGTATGCCGGGGAAAGCTGAGGCGGGAAATGGCCAGGGCCGTCGCATTCCGGTCCTGGGTCTGGTGATGGTTGGGGTCGTGGGGTACCTGGTGCTCGTCTTCGGCGCTCGCGCCCTGCCGCCGCCGGGCGCCGACGATCCCCTCGCCATGCTGGCGGTGATCACCCGTCTCGCACCGGTGTGGTTGGTGCTCTGGCTCGCCGCCGGCGCCGGTGGCGCCATCTATAATCGCCGCCACACCGGCTCCTTTCTCGGCCGGGGGATGCTCAGCGCCCGGGGCCGGGATCGCCTCGTCTGCCCCGTCTGCGGTGCCCCCCAGGTCATCCGCCGGGGTCCGGGGGGGCGGCCGCGGCGGGTCTGCTCCGAGGCGGGCGAGGCCCATGACCGGGACGACGGTCAGGGCTGAGGGGCTCAACCGGCGGGTTCGAGCCCCTCGGTTAGCGCCGTACGCAGCGAATCCGACAGCGCCCCTTCGGCGAGCCAGATGCCGAAGTAGGCCCGGGCGAAGGCGGCGCCGGCCACTGTGCCGAGCACCTCGCCATTAAGGGCGAGCCGCGTACCGGTGCCGGGCAGGTAGGTCATCCGGTAGCGGTCGCCCTCGCTGACCGGCCGGTACAGCCGGTGGAGGCGATCCACGGCATCGGCGATGGTCGCCCGTTCCGAGTCATCGAGCTGCCGCTCCAGTACCTCGTCGGCGGCCCGGGCGAGATCCGCGGCGTCGATATCATAGAAGTACTCGATGGTCAGGCTCCGGGGCGTGTCCTCCGCCAGGAGCGATTCCCGGGGCGTGCCCTCCGGCACGTGCAGCGCTGCGGCGTAGACGGTGAACAGCACCCGATACTTGGCGACCCCGGTGCCGGCCAGTGTCAGCGGCCCCGCCTCTGTCTCGATGCGCTCGGCGAACTCGGCCCCCTTCGCGGTAACCGTCTGTGCCCCCACCGCCGGCAGGGCCAAGGCCAGAGCGGTCGCGAGCAGCCAGGTCACCGCCTTCATTCGGCACCCCTGCGGAAGAACAGCGTCACCTCGCCAACGCGAAAGCCCCATTTGCTGACCCGGGCGCGGTTGATCACGGTGTCCGCGTCGATGCGATACATCCAATCGTTGAAGTGCAGCTGCCAGGTGGTGTCGTTTACCTCGAGGGACAGGTCGTAGCGCCAGTTGAGCGCGTATCCGTACTGCTCGCCGCGGGCCTCGCCGATGATGTCCCCCGCGCGCCCGCGCCAGTGGTGGTCGTCGATCTGCTCGATGCGCCAGACCCGCTGCTCCCGCTCGCCGTCCGCGTAGCGGAACTGCTCGTCGAGGATCAGGGTGTCGCCGTCGATGCGCCCGTCGATGTCCACGGTGAAGCGTCGCCGGACCTCCCCGGAACGGTCCTGGAAGATGCCCCAGGCCCGCACCGGCCCGTCGAAGTATTCCTTCAGGTCGAATTGCGGTTGTGTGTCGCGGTAGGTATCCGGCGGTGTGGCACAGGCGCCGAGCAGCAGCGGGCAGAGCAGGGCGGTGAGGACGCGGCGCATGATTTACCCTTCAGGTGTACAATTAATGAATAATAATAGTACAGGAAATTGCTCGTGCTCGAACAGGAGGTCACGATGCATTCCGATGAAGGGTCGGGTGCCGTGGTGGCGCTGCTCGTGGGCGCTCTGGGGGTCTGGGGTGGGTGAGGCTCATTGATCGCCTATATCAAAGAGCGAAGTGTATTCGATTGTAAAAATAAATAAGAATCACTACTATCGGGGATGTAGACAGGTTTCATTCCCCGGGAGGGAACGCCATGCTCAAGACGATCACCTTTGCGATCATGCATTTCAGCATTGCGGTGGGCGTGGTGTACCTGCTGACGGGCAGCCTCGCGCTAGGCGGGCTGGTGGGTGTCATCGAGCCGCTGTGCAACACGGTGGCGTATTTCTTCCACGAGAAGGCGTGGGAGCGTATCCGGGCGCGGCGCCTGCCGGGGTTGCCGGCCTGACGCCGCACCGGCGCGGGGGTCAGCCCTTATTGCGGCGCTCCATCATGTCCGCCTGCAGGATCTCGATCCAATAGCCGTCCGGGTCCTTGACGAAGGCGAGCCCCTTCATCTTGCCGTCATCCGGGCGCTTGACGAACTCCACGCCCAGCGACTCGAGCCGTTCCGCTGCGCGGTAGACATCGGGCACGGTGATGCCGATATGGCCGAAGCCCTGGGGCTCGTCGTTGCCGTTGTGGTAGGCGAACTCCGGATCGTCCTCCGTGCCCCAGTTGTGGGTGAGCTCCAGCATCGCCTCGCGGCCGAAGGTCCAGGTGGTGCGCGCATCGTCGTCGGCGGGCACCCCCGCGGCGGCGTGTTCATCCACGTAGCCCAGGAAGTATAGGGTGAAGCGCATCTCCGGGAAGTCCATCTTGCGCACCAGGCGCATCCCGAGCACCCGGGTGTAGAAGTCCAGGGAGCGTTCCGGGGACTTGATCCGGAGCATGGTCTGATTGAACAGGTACTGCCCGGTCTCCGGGTCGGGGCGCTCGCAAAGCCCGGGGGCCTGTTCGAAGTGCCGTGACATGAATGCCTCCTTGGTTGGGATTGATGGGGGCGTGCCCCGCTCCGTGGCTGTGGGTGGGGGCAGACGCCGCGCTTTCAAAGATAGGGCGTGAACAGCCAGCAGATGGCATCGCGCAGGCGTGCCGGTAGCGGCCGCCCGTCCAGCTCCTCGAGGGTGACGAGGCGGCTGCGCGCCATCGCGGCCTGGCAGTGACCCGCGAGCCGAGTGGTGAATGCCTCGTCGAAGACCTCTACCATGAGCTCGAAGTTCAGTCGAAGGCTTCGGGGGTCCAGGTTGGCGGAGCCCACCTGGGCGTAGTGGTCGTCTACCACCAGGAGCTTGGTGTGGACGAAACGGCCCTCCTGGTAGTGGACACGCACGCCCCACTTGACCAGCTCCCAGAGCATGTTCCGGGTGGCCCAGTGCATGAACGGGAGGTTGTTGCGGCCGGGCAGGATGATCTCCACGGCCACGCCGCGGATGGCCGCCGCCTGCAGCGCGGCGATCAGCTCCCGCGGTGGCAGGAAGTAGGGGGTCATCACCAGCACGCGGTGGCGGGCCGCGGCGATGGCCCCCACCAGCACCATGGTGAGCCGGTCCAGGTCCTCGTTGGGCCCATCGATGATAGTACGGGCCATCGCCCTCCCACCGGGGTGGGGTTTGCGCGCGGGCGGATCCTGGCGACGGCCGGTGGTGAACTGCCAGTCGTCGAGGAACACGCTCTCCACCTGCCGCGCCACGGGGCCGTCCAGCCGGAAATGGGCATCATGGGCACCATGGTGTTCGTTTTGGGCGAGCTGGCGGTCACCGATGTTCATGCCGCCGACGAAGGCCGTCTCGTCGTCGATGACCAGGATCTTCCGATGGTTGCGCAGGTTCACCAGCAGCCGGGGAGGCAGCAGGCGCGGGGGCAGGAAACGCGCCACTGGCACGCCCTCGGCCCGGAGGCGGCGCCGGATCCGCGGCCAGGAGTACCACTCGCCCGCGCCGTCGAGGAGCACCCGCACGTCCAAGCCCCGGTCGGCGGCGCGGCGCAGCGCCTGGACGAAGCGCAGCCCGGTGTGGTCGCTCTCGAAGATGTAGGTGGCGAGGAAGACACGTTCCCGCGCGGCCTCGATGGCGGCGAGCATGGCCGGGAATGCCTGCTCGCCGTCCTGGTACATGGTCACCGCGTTGCCCTCGGTCAGTGGCATGCCGGTGACGGCGTCGGATATCCGCGCCTGCTGTGCGAATACCGGGTCCACTACCGGCGAGGCGTCGGTGGGTTCGCCGCCGACGGGCGGCAGTTCCTCAGCGCGCAGCTCCCGGGCCCGGGTCTGGATGCGGTTGATGCCGAAGGCGAAGTACAGTAACGGGCCGGCGAGGGGGAAGAGCAGGCATACCGCCACCCAGGCGAAGGCCCCGGCCGGGTCGCGCTTGTTCAGCAGGGCGTGCACGGCGGCCACGGTGGCGATCACGCCGGAGCCGACGATGAACAGCCAGCCGAAGGGTCCCGGATCGAGCGTCTCGTCCATGGGCCCCACGGTAGCACGGGCCCGGGATTGTCGCGGTGCTGGCCTTTGTCGGGCAAACGTTAGTATTCTCGGGCGAGGCGCGGTCCGTACACGGGGGAGGGGGGCATGAAAGGGTTCACGCGATTGGTCTTGGTGATGTTGGCACTGGCCGTTCCCGGCTGGGCCGCTGCGGAGGCGCTGCCGAGACCGGCCGGCCTGGAGGACACCGTAGGTTTCTGGAAGCGCGTCTACACCGAGGTCTCCGAGGATCAGGCCCTGATCCATGATCGCCGCCATCTCCACCGGGTCTACGCCATGGTGGACCTTCCCCCCCGGGACGAGCCGGAACGCCGGCGCAACGCCGTCCGGGCGCTGGTTGCCGCCTACGAGGAGGCGCTGGAGCGGCTCGCCGAGGACCCGTCGCAGCCGGCCTCGCCGCTGCAGCAGCGTTTGCGCGAGCACTTCCCCGAGGATGTGGAACCCGCCGCCTTCCGTGCCGCCGCGGAGGGGTTGCGGGTGCAGAGTGGTCTGCGCGAGCGCTTCCGTGCGGGGCTCGAGCGCTCGGGGCGCTGGTTGCCCCACATCCGCGAACGGCTGCGCGCCCATGGCGTGCCGGAGGCCCTGGCGGCCATGCCCCACGTGGAGTCCTCGTTCAATCCCCGGGCCCGTTCCCACGCCGGGGCCGCCGGCATGTGGCAGTTCACCGCCGGCACCGGCCGGGACTACATGCGCATCGACGCGGTAATCGACGAGCGCATGGACCCGTGGCGTTCCTCGGACGCCGCCGCCCGGCTGCTCGCCGACAACTACGAGAAGCTCGGTAGCTGGCCGCTGGCGGTGACCGCCTACAACCATGGGGCCAATGGCATGCGCCGGGCCACCAGGGAGATGGGCACCCGGCGGATCGACGCGATCATCGCCGGCTACACCGGCCCCTATTTCGGCTTCGCGTCCCGCAACTTCTACCCCGCCATCCTCGCCGCCGCCGAGGTGACGGAGTCGCCCGAGGACTACTTCGCGGGGCTGGAGATGGAGCCCGCGTTGCGGACGGTGGAGATCGAGGTCCCGGACTACATGCCGGCGGCTGCCGTGGCGGATGCCCTGGACAGCGACGAGGATTCCCTGCGCCGCTATAACTCCGGGCTGTCCCGGGCCGTTTGGGCCGGTGACAAGTTCATCCCCGCCGGCTATGCGCTGCGCCTGCCCGCCGACGATCCGGCGGGGCTGCGGAATGCCCTGGCCGCTGTGCCCCTGGACCAGCGTTACGCGGAGCAGTGGCCGGATCAACACCACCGCGTGCGTCCCGGCGAGAGCCTGTCGGTGATTGCCGACCGCCACGGGGTCCCGACCCTCGCCCTGGCGGCGGCCAACGGGATCACCCGCCCGGACCGGATACAGGTCGGCCAGCGCCTGCGTGTGCCCATGTCTGGCGAGCCGCCGAAGTCCCTCGCCGAGCTGCCGGTCGATGAGGGTGGCGCGCTGTACACGGTGCGCCGAGGTGACACCCTCGCCGCCATTGCCGGGCGCTTTGATCTGGGCGTCGACGAGCTGGTAGCGCTCAATGAGCTGGCCAATCCGGATCTCATCCGCCCCGGTCAGCGGCTGCGGGTGCGGGCGGCGCTGGAGCCGACTCGGATCGCCGGTAACTACTGATCTGGGGCACGCGGCGTCCGGTCGGAGGGTTGCGCCGCGCGCGCCGTCGTTCGATAGTAGGATTGAGCTTACGCGACAGGAAGGGAACCGGGAGCCGACATGCTCGAGGCCATTAAGCGCTTCTACCAGGAACGGATCCAGGTCGACGACGCGGCCGATGACGACCTGCAGCACCGACTCCAGCTCGCTACTGCTGCCCTGCTCGTGGAAATGGCCCAGGAGGACAACGAGCGCCACAGCATGGAGTTCCAGGCCATCCACGAGGGCATCCGTGAGGTCTTCCATCTCTCCGATGAGGAGACCACCGAGCTCATCGACCTCGCCGACCGGGAGGCCCACGAGGCCACCGATCACTTCGAGTTCACGCAGCTCATCAACGAGAACTTCGACTACCCGACGAAGTGCCGCGTGGTCGAGCTGCTCTGGCGGGTGTGCCTGGCTGACGAGGACATGAACCGCTACGAGGAACAGCTGGTGCGCAAGATCGGGGAGCTGCTGCACATCGAGCACAAGGACTTCATCGCCGCCAAGATCCGGGTGCAGCAGGCGTATTCCACGAGCTACATGAACGACTACGACAGCTACGAGTGATGGGGCGGTTCCGCGCCCGCCAGCTCGCGCGCATTCGTGATGCCGTCGCCGCCGGCCGTGAGGCACTGCGGCACAGTGGCTCGCAGGATCCCGTCACCTTCGCCGGGGCCTTCGTCGCCGCCGGCGGCGTGCAGATCCCGGGTAAACCCGAAGCCGTCGATGCCGCCGAAGCCCTTGCTGCGCGGTTGCTCCGCGCCCTGCGCGCGGGGCAATACCACCATGCCGGCGATCGGGACCTGCAGCGGGAGGTGAATCGTGCCCGCCAGGAGGTTCGCTGGACCGCCGCGCAGACGGATGATGCCGTGGTGGGCTTCCACCTGATGGTGCCCGAAGGCGCGGCGGAGGACGCCACCGTGGAGGCCCTGGCCCATGCCAGCCACGGCCTCGGCCCCGGGGTATATCCCAAGGGTGAGATCGTAGTGCTGCAGCCGGAGCTCGACGGTGCCCGGTTCGTGCCGGTGCGCGCCGACGAGATCGAATGCTGAGACCCAGCGGAGGGAAGGGATGTCGAAGACCATCGTGGTGACCGGCGCATCAGCCGGCTTCGGCGCGGCCACCGCACGCCGTTTCGCGGCGGATGGGTGGCGGGTGGTGGCGACCGCGCGGCGGCGGGAGCGCCTCGAGGCCCTGGCCGAGGAGCTCGGCGGCCCAGACCGCGTGCACATCCTGGGGATCGACATGCGCGACCGCGCCGCGGTCACCGAGGCGTTGGGCTCGCTGCCGGCGCCCTTCGACGAGCCGGACGTGCTGGTCAACAACGCTGGCCTCGGCCGGGGTATGGAGCCCGCCTGGGAGTCGGACCTGGATGACTGGGAGGCCATGGTCGACACCAATGTGAAGGGGCTGTTGTACGCCACCCGCGCCGTGCTGCCGGGGATGGTGGCCCGGGACCGCGGGCATATCGTCGATCTGGGTTCCACCGCCGGACGCTGGCCTTATCCCGGCGGCAACGTGTACGGGGCGAGCAAGGCCTTCGTCGCCCAGTTCTCCCGTAACCTGCGCGCGGACCTGCTCGGCACCCGGGTGCGGGTCACCAACCTGGAGCCGGGGCTTTGCGAGACGGAGTTCTCCGTCCACCGTTTCCGTGGTGACGCCGAGCGCGCCGCGGAGCTGTACCAGGGCAAGGATCCTATCGTTCCCGAGGATGTGGCGGAGATCATCCACTGGGTGGTTCATCTGCCGCCCCACGTGAACATCAACGCCATGGAGATCATGCCCGTGACCCAGGCCTGGGGGGCACTGCCGGTGACGCCGTTGGGGGGGGGGCATATAACGATAATGATTGAATATAGTGTGATTCATTCCTTTATCGTTTAAGGCGGCATTATTAGGGTGGTGCCTGCTCGAGACGTCCCCGGGCGATTCGGAGGCAGGCATGACCGTCACGGCGATCAACACATTCTCCCAGCAGGCATCTCCGGCCCCGCCGGATCCGGTCGCGGCAAGCGGCGAGCTGGCCGGTGCCAGCGCTACCGCGCGGGTGGCCTGGGGGCTGGCGCGGTTCCGCGGGCGTATCGTGCTCTCCTCCAGCTTCGGCGCCCAGGCGGCGGTGATGCTGCACCTGGTCACCCGCCAGCGCCCGGATATTCCCGTGGTGCTGGTGGACACGGGCTACCTGTTCGCCGAGACCTATCGGTTCGTGGACCGGCTCACCGAGCGCCTGGGGCTGAATCTCCACGTCTACCGCAACCCGCTGAGCCCGGCCTGGCAGGAGGCCCGCCACGGCCGCCTCTGGGAGCAAGGGCTCGAGGGGATCGAGCGCTACAACCGGATGAACAAGGTCGAGCCTATGCAGCGGGCGCTCGCGGAGCTGGGTGCCGAGGCCTGGTTCGTCGGCCTGCGCCGCGATCAGGCGGCGAGCCGTGCCGATCTGGATGTGGTCAGCATCCAGAACGGTCGCTACAAGATCCACCCCATCGTCGACTGGACCGACCGCGACGTCTATCGCTATCTCCGGCGCCACGAGCTGCCCTATCACCCGCTGTGGCACGAGGGCTATGTCTCCATCGGGGACTGGCACACAACGCGCCGCCTGGATGCTGATATGGAGGCGCAGGACACGCGCTTCTTCGGCCTCAAGCGTGAGTGCGGCCTCCACGAGGAGGTGTGAGCCGCCGGCGCCCGGTATAATCCGCCCCCGCCACACTCCGCAATAAGAAAGGGGACGGAATGCGCCAGATCGCTTACCTGCTGCTCGGGGCCTGGCTGATCCTCCACGGCCTGCAGGGCATCATCCACTTGAGCTTCCGCTACGACGACCTGGTCCTCGGCGGCCTGGCCATCGCCGCCGGCGTGCTGCTTATCATCGTCCGCCGCTAGAGCAGGTTGTAGAGGAAGACCACCACCACGGCGACCGGCGTGAGGTAACGGATCCCCCCGTGCCAGAGCCGGTAGCCGGGGCCGATGCCCAGCCCGAGCTCCTCGCGGGAGCTCGCCGCCGATAGCGCCCAGCCGGCGAACAGGGCCACGCCCAGACCGGTGAGTGGCAGCATGATATTGGCGGTGACGAAGTCCAGCAGATCGAACAGGCCCCGGCCGAGCACACTCACCCCGGACCACACGTTAAACGACAGCGCCGCCACCATGCCTAAGGCCCAGATGGGAACGGCGGCCTTGATGGTCGCCGGCACCCGGCGGTTGCCTCGCTCCTGCAGCCACTCCACGGTGGGCTCGAGTAGCGAGATGGTGGAGGTCCAGGCGGCGAAGGTCAGGAGCACGAAGAACAGGGTCCCGAACAGCGCCCCCGCCGGCATCGCGCCGAAGGCCAGCGGCAGGGTCTGGAAGATCAGCCCCGGGCCGGCGCCGGGTTCCAGGCCATTGGCGAAGACCACGGGAAAAATCGCCGTCCCCGCGAGCAGCGCGATCACCGTGTCCAGGATCACGATGGTAATGGCCGTGCCCGCGATGGAGGTCTGCGGGGTGAGGTAGGAGCCATAGGCGATCATGATCCCCATGCCCAGGCTCAGGGTGAAGAAGGCATGGCCGAGGGCGACCAGGACGGCGTCGGTGCCGAGCTGGGAGAAGTCCGGCCGGAAGAGGAAATTTACCCCATCGGCGAACCCCGGCGTGGTGGCCGCGTAACCCACCAGGATCACCAGTAGCAACGCCAGCCCTGGCATGAGGAACTTCACCGCCCGCTCCAGGCCGGCCCGCACGCCACGGGCCACCACGACGACGGTGAGCAGCATGAATACAGTGTGCCAGAGCACCAGACGAATCGGGCTGGCGAGCAGGGCGGAGAAACGGGCCTCCACCTCGTCGGCACCGGCGCCGGTGAACGCGCCGGAGGCGGCCTCGAAGACGTAGGACAGCGCCCAGCCGGCGATGACGCTGTAGAACGACAGGATCACGAACGCCCCCGCCGTACCCAGTAGCCCGACGCCGCCCCACAGCGGCGAGGCGCCCTCGCGGCGCGCCAGCAGGGAAAGCGAGCGTATCGGGCTGCGCTGGCCCCGTCGGCCAATGAGGATCTCGGCGATCAGGATGGGCAGGCCGATCAGCGCGATGCACAGCAGGTAGACCAGCACGAAGGCGCCGCCGCCGTTCTCCCCCGTGATGTACGGGAACTTCCACACGTTGCCGAGGCCGACCGCCGAGCCCACCGCGGCGAGTATGAAGGCCAGCCTCGAGCCCCAGTGCTCGTGGGTCATCCGTGCATCCTCCCTCGCTGCCGAAGGGCATAAGGGTAACCGCTGTGGCGGCAAGTGTCGTGAGCGGAAAAAAAGAAGCCGGGCTGGGCCCGGCTGAATCGTCGCTTGCGCGACGCCTCGTCGTTACGGAGGAAGGGGAAGGGAGACTACGCGCTGCCGGACAGGCCGGCGACGACGTTGGACAAAACGTATCCGTAATGGCGACGTTTGTCAAGTATTTGTATAAGTATGCGCCTTGACAGGCCGCGGATCTGGTATATCATCTTCTCGCAGAACCACAACATATAGCGTTGCATTGTGGATGAGCCGTTCATATGTTGTGGAAAACTGCCATAAGGCGCTGACGGCGCCCGCTTTCAAAAACTTCGCATACACAGCCAGGGAGACCACCGGATGACTGATGCCGCCAAGGTGCGCACGCTACCGAGGGCCGTGACCGAGATCCCGATTCAGCCCGCCTCCCACGACATCTGGGACAAGAAGTACCGGCTGAAGACCAAGGACGGCACGGTGCTCGACGAGACCGTGGACGACACCTACAAGCGCATCGCCCGGGCCCTCGCGGATATCGAGCCGGACGGCAAGCGTGACGAATGGTACGAGAAGTTCCTTTGGGCGCTGCGCCACGGGGCCATCCCCGCCGGCCGGATCACCTCCAACGCCGGCGCCTGGGACCACAAGCCCGCGACCTCGACGATCAACTGCACCGTCTCCGGCACCATCGGCGACTCCATGGACGACATCCTGGAGAAGGTCCACGAGGCGGGCCTGACATTGAAGGCGGGCTGCGGCATCGGGTATGAGTTCTCCACGCTGCGACCGAAGGGCGCCTACGTCTCCGGTGCCGGCGCCTACACCTCCGGGCCGCTGTCGTTCATGGATATCTACGACCGCATGTGCTTCACGGTCTCCTCGGCCGGTGGGCGGCGCGGTGCGCAGATGGCCACCTTCGACGTCGGCCACCCGGACGTGCTGGATTTCATCCGCGCCAAGCGCGAGTCGGGGCGGTTGCGGCAGTTCAACCTCTCGCTGCTGATCACCGATGGCTTCATGAAGGCCGTGGAGAACGGTGACGACTGGCCGCTCGCCTTCCCCCTCTCCCCCAAGGAGGCGGAGATGGACGGCGTCGATCTCAACGACCCGGAGCAGGTTATCTGGCGGGAGTGGCCCCGGCGCGAGGGCTACATCACCCGTGAGGACGGCCTGGTGGCTTGCCGCATCTACCGCAAGGTCAAGGCCCAGCGCGTCTGGGACATGATCATGACCTCCACCTACGACTACGCGGAGCCGGGCTTCATCCTCATCGACCGGGTCAACGAGATGAACAACAACTGGTTCTGCGAGGAGATCCGGGCGACCAATCCGTGCGTGACGGCGGACACACGACTGCATACCCAGAATGGGTTAGTGCGCATCGGCGATCTCTATGCCTCCGGCGAACCGCTGGAGGTCACAGTGGATCGTCGCGCATTGGGTCAAGAAGGGAACGGCGCTGTCTCCCGGCCTGCGAAGCCGGCATTCTTGACCGCGCGCGAGGCGGACGTCTATCGCGTGGTCACCGAGGATGGCTACGAGATCAAGGCCACGGAGTGGCATGATTTTTACACCCAGCGCGGCAAGATCAAGCTTCGCGATCTGCGGGAAGGCGATGTGTTGCTGGTGCAGTCCGGTAAGGGGCAGTTCGGCAGCAATGGTAATGAGAAGCTCGGTGCGTTGTTGGGCCTGATTACCGGCGATGGCCACTTCACCAATCGTGGTAACGGCAAGGAGGCCGTGTTGGTGAACTTCTGGAATGAAGAGCGCCGGCTCGCGGATGACATGGCTGCCTATATCAATGAGTTGATCGCCGGCGTCGCGAAGACGGCTCGCGCCTACCAGATCGCTCCGATGGCGGTACCCGAGCGTAACCACCTGTTCATCCGCTCGGTGCTGCTCAAACGCGTGCTGGAGCACTATGGGTTCACCCGGGAGAGCAAATTCTCGGTACCGGAAGTGATCTGGCAGGGCAGCGAGGACTGCGTCAAAGGATATCTGCGCGCGTTATTCCAGGCGGACGGTACCGTCAATATCTCCGGGAAGAGCCAGAGTTGCTCCATCCGGCTCGCCTCCAGCTATCGACCGCTGTTGCAGGAGGTGCAGACGTTGCTGGCGAACTTCGGCGTCTTCTGCCGGATTCGCCAGCGCCGGAAGGCGGGCACCCGTGTCTTGCCGGATGGCAAGGGCGGCAGCCGGGATTACTCCTGCCAGGCGGACTACGAGCTCATCATTGACGGCGAGTCCCGGGAGGCCTTCATGGAGGAAGTCGGCTTCCTGCTCGATTACAAGAACGACAAGTATCGGCAGTGGGTCGCGGACAAGGTGCTGCGCAAGTCCCAGCGCTTTGCGAGCCGTATCGCCTCCGTTGAATATGCGGGTCGGGACGCGGTATTCGATACCACCCAGGAAGACCATAATACCGTTATATTCAATGGGTTGGTGACCGGGCAATGCGGGGAGCAGCCTCTCCCCGCCTTCGGTAGTTGTTTACTGGGGTCGGTGAACCTCACCAAGTTCGTCCGCGATCCGTTCACCGACAAGGCGCGCTTCGACTGGGACGAGTACCGCAAGACCGTGAGCATCTTCACCCGCATGCTCGACAATGTGGTGGAGATCAACGGCCTGCCGCTGCCCCAGCAGCGTGAGGAGATCATGCGCAAGCGCCGCCACGGCATGGGCTTCCTCGGCCTCGGCTCGACGCTGACCATGCTGCGGATGAAGTACGGCGAGGCGGATTCGCTGGCGTTCACCGAGCAGGTGGCCAAGGAGATGGCGCTGGAGGGCTGGCGCACCGGCCTGTCGCTGGCCGACGAGAAGGGCCCCGCGCCGTTGATGGACGAGGAGTTCACGGTCACCGAGGAGATGCTCAGCAAGCGCCCGGAGATGGCCGACGACGGCTACCAGGTCGGCGACACCATCCAGGGCCGGGTGCTGTGGGCGCGCTACAGCCGCTACATGCAGCGCGTCGCTGACGTCGAGCCGGAGCTGGTGGAAGAGCTCGCCGAGCGCGGCGCGCGCTTCACCCATCACAGCTCCATCGCGCCCACCGGCACCATCTCGCTGTCGCTGGCCAACAACGCGTCCAACGGCATCGAGCCGAGCTTCGCGCACCACTACACGCGCAACGTCATCCGCGAGGGCAAGAAGTCCAAGGAGAGCGTGGGCGTCTACAGCTTCGAGCTGCTGGCCTATCGCTACTTCGTGGACCCGGAGGCGGTGCCGTCCACCGATCCGGAGACGCGTAACCTCCCCGATTACTTCATCACCGCGGACGACGTCACGCCGAAGCAGCACGTCGATATCCAGGGCGCGGCCCAGCGTTGGGTGGACTCGTCGATCTCCAAGACCGCCAACGTGCCCACCGAGTACCCCTACGAAGACTTCAAGGGCATCTACCGGTATGCCTATGAGCAGGGGCTGAAGGGCTGTACCACCTTCCGCTTCAACCCCGAGGCCTTCCAGGGCGTGCTCGTCAAGGAGAGCGACCTCGCCAACACCACCTACCGGTTCGTCCTCGAGGACGGCACCGTGGTCGAGGCGAAGGGTGGCGACGAGATCGAGTACGACGGCGAGATCCACACCGCCGCCAACCTCTACGACGCCCTCAAAGAGGGCTACTACGGACGGTTCTGACAGCCATGGCAAAGACGCAGGAAGACATCGAAAACACCACCCCGGACGAGGAGCCCGACATGCCCATCCGGATCGAGCGAAAGATCGTCGACTATGAGGTGGCGAAGCCCGACGAGGGCGGCCAGACTGAACAGAAAGCGGCCGCCCCGGTGGAGTCGTCGATCCAGCACATGCACGAGCGCATCGAACGACCGGAGGTCCTCGAGGGCTCCACCTACAAGATCAAGACCCCGCTCTCGGAGCACGCCCTCTACGTCACCATCAACGACGTGGTGCTCAACCCGGGCAGCGAGCACGAGATCCGCCGGCCCTTCGAGATCTTCATCAACTCGAAGAACATGGACCACTTCCAGTGGATCGTCGCGCTCACCCGCATCATCTCCGCGGTGTTCCGCAAGGGCGGCGACTGCACCTTCCTCGTCGAGGAGCTGAAGAGCGTCTTCGACCCCCAGGGCGGTTATTTCAAGCGCGGGGGCAAGTTCATGCCCTCCCTGGTGGCCGAGATCGGCGAGGTCATCGACCAGCACCTCAAGAAGATCGGCATGCTCGACACCGAGGGGCTGGACGAGCACCAGCGGGCGTTCATCGAGCAGAAGCGCGCCGAGGCCGAGGCCCGCGCCGCCCAGGACCAGACCGCGGCGGACTGCGACGACAGCACCGACCAGTACCCCGAGGGCGCCCAGCTCTGCGGCAAGTGCCACACCAAGGCCATGGTCGTCATGGATGGCTGCCTGACCTGCCTGAACTGCGGGGACTCCAAGTGCGGGTGACGGGCCCGCGCTGCATCGACCCAGCCGACTGGACAACACCATGCCGGCCGGGGCAGCCGTGACCTAACCGGGCGTGCGCCAGCACGTCCAGAGGTGAGGGGGATGAGGGAATGGAAACCAGCCACGGACGGCACTACCTATCGCTAGCCGAGAGGGCTCCTGACCCCCGCGAAGCGACTGCCCAGCACGTGGGTGTAAATCTGCGTGGTTTCCACGCTCCGGTGCCCGAGCAGCTCCTGCACCGTTCGGATATCCGTGCCGCCCGCCAGCAGATTGGTCGCAAAGCTGTGTCTCAGCGTGTGGCACGACCCCCGGCGCACAACCCCGGCCCGGCGCATTGCCGCCGACACCGCCCGCTGTACGGCCGAGGGGTGAAGATGGTGCCGTACGACGTGCCCGCCTTCGTCCATGCAGGGCCGCGAGGCCGGAAACAACCATTGCCATGCCAACGTCGTTCCTGCGTTCGGGTACTTCCGCGCGAGCGCGTAGGGCAGGGTCACCGGAACGCGACGCTCAACGGGTGTCCCCTGCAAGCTTCGCCGCGCGACATCGATGCGCGCCTCCAACTCCTCGCGCAGCGTCTCAGGGAGAAGGGTGATCCGGTCCTTGTCCCCTTTGCCGCTACGAACCGTGATCGCCGCCCGGGAGAAATCGAGATCCTGCACGCGCAGCCGGCACACCTCCGTGACCCGCAGGCCGCTGCCGTACATCAGCGACGCCATCAGCCGCATCCCCGACGGGAGCTCCGCGATAACGGCGATGACTTGATCATGCGAAAGAACGACCGGCGGCTGTGGAATCCTTGCGATGAGGAACGCAGTTCCACGGGAACAGGAACGCGATTCCAGGCGATGAGGAATGCGGTTCCA